>JAEUOH010000118.1 GCA_016790845.1 Dechloromonas sp.
CGCGAAACCGAGGCGCGTGCCGAGGAAACGCGGGAAGCCCACTTCGCCGCCGGCGATGCGCTGCACAACGCGCAGAGCGATATGTACGCGGCCAATGCCGAGGTGGCCCGGCTGGAAGCGGAAATTCGTCATCGCCGCGAATCGCGCAACCAGCTCGAAGCGCGCCTGGTGCAACTGGAGGACGAATTGGCCCATTGGGGCCAGACGGCCGAGAAGCTTGCGGTCGACCGGCAAAAATGGGAGGAACTGCAGGAAATTACCCGCCTGCGCGTCGACGAGGCCGAGGAGCGCCTGCACCAGCAAATGAACATCGCGCCGCAGGTCGAGGAGAGCCATGCCCAGGCGCAGGAGGAACTGCAACGCCTGAAGGCGCGTACGGCCAACGGCGAGCAGCGGCTGGAGGTCGAACTGACCAACAAGGCGCACGCCCAGCGCGCCCTGCAGGCCATCGCCCTGCGTCGCGAACGGCTGCGCGAGGAGGGGGGCGGGCAGGACGCGCCGGATGCCATGGACCTTGCCGAAAAGGAGGAGGAACTGGCTTTGCTGCGCGAGGAACTGGCCGGCGACCAGGATCATCTGCAGCAATTGCAGCAGGAAATGCCGCAACTGGAGGCGAGCCGTCGGCAGGTACAGGACGAACTGCAGCGCATTGAGCGCGAACTGGCCGCCGGTCAGGCGCGACGCGTTGCGCTGGAGCAGATGCAGGCGCGTGCCCGGGAATCCGGCGAGCTGCCGGCGTGGTTGCGCCGGCACGGCCTGTCCGAAGCGCTGCCGCTTTGGCAGCAGATTCACGTCGACGCCGGCTGGGAATCAGCGGTCGAAGCGGTATTGCGCGAACGGCTGAATGCCATCGCCTGCGACGATTCGGACAAGCTGGACGAATGGCTGCATGACCGGCCCGACGCCAGGCTGAGCGTGATGCTGCCCTGCGAATTGACGAACGGCGAGCGCGCCGGGCGCCTAATCGAGCGGGTGCGTTGCGACAATCCGGTGCTGGCCGCGGTGCTGGCGGACTGGCTGGGAAGCGTCCATGCCACCGAGTCGCTCGATGCAGCGCTGGCCCGCCGGGCCGACCTGCCGGCGGGCGCCGTGTTGGTGACGGCGGGCGGCGACCTGCTGACGCGCTCCAGCATTACCTTTTTCGCCCCGGACAAGAGCGAACACGGTCTGCTCGAACGCCAGCGCGAGATCGAAACGCTGGGTGAAGGCGTCGCTGCCTTCGAGGAAAAGGCCGCGGACGTGCGCGAGCAGTTGGTGATGCTCGACGAGCAACTTGACGACAAGCGCGAGGAAGTCGGCGAAATCCGCCAGTACGTCGCCGACCGCCAGCAGCGCGTGCATGCCGTGCAGCTTGAGGTGCTCAAGCTTGGGCAGGCGCTGGAACGCTACCGCGAGCTGAAGGAACGCCAGCAGGAACAGCTCGCTGAACTGGCCGAGGAAGAGGAAACCGAGCGCGAACGTGACATGGCGGCCGACGACAAGATCGCCGAGGTGCGCGACGGCTTGGCCCGCATCCGCGTGCTGGTGTCCGGCGCCCAGTCGCGGCTGGACGAGGCCGAGCGCGCGGTGCGCGCCGAGCGCGAGCGCAATTCGGATTTCGACCGGGCCTTGCGCGAAGCGCAGTTTTCGCTGCGTGAGAGCGAAAGCAAGTTGCAGGATATCTTCGCCCAGCAGGCGACGGCGCAACGCGAACTGAACCGGATCGAGACGGATCGTGCGCAGTGTGCCGCGCAGGTCGAGGCGGCGCCGGCCGATGTCATGGAAGACAACCTGCAGGCAGCGCTGGCCACCCGCCAGGAGAAGGAAGCGGCGCTGGCCCGTTGCCGCGACGCGCTGGAGGCGGCGACCAATGCCCTGCGCGGCCTGGAAGAGCAGCGCCTGAAAATCGAGCAGGGCCTGGAGCCGTTGCGCGCGCGCATCGGCGACCTCAAGCTGAAGGAACAGGCGGCGGCGCTGAATACCGAGCAGTTCGCCCAGCAGTTGCTGGAGGCGGGCGCCGACGAGGAAGCTTTGCAACTGGCGCTGAACGATAACGGCGGTGCCCGGCCGGCCGCCTTGCAGGGCGAGATCACCCGCCTCGCCAACGCCATCGCCGAACTCGGCGCCGTAAATATGGCGGCGCTGCAGGAACTGGAAACGGCGACCGAGCGCAAGGGCTACCTCGACATGCAGGCGGCCGACCTGACCGAGGCAATGGAAACACTGGAAAATGCCATCCGCCGCATCGACCGCGAGACGCGCGACCTGCTCCAAAGCACGTTCGACACGGTCAACGGCCATTTCGGGCAGCTTTTCCCGGAGCTCTTCGGTGGTGGCCGCGCCGAGCTGGTGATGACCGGCGACGAAATTCTCGACGCCGGCGTGCAGGTCATCGCCCAGCCGCCGGGCAAGAAAAACTCGACCATCCATTTGCTCTCCGGCGGCGAGAAGGCATTGACGGCGATTGCGCTGGTTTTCTCGATGTTCCAGCTCAATCCGGCGCCGTTCTGCTTGTTGGACGAAGTCGATGCGCCGCTCGACGATACCAATACCGAGCGTTTCTGCGGCATGGTCAAGAAAATGTCAGGTGCAACACAGTTCCTGTTCATTTCCCATAATAAAATTGCGATGGAAATGGCCGAGCAGCTGGTCGGCGTCACCATGCAGGAATCCGGTGTGTCGCGCGTGGTGGAAGTGGATATTGAAGAAGCCTTGAAGATGAGGGATGCGGCTTAAATGACCGAACTCCAGATTGGACTGATTGGTTTGGGCGCGACGGCAGTGGTCGGCGTGCTGGCCTACAACAAGTGGCAGGAATACCGCCATCGCAAGCTGGTCGAAGCGGTGTTGAAGCCGGAGCATGAAGACCTTCTGCTCGCTGAAGAGCCAAAGGCTCCTGTCAGCGAACCGGAGCTCCGGGATGAATTCCCGGTAATTGCCGGCGAGCGCCGGGAACCGGTCTTTGCCGATGCACCGCCCGAGGACGCGCCGGTCGAAACGAACCAGGCGCCGGTTTACGCGGATGAGCCGCCGATTGCCCTGGCAACTCCTGACGCTGAACCGGCCATTGAAGAACGTGATCCGGAATTGCCCGAGTTGCCTGCCGGGCTGGTTCCCGGCACCTTGCTCGACCCGCGCCTAGAGTTCATCGTCGCAATGGAACTGGTCGATCCGGTTCCCGGAACGCAGATCATCTATTCGCAACAAGAGGCACTGCAGCATCTGGGCAAACCGGTGCATTGGGTCGCCTTCAACGAGCGCACCCGGGAATGGGAGCGCATTGCGCCGGACAGCGAAGTGCCGGTGCGCCGGATTCGTGTGGGTTTGCAACTGGTCGACCGTACCGGGGTGGTTTCCGAGGCCGATGTCTTCACCTTTACCGAAGCGATGCATGCGGTTGCCGATCAGTTGCTGGCGGTGGCAGACATGCCTTCCAGCCAGGTGCTCGAACAGGCGGCCGAAATCGATCGCTTCTGTGCTGCGGTCGACCTCGAAATCGGGGTCAATCTGGTCAGCCGTGCCACCCAGTTTTCCGGGACGAAGATTCGCGCGTTGGCCGAGGCGGCCGGCATGGTGCTGGGCGACGATGGCGTCTTCACGCGTTTCGATGACGACGGTCGGGTGCAATTTACCCTGCAGAATTTCGAGACGACCCGTTTTTCGCGCGAAAGCATGCTGAATCTGACGACCCACGGCCTGACTTTCGTTCTCGATGTGCCGCGGGTCGGCCACGGCGAGCGCGTTTTCCAGCAAATGGTCGAATTGGCCAAGCGGTTTGCCGAAACCCTGCAAGGCACGCTGGTCGATGACAACCGGCAGCCGCTCAACGACGTGCAGCTTGACCACATTCGGCGCGAATTCATTGGCAAGCCGCAAGCGACGATGGCCAGCTACGGAATTCCCGCCGGCTCGGCGCAGGCGCAGCGGCTCTTTTCCTGATGCCGGTGCCGGCGCTGGCAGCCGAGCGTGCGGCGGCGCTGCGCGAGGAACTTGAGCGCCACAATCACGCTTATTACGTTCTCGACGCGCCGACCGTTCCCGATGCCGAGTACGACCGGCTGTTCCGCGAACTGCAGGCGCTGGAGCAGCAGTATCCCGAGCTGCTGACGGCCGATTCGCCAACGTTGCGTGTCGGCGGCCAGTTGCTGGCGCAGTTCGCGCCGGTACGCCACGAAGTGCCGATGCTGTCGATCCAGACCGAGACCGACACCGGACCGAGCGGCGCCCTGAATTTCGATGCACGGATCCGGCGCGACCTGATGCTGGGCGACGACGCACCGCCGGTCGACTACGCCGCCGAGCTGAAATTCGACGGTCTGGCGATCAGCCTGCGCTACGAAAACGGCGTGCTGGTGCGCGGGGCGACGCGCGGCGATGGCGCCACCGGCGAGGATGTCACGCAGAACCTGCGCACGCTGCGCCAGATTCCGCTGCGTCTGAAGGGCGAGGCGCCGCCGGTGCTGGAAGTGCGCGGCGAAGTCTACATGCGCCGCGACGATCTCGAAAAATACAACGCCGCCGCTGCCGCGCGCGGTGAAAAGACCCTGGTTAACCCGCGCAATGCCGCTGCCGGCAGTGTCCGTCAACTCGATCCGGCAATGGCAGCCAGCCGACCGCTGAAATTCTTCGCCTATGGGATTGGTGCGGTCGACGGCTGGGAAGTGCCAAAAACCCATGCTGGCGTGCTCGACGCGCTGGCCGCCTTCGGCCTGCCGGTCTGCGTACATCGCGCTGTGCTGCACGGGGGCAACGAACTGGCTGTCTTTCATCAGCGGATCGCAGCGTTGCGCGATTCGTTGCCGTTCGACATCGATGGCGTCGTGTACAAGGTCAATCGCCTGGATTTGCAGCAGCGCCTCGGTTTTCGCACGCGCGAGCCACGCTGGGCGGTCGCCCACAAATATCCGCCGCAGGAGGCGATGACCGTGGTCGAGGCGATCGACATCCAGGTCGGCCGCACCGGCGCGCTGACGCCGGTGGCACGCCTGCAGCCGGTCTTCGTCGGCGGCGTCACGGTGACCAACGCGACGCTGCACAACGCTGACGAAGTCGAGCGTAAGGGTGGCATCTGTGTTGGCGATACCGTGATCGTTCGCCGCGCCGGCGACGTCATCCCGGAGGTGCTTGGCGTCATCGCCGAACGGCGACCGGCGGATGCCCGGCCGTTTGCGATGCCCGAAGCCTGCCCGGTCTGCGGCGCCCATGTCGTGCGCGAGCCGGGCGAGGCCGTGACGCGCTGTTCCGGCGGCTTTTCGTGCCGCGCGCAGCGCATCCAGGCTATCCTGCATTTTGCCGGAAGGCGCATGATGGACATCGATGGGTTGGGCGAGCGTTACGTCGAGCGTCTGGTCGAATTCGATTACGTGCAGGGCGTGGCCGATCTCTATCGCCTTCACCTCGACGACCTGCTCGACATGAAGCGGCGCGCCGACGAACGCGACGGCACAGTGCCGGAAACGGTCAAGGCCGGACAGGTGCCGACCCGCTGGGCGGAGAACCTGCTCGCCGGCATCGCCGCAAGCCGCCAGCCGAGCTTGGCCCGCTTGCTGTTCGCGCTGGGCATTCGCCATGTCGGCGAATCGACCGCCAAGACGCTGGCCGAGTGGCTGGGCAGCTTCGACCGCGTGCGCCGGGCGCCGGCGCCGTTGCTCGCCGTGCTGCCGGACATCGGTGCGACGGTGGCGGCGGCGATTGCCGATTTTTTTGGCGAGGAACGCAATGTCGCGGCAGTCGACGCCCTGCTTGCCGAAGGTGTGGCGCCCGCCGACGAGCATGCGCCACATCCTGGCCTGGCCGAGCGGCTGGCCTGGGGCGAACTCTACGGCGTGCTCGGCGTGCCCAAACTGACGCCCCTGCGGGCGCAGCAACTGGCCGCGCTGGTCGATGGTGCGCGGCTGGCGACCGAGGGTGTCAATAGCGCGGCGCTGTCGAGCGGCGGTCTGCCCGGCGAAGTGATCGACGCCCTGATCCACTGGCTGCAGACGCCGGGCAAACGTGGCCTGCTGGCGGCCTTGGCGCTGCGCCGTGCGGAATTGCTGGCTGCATTGCCTGCTGCGGTCGACGGTGAAAAAGGTCCGATTTCCGCGCTGGCCGGCAAGACCTTCGTGCTGACCGGCACGCTGCCGACGCTGAAGCGCGATGCGGCCAGGGACATGATCGAGGCGGCGGGCGGCAAGGTGGCCGGTTCGGTATCGAAGAAGACGGATTTCGTGGTGGCCGGCGAGGAAGCCGGTTCCAAGCTGGAAAAGGCGCTGGAACTGGGCGTGCCGGTGATCGATGAGGCAGAATTGTTGAAGTTGTTGGAAGAGGGAGCAAAACAATGAAGAAGGTACGCAAAGCCGTATTTCCGGTAGCCGGCATGGGCACACGCTTTTTGCCAGCGACCAAGGCCAGCCCGAAGGAGATGCTGCCAATCGTCGACAAGCCGCTGATCCAGTTCGCCGTCGAGGAAGCGGTGGCGGCTGGCATTACCGACATGGTCTTCGTCACCGGCCGCTCCAAACGTTCCATCGAGGACCATTTCGACAAGGCCTACGAACTGGAATCCGAACTGGCGGCGCGCGGCAAGGACGAGATGCTGGAGTTCGTGCGCAACATGATTCCGAAGAACATCAACTGCATCTACATCCGCCAGGCCGAAGCGCTCGGGCTCGGCCATGCCGTGCTGTGCGCCAAGCCAGTGATCGGCGACGAGCCGTTCGCGGTACTGCTCGCCGACGATCTGCTCGATGGCCAGCCGCCGGTGATGAAGCAGATGACCGATACCTACGACTATTACCGCTGCTCGGTGCTCGGCGTTCAGGATGTGCCGCGCGCCGATACCCGTAGCTATGGCATCGTCGATGCGCGCCGGGTGGCCGAGCGTGTCGAGCAGGTCAACGCCATCGTCGAGAAGCCGAAGCCGGAAGAAGCGCCGTCCACGCTGGCGGTCGTCGGTCGCTACATCCTGACGCCGCGCATCTTTCATCACCTGGAGAACATCAAGCCGGGGGCCGGCGGCGAAATCCAGCTGACCGACGGCATTGCCTCGCTGCTCAATGAAGAACAGGTGCTGGCCTATCGCTACGCCGGCACCCGCTACGATTGCGGCTCCAAGCTGGGCTATCTGCAGGCGACCGTCGTTTTCGGCCAGCGCCATCCGGAAGTCGGCGCTGACTTCGATAACTATCTGAAATCGTTGGGGGCGTGATGGACCAGCAGGCGGCTCACAAGCTATTGGCCGAGGCCGAAACGATTCACTCGGCGGACGCTGTTCAGGCAGCGCTCGACGCGGTTGCGGCGCGAATCCGCGCCCGGCTGGCCGACAAAAACCCGCTGGTGCTGTGCGTGATGGCCGGCGGGGTGATCTTCTGCGGTCAACTGTTGCCCAAGCTCGATTTTCCGCTCGATTTTGATTATCTGCATGCCACGCGTTATGGCGCCGACACGCAGGGCGGCAAGATTTCCTGGCGCAGCGCGCCGTGGATTTCGGTCAAGGGGCGCACCGTGCTGGTCGTCGACGACATTCTCGACGAGGGTGTGACGCTGGCGGCGGTCAAGGACAGCCTGCTGCGGCTGGGTGCTGCCGAAGTGTTGCTGGCGGTCTTCGCCGACAAGCTGAACGGCAGGCAAAAGCCGGTTTTGGCCGATTTCTCGGGATTGACCGTACCTGACCGCTTCGTTTTCGGTTACGGCATGGATGTCAATGGCGCCTGGCGCAATCTGCCGGCGATCTACGCCATGAAGGAGGAAGACCCGGCATGAGCGGTGCCTCCGTCGGCGAGTTTCTCGGCTATTGGCAGGAAGAGGGCGCCATTTATGCGCGGCGCGGCGATTACGACTGGATGGCTGCGCAACTGGGCGGCCAGCGCGTTCTGGAAATCGGCTGTGGCCCCGGCTTTGGCACCCAGGCGCTGCTTGCCCGAGGGCTGACCGTACTGGCCGTCGATACGCTGCCTGAATGCCTTGCGGCGACGCGCCAGCGGGTGGGAGCAGATGGCGTGACGTTGATCGAGGCCGATGTCGCGGCACTGGCGGCCGGGCAGCGCTCGGTAATAGAGGCCTTCGCGCCCGACACGATCGTCTGCTGGCTGATGGGGGCACCGGCCAGTGTGACCGGCGCTGTTAACGGTGACGGCGGCCGGGCGGTGATAGCCTATCGCGAGGCGGTGCATCGCCGGGTGGCCGAGTTGGCCACAGAACTGTCATCGGTGCGTTGCATCCATTTCGTCGATCGCACCGCCATTGCCTGGCAAGCCAAAGACATTGGGCGCGACACGCTGGTTCGCTACCACATCGAAAAAACCTTGCGCGGCCTGCCATTCGTTGCCGAACGCGACCACGCCCGCTACCGTAAACTCGAAGGCAGTGCGCAGGAACTGGCACAACTGCGTCGCGCCTACCCGGCAAACGCCGGTGTGGTGCCTACACTGGCCTCGCTGCTGGCCGAAAGGAAACCATGAAACAACCCCCACGCTCACTTTGTGCGGCAAAGCCGCATCCCGCTTCGCGGGACCAGCCTTCGGCTGTCCTGCGGCCAGCGGCCTTGTGTTCGCTGCCCCCTGAGGGGGCGCATGCCCCCCTTGGGGCGGCCCGGCGGGAGGCCTGAAATGCTGGCAATCATTGGCGGCAGCGGACTGACCACGCTGTCCAATCTCGATGTTTCGCACCGCGAAGTGGTGCGCACGCCCTATGGCGAACCTTCCGGCGCGCTGGTCTTCGGGCAAATCTGCGGCCAGCCGGCGATGTTCCTGCCGCGCCACGGCTATGGCCACACGATCCCGCCGCACGCCGTCAATTACCGCGCCAATCTCTGGGCGATCCATCACCACAAGGCCACCGGCGTCATTTCAGTCGCTTCGGTCGGCGGTATACGCGGCGACCTGCAACCGGGCGACATCGTAATTCCAAACCAGATCATCGACTACACATGGGGCCGGAAATCCACCTATTTCGACGGCAACGGAACGCCGGTCACCCATATCGACTTTACCGAGCCCTATGATCGGGACTTGCGCGAACGCATCCGCGAGGCCGGCGAAACTCTCGGGGTGGAAATGAAGATTGGCGGCGTGTACGCGGCGACCCAGGGGCCCCGTCTTGAAACAGCCGCCGAGGTCAACCGACTGGAACGCGATGGTGCCGATCTCGTCGGCATGACCGGCATGCCGGAAGCCGTGCTGGCCCGAGAACTTGGTTTGCCCTACGCCGCCATAAGCGTCGTGGCGAACCATGCCGCCGGACGGGGCGACAGTGCCCAAGGCATCCATTTCGAGAGCCTTGAACATGTGTTGCAGGAGGCGATGGGCCGCGTGCGGGCAGTGATCGAAAAGGTCGTCGGCTGCCAGGCGGCAACGCCGCCCATGGGGATTTCGGTCTAGGACTGAATCTTCAGCCGTTCCATCAGCTCGGTTTCTAGCTGGATGCGCCGGGAGCTCTGGCGCAGGTCGCCGCCGCTGATCAGGAAGACGTCTTCCACGCGCTCGCCCAGCGTGGTGATCTTGGCGGTATGCAGGTTGGCGCCATGCTCGGCAAGGGCGGTGGCGACCGTATACAGCAGGCCTGGGCGGTCTGCGGCGGTCAGTGACAGCACGAAATGCGCCCCCTTGTCGTCCGGCCGGATGTTGGCTTCCACCTTGATCGGGAAATGCTTGACCTGGCGGGAAAGCCGGCCGGATGACGGGACATCGGGCGGTGCCTGGCGCACCAGCCGGTCGGTCAGTTCATGTTCCACGAAATTGATCATCTCGCGGTCGATGTGCCGCTGGGTGACGTCGAGGACGACAAAGCTGTCCAGCGCGTAGCCATGCGCCGTGGTGTGAATCTTGGCGTCGACGATGCTGTAGCCGGCGCGCGCGAAAAAGCCGACGATGCGGGCAAACAGGTCCGGCTGATCCTGTGTGTAGACCATCACCTGCAAGCCTTCGCCATCCTGTTGCTGGCGGGCTCGCACCACCGGTTTTTCGTTGAAGATGCGGTAATGCAACGAGCGGGTATGCCAGGCGATCTCTTCGGCCGAATGGCGCAGGAAATAGACGGTGTCGAGTTGTTTCCACAGGCGCTCATGCACGGTGTCGGAAAGCGCGAAGTAACGCAGCAGGCGCATCGCTTCGGCCTGCCGCTGGGCGATGATGCCGCTCGGCGCTTCCGCGTTCTCCTGGCCCAGGTGTTGCAGCGTCTGGTAATAGAGGTCGGCCATCAACTTGCCTTTCCACTGGTTCCAGACTTTCGGGCTGGTGCCGCGTATGTCGGCATGGGTCAGCAGGTAAAGGGCAGTCAGATGGCGCGAATCGCCCATCAAGCCACTGAAGGAAGCGATTACGTCGGGATCGGAAAGGTCTTCCTTCTGCGCGACCTGGGACATGATCAGGTGATGGCGGACGAGCCAGACGACGAGTTCGGTATCTTCGGCCGAGAGCTCATGATCTTCGCAGAATGTGCGGGCATCGACCGTTCCCAATTCGGAATGATCGCCGCCACGCCCCTTGGCGATATCGTGAAAAAGCGCTGCCACATAGAGCAGCCAGGGCCGCTCGAATTCGGCAATGGCACGGGAGCACAGCGGGTATTCGTGGGCGAATTCGCTCATCGAAAAGCGGCGGATGTTACGCAGCACCTGGAGGATGTGCTGATCGACCGTGTAGACGTGAAACAGGTCGTGCTGCATCTGGCCGACGATGCGTCCGAACGCAGGCAGATAGGCACCCAGGATGTCGAGCTGGTTCATACGGCGAAACTCGTGAATTATTCCGCGCTCCGACTGAAGCAGCTTGATGAAGGCCGCGCGATTTTCCCGGTTCCGGCGAAATTCCGGATTGACGAGCGCGCTGGCATGCCACAGGGCGCGCAGCGTCTTGGCAGTCATGCCGCTTAGATCCGAGTTTTCCTGCATGACCAGGAAACTGTCGAAGATCAGCGCGGGATTCTTTTCATAGGCTTTTTCATCGCGGACGTCGAGTAGCCCACCGACCGACTGGAAGTTTTCGTCGATCGGTTGCGGCAGTTGCTCGCTTTCCGGCGAGAGCGCGGCGCCGATGTTCTGCATCAGGATGGTGTTCGCCAGCACGATGGCTTTCGCGTTGCGGTAATAGCCCTGCATCAGCTGTTCCGATGCACGCTTGGCCGGCGTCGATTCGAAACCATACTGGCTGGCCAGCGTATTCTGATAGTCGAAAAGAAGTCGGTCCTCGCGGCGTCCGAGCATCAGGTGCAGGCGAATCCGCAAGTGCTGGAGGTATTCCTGGCAGCGCAGCGCGAGTTCCAGTCCCTCACGGGTCAGGAAACCGTTTGCCTCAAGTTCGGCCCAGTTCCGACCGAAGCCGGCGGCCTGGGACACCCAGAAAATCACCTGCAGGTCGCGCAGGCCGCCAGGCGCTTCCTTGAAATTGGGTTCCAGGCTGAATGGCGTTTCGTTGAAGCGCAGGTGGCGCTCCTGTTGCTCAAGACGCTTGCGCTCGAAGAAGACCAGCGGATCGAGGTTGCCGCGCAGACGTTTTTCAAAGGTGGCGAAGAGTTTTTTGTTGCCGGTCAATAGACGGGCTTCGAGCAGCGCGGTTTGAACGGTGATGTCATCAGCCGCCTCGTTCAGGCATTCCTGAACCGTCCGCACGCTATGTCCGATTTCGAGCCCGATATCCCAGAAATGGCTGATCAGTCGTTCCAGCCGCTCCTGGAGTGCCGCGCTCGGTGCCTGGGGCAGCAGGATCAGAAGATCGATATCCGAGGCCGGGTAGAGTTCGCCGCGACCATAACCGCCGACAGCGGCAAGGGCCGGGGCTGCCGGGAATTCGAGGCTGTCCCAGAGGCGCACCAGAACGCTGTCGACTTGCCGGCAGCGATTGGTCAGCAGGGCTTGCGCATCGTTGTCCAGCGCATAGGCTTCGCGCAGACTTTGTTGCCCGGCCTTGACTTCGCTGCGCAGGGCAGCCAGGTCGATCGTCATCAGGTTATCCAGTCCGGCTTGCGGCGACATCCGGCTGACAGCGTAAGCACTTCGTAGCCTGTTTCGGTGACGAGGACCGTGTGTTCCCACTGTGCCGAAAGACTGTGATCCTTGGTGACGATGGTCCAGCCATCCGCCAATTCACGGATCGCCGCCTTGCCCGCATTGATCATCGGCTCGATCGTGAAGATCATTCCGGGTTCCATGAGTGGCCCGGTTCCGGCCTTGCCGTAGTGCGTCACCTGCGGTTCTTCGTGGAATTTGGCGCCGATGCCGTGGCCACAAAATTCGCGAACGACGGAGTAGCCGTTCTTTTCGGCATGTCTCTGGATGATGGCTCCAATATCGCCGATGCGGGCACCGGGGCGCACCACCGAAATGCCCAGCCACATGCATTCGAAGGTGATTTCACACAGGCGTCGGGCCTGGATCGAAACTTCGCCGATCTGGTACATCCGGCTCGTATCACCGTGGTAGCCATCCTTGATAGGCGTTACGTCGATATTGACGATATCGCCGTTCTTCAACATCCGGTCGCTGGGTACGCCGTGGCAGACCTGATGATTGACCGATGTGCAGATGGACTTGGGATAGGGGTCGTAGCCGGACGGCGCATAGTTGAGCGGGGCCGAAACGGCACCCAGAACGTTGACCGTGTAGTCGTGGCAGAGCCGGTTGATTTCATCGGTGGTGACGCCAGCCTTGACGAAGGGTTCGATGTAATCGAGAACTTCCCCAGCCAGGCGCCCGGCGACCCGCATTTTCTCGATTTCTTCGGGCGTCTTGATGGAAATGCTCATAAATTGAAGGACGGCTCAACGGTTTGGAAGGGGCGAAGGATAAAGGATGCGACGGGTTTCGCAAAGCCGCGCCGGGTAGAGGATGGCATAATTCGAAGGTGTTGATTTTCGTGGTCAGGCAATGAGCATTCTCCTTCTCGGCAAGGATGGCCAGGTCGGCTGGCAACTCCAGCGTTCCCTGGCGCCCCACGGCGAGGTGATCGCCTGTGGACGTTCCGAGTGCGATCTGACTGAGCTCGATGGATTGCGTTCCCTGGTCAGGAGATTGAAGCCCAGCGTCATCGTCAATGCCGCGGCTTATACCGCTGTCGACAGGGCGGAATCCGAGCCGGAACTGGCCATGCGCATCAATTCCGAGGTGCCCGGGGCGTTGGCGGAAGAGGCTGCGGTGCTCGGGGCCTTGCTGATCCATTATTCGACCGACTATGTGTACGACGGTTTCAAGGCGGAAGCTTACGTCGAGACCGACCTTGTCAATCCGCAGAACGCTTATGGCCGCAGCAAACTGGCTGGCGAGGATGCCATCCGTGCCGCCGGGTGCAAATCGCTGATCTTCCGGACGAGTTGGGTGTTTGGCGCGCGCGGCGGGAATTTCGTCAAGTCCATCCTGCGCCTGGCGCGAGACAAGGAAACGCTGAACGTGGTGGCCGACCAGATCGGTTCGCCGACACCTGCGGCGATGATCGCCACCGTAAGCGGTGTCGTGCTGGCGATGGTGCGCAAGGGGCAGGCGATGAATGGCGAGGAGCAGCGTCTGTACCACCTCTGTTGCGGTCGACCCGTCAGTTGGCACGAATTTGCCCGCACCATCGTCGCGCGGGCGGCGGCAATGCCGGGATTCAAACTGCGCCTCGCGCCCGATGCGATAATTGCCATCCCGGGCAGCGAATATCCGGCCGCCGCGTTTCGCCCGGCCAATTCCCGCCTGGACTGCACGCGGCTGGAGCGTGATTTCGACCTGCGCATGCCTGATTGGGAGCCCTATCTGCTCCGCATGCTGCAACTGCTTTCGCTCAAACAGAACGGCTATTGAGCTTTATTTGTCTGTCTTGGCAATGCTATAATCCAAGAGTTTTTCCGAGACGAAAGTTTCGAAAAAATGTTTGCTTGAATCCTTAAGCAATCAATCCACACATCCGCCGATTAAGGGTGTCCGCCAAAATACAAGAATGGCGGGCGTTTCCGGCGGGTGGCGGTTCAACCCTTAAAAGGAATAGATATGTCCGTAACCATGCGTCAAATGCTGGAGGCTGGTGTCCACTTCGGCCACCAAACCCGTTTTTGGTCCCCCAAGATGGCCCCGTACATCTTCGGTGCCCGCAACAAGATTCACATCGTCAACCTCGAAAAGACCCTGGCCAAGTACAACGAAGCCATGGCTTTCGTGAAGAAGCTCTCCGCCAATCGCGGCAACATCCTGTTCGTCGGCACCAAGCGCCAGGCCCGTGAAATCATCGCCGAAGAAGCGCTTCGTGCTGGTGCGCCGTATGTCGACCAGCGCTGGCTGGGCGGCATGTTGACCAACTTCAAGACGGTCAAGACCTCGATCAAGCGCCTCAAGGACATGGAACTGGCAGTCGAAGCCGGGGAAATGGAACGCATGCCCAAGAAGGAAGCGCTGACCTTCCGTCGCGAACTCGAAAAGCTGCAAAAATCCATCGGCGGCATCAAGGACATGGCTGGCCTGCCGGATGCCATCTTCGTCGTCGACGTCGGCTATCACAAAATTGCCATCACCGAGGCCGAAAAGCTGGGTATCCCGGTCATCGGCGTGGTCGATACCAACCACTCGCCCGATGGCGTTGCCTACGTCATCCCGGGTAACGACGACTCCTCGCGTGCCATCCAGTTGTACGCCCGCGGCGTGGCCGATGCCATCCTCGAGGGTCGTAGCCAGGTTGTCCAGGAGATTCTCGAAGCCGGTGGTGAAGACGAGTTCGTCGAAGTCCAGGAAGAAGCTGCACAGTAAGGTTGCAAGGGCGGCGCTTAAGGCGCCGCCTGTTTGAATTGTTCAGGAGAAAAGTATGGCGGCAATTACCGCAGGCATGGTGGCAGAACTGCGCGGCAAGACCGACGCGCCCATGATGGAATGCAAGAAGGCCTTGACCGAAGCCGATGGCGACATGGCCAAGGCGGAGGAAATCCTCCGCGTCAAGCTCGGCAACAAGGCGACCAAGGCCGCCACCCGCATCGCGGCCGAAGGTATCGTCGCGGTCAGCATCGCCGCTGATGGCAAGACCGGTGCGATCATCGAAGTCAATAGCGAAACCGATTTCGTCGCCAAGAACGACGAATTCATCGCGCTGGCCAACGGCTGCGCCGCGCTGGTCGCCGGCAGCAATCCGGCCGACGTCGCCGCGCTGTCGGCGCTGCCGATGGGCGAGGGTACCGTCGAATCGACCCGTTCCGCACTGGTCGGCAAGATCGGCGAAAACATGAGCATCCGCCGCTTCGTCCGTTTCGAAGCCAAGGGCAAACTGGTTTCCTACATTCACGGTGGCGCCAAGGTTGGCGTCATGGTCGACGTCATCGGTGGCGACGAGCAACTGGGCAAGGATCTGGCGATGCACATCGCCGCCTCCAAGCCGAAGTCGCTGGATGCTTCCGGTGTGTCTTCCGACCTGCTTGACACCGAGCGCCGCGTCGCCATCGAGAAGGCCCGCGAAGCCGGCAAGCCGGAAGCGATGCTGGAAAAGATCGCCGAAGGTACGGTGCAGAAGTATCTTAAGGATGTCACCCTGCTTGGTCAGGTCTTCGTCAAGGCCGCCGACGGCAAGCAGACCATCGAACAGTTGCTGAAGGAAAAGGGTGCTTCCGTCGCCGGCTTTACGCTGTTCATCGTTGGCGAAGGTATCGAAAAGAAGGTCGACGACTTCGCCGCCGAAGTGGCCGCCCAAGCTGCCGCTGCTGCAGCCAAGAAGTAATTTGCAAGGAAACGCCATGACCACGCCCAGGTACAAACGCATCCTGCTCAAGCTCTCCGGCGAGGCCCTGATGGGTAACGACGCCTACGGCATCAATCCGCAGACCATCGCGGAGATCGTCGGAGAGATCAAGGCGGTTGCCGACCTGGGAGTGGAAATCGGCGTTGTGATTGGCGGTGGCAACATCTTCCGTGGCATGGCCGGTACGGCCACCGGGATGGATCGTGCTACCGCGGATTACATGGGCATGCTGGCGACCGTCATGAACGCGATGGCGCTGTCCGATGCCTTCCGCCAGGCAGGACTCAACGCACGAGTCCAGTCAGCGCTCAATATCGAGCAGGTAATCGAGCCGTATATTCGCGGCAAGGCCATCCGCTATCTGGAAGAGGGCAAGATCGTCATTTTTGGCGCCGGAACAGGTAACCCCTTTTTCACTACCGATACCGCAGCAGCCTTGCGCGGGTCGGAAATCGGCGCCGAGATCGTGCTCAAGGCGACCAAGGTCGATGGAATTTATTCCGCCGATCCCAAGAAGGATCCGACCGCCACGCGCTTCGACAAGATCAGCTTCAACGATGCCATCGCGCGCAATCTGGCCGTCATGGATGCGACGGCATTCGCGCTGTGTCGCGATCAGAAATTGCCGATCAACGTGTTTTCCATCTTCAAGGCCGGCGCGCTGAAGCGCGTGGTCTGTGGTGAAGACGAAGGTACGCTGGTTTATTGCTGAGGGGGAGAAAATGATTCAGGAACTCAAGAAAACAGCCGAAGGCAAGATGCAGAAATCCCTGGAGGCTTTAAAGAACGACTTACAGAAGATTCGTACCGGGCGTGCGCATACGGGCTTGCTCGATCACGTTCAGGTGGACTATTACGGTTCGCCGGTGCCGGTTAATCAGGTTGCCAACATCACCCTGATCGATGCTCGTACCATCGGTGTACAGCCCTGGGAAAAGGGTATGGCACAGAAGGTCGAAAAGGCCATTCGCGACTCCGATCTCGGTCTCAATCCTGCTTCGCAGGGCGACCTGATCCGCGTGCCGATGCCGGCGCTGACCGAAGAGCGCCGCAAGGAAATGATCAAGGTCGTCAAACATGAAGGCGAGGGCGCCAAAGTGGCGATCCGCAATCTGCGCCGCGACGCCAATACCCACCTCAAGGATGCGTTGAAGAAGGGCGAAATCCCTGAGGATGACGAGCGCAAGGCGCAGGACGATATCCAGAAACTGACCGACCGCTATATTGCGGAAGTCGACAAGATGCTCGCCCAGAAAGAGGCCGAGCTGATGCAGGTCTAGAGCGCAGCCGGACTCCCCAGCTGAATGGCTATATTCGCCAGTTCGACGCAGCAGGTTCCCGAGACCGTGGCGGTTCCGCGGCACGTTGCCGTCATCATGGATGGCAACGGCCGCTGGGCGAAGAAGCGCTTCATGCCGCGTTTTTCCGGGCATGTCAAAGGTGTACAGATGGTACGCAAGATGGTACGTGGGTGCCTCGAGCGAGAGGTCGAATACCTGACCCTGTTTGCCTTCAGTTCCGAAAACTGGCGCCGACCGGAGGAGGAAGTCACGCTCCTGATGCAGTTGTTCGTGAAGGCGTTGGAACAGGAAGTCGAGAACCTGAACAGCAATGGTGTCCGTTTGCGCGTCGTTGGCGATCTTTCGCGTTTCGATGTCCGCATTCAGGAGTTGATACGTGCCGCCGAGGCGCGCACTGCCGGCAATGACCGGCTCAAGCTGACGATTGCGGCCAATTATGGCGGACGCTGGGACATCATGCAGGCGCTCAATGCCATGCTTCAGTCTCGGCCCGAGAAGCGTTCGGGGTGGACCGAGGCCGATCTGGAGCCCTTCCTGTCCATGCATTTCGCTCCGGAACCCGACCTGTTCATTCGCACCGGCGGCGAGGAGCGGATCAGCAATTTCCTGCTCTGGCAACTGGCCTATACCGAGCTCTATTTCACGGCGACCTTGTGGCCGGAGTTCGACCGCAGCAAGTTCGACCAGGCCATCGCTTCCTACCAGAAGCGCGAGCGACGCTTCGGTCGCACCAGCGAACAACTGGTCGGCGACTCGAATGCTTAAGACCCGCGTAATAACCGCTCTGGTTCTCCTGGCGCTGGTGCTGCCCAGCCTGTTTTTCCTGCCGCAGGCCTATTGGGCCATACTCGTAGCCCTCTTCATCGGGGTCGGTGCCTGGGAGTGGGGTGGCCTGATTGGCATGGGGGGGGCGGCGAGAAGCGCACTTGGCGTGTCCCTTGCTGCATTGTGTGCGATTGTTTCATTGCTTGCTCCGGCCGCGATGGGGGTTGGCGCCGATGGCTTGGCCGCGCCGTGGGTGCTCCTGGCTTACGGCGTGGCAGCTGTTTTCTGGTGCCTCGTAGTTCCAGTCTGGATGGCGAAAAAATGGCCCATGCCGCGTGCTTGGCCCGGGATGCTGGTCGGTCTGGTGGTGCTGTTTCCGACCTGGCTCGCCCTGGTTCAATTGAGGGTTCCCGGCCCGGGTGTGCTGCTGGCGATTCTGGCGGTGGTCTGGATCGCCGATATTGCCGCGTATTTCTCAGGAAAAGCCTTTGGCAAACACAAGTTGGCTCCCGCGATCAGTCCGGGAAAAACCTGGGAAGGTGCTATTGGTGCCGGGCTTGGCGTCGCTCTGTATGGCTCGGTGCTACGCATTGTATATGGGTTCGAACCGGTCGGGATGCCGTTGTGGATACTGTGTCTGCTAGCCGTGACGGCAATCAGCATTGTCGGTGACTTGTATGAGTCGCTGCTCAAGCGGCAAGCCGGAATCAAGGACAGCAGCAATGTTCTGCCCGGACACGGCGGCGTTCTCGACCGTATCGACAGCCTGACGTCGACGCTGCCGGTTGTGGCGCTGCTTTGGCTGCTTCTGTTGAAGGGGCAGGCTTGAAGCGTCAAAACATCACGGTTCTGGGTGCGACCGGTTCGATCGGAGTCAATACGCTCGATGTGATACGGCGCCACCCGGATCGCTATCGGGCCTATGCACTTTGTGCCCACAGTCAGGTAGACAAGTTGTTCGAACAGTGCAGGGAATTCCATCCAGCTTATGCCGTCGTCCGTGATGAACGATTGGCGGATGAGTTGGCGTTGCGCTGCCGGAATGCGGGTCTGTCTACGACGGTATGCCATGGGGTCGAGGCGCTGGTGGCCATGGCGACTCATTCCGAAGTGGATACCGTGATGGCGGCGATCGTCGGCGCGGCCGGTCTTGGGCCGACGCTTGCGGCGGCGCGGGCAGGCAAAAAAATCCTTCTGGCGAACAAGGAAGTGCTGGTTATGGCGGGTGAGCTTTTCATGCATGCGGTGCGTGAAAATAATGCCGTCCTGTTGCCAGTTGATAGCGAACATAATGCTATATTTCAATCGCTTCCGTTAGATTTCTCGCGTGGATTATCAATATGCGGAGTGCGCCGGATTTTGCTGACAGCGTCCGGTGGGCCGTTCCGCAGTACGCCGCTCGCCGCGCTCGCCGATGTCACGCCGGAAGCAGCCTGTGCCCATCCGAACTGGGTGATGGGGCGCAAGATTTCAGTCGATTCGGCGTCCATGATGAACAAGGGGCTGGAGGTAATCGAGGCACATTGGCTCTTCGCCTGCCCAGGCGAGCAGATTCAGGTGGTGGTTCATCCACAGAGCGTCATCCACTCGCTGGTCGAATACACCGATGGTTCGGTGCTGGCCCAACTGGGCAACCCGGACATGCGGACGCCGATTGCCTACGCACTGGCTTATCCGGAAAGGATCGACGCTGGCGTGCCACCGCTCGATCTATTCCAGATTGCCCGCTTGGATTTCGAAGCACCCGATTTTGAACGCTTTCCTTGTCTGGGGCTTGCCTACGCTGCATTGAGCGTTGGGGGGACGGCGCCGGCTATCCTCAACGCGGCAAACGAGGTCGCCGTGGCGGCATTCCTGGACAGACGGCTCTCATTTACCGGCATTCCGCGCTTGATCGAGGAAACCCTGAGGGTCATGCCGGCAGGGCCTGAGGGAAGCCTGGCAGATGTGCTCATGGCAGATGCCGAAGCTCGCCGCATCGCCGACAGCCTCATCCGCGAATCCGCGATCGCGTGACACAACTGCCGTTCTATCTGCTGGCCTTTGTCGTCGTTCTCGGCGTTCTTATCGTCGTGCACGAGTTCGGACACTATCTGGCCGCCCGCTACTGCGGTGTGCGCGTTTTGCGCTTTTCGGTCGGATTTGGTCGAACGCTCTGGCAGCGACGTCTGGGCAAGGACGGTACCGAATGGGCGATCAGCGTTTTTCCGCTGGGCGGTTACGTGAAAATGCTAGACGAACGCGAGGGCGAAGTCGCCCCCGAGGAGCGGGAACGAGCCTTCAACCGTCAGTCGGTCGGCAAACGTAGCCTGATCGTCGCCGCCGGACCTTTTGCAAATTTCGCCCTTGCCATATTGCTTTACTGGATCGTGTTCATGATGGGCAGCAATGAACTGCTGCCCATACTCGGAACGCCACCAGCGTCGTCGCCTGCAGCCATTGCGGGGATTGTCAACGGCGAACAGGTGCGCGACTTGGACGGGCAGCCGGTGGCGACCTGGGACGATCTGCGCTGGGCCTTGCTGCACAAGGCGGTCGACCACGAAACAGTCGAACTCGAGGTGATCAACGAGCGCCATGAGGTGAACTTTCGTCGCCTGTCGTTGAAGGCTGCGGGCGAGGAGGGCTGGGAAGGCGATGCGCTGGAAAGGTTGGGGATACGGTTTTTCCGCCCGAATCTGCCGCCTGTCGTTGGTACGGTGATGGCGGGCAGTCCGGGCGAGCGGGCGGGGCTGCAGAGCGGAGATGAAATCGTCGCCATCGATGGTGTGGAAATCAGTTATTGGCATGATTTCGTGATGCAGGTGCGCGATGCTGCGGAGCGATCCTTGCATGTCGAATTGCTGCGCAATGGTCAGCCTGTTGCGGTCGACGTCGTTCCAGAGGCGATTTCCGAGCGCGGCAAACGCATCGGCAGAGTTGGCATCGGCGTTGCCGAATCCGCCGAGTCGCGCCGCGAGGTCAGGGTGTTCGTACGTTATGGCGTATTTGCCGCGGCTGGCAAAGCGCTGGAAGAAACCTGGGAAAAATCGGTGTTCAGTCTGGTGATGCTGGGCAAGATGCTTACCGGCGAAGTCTCATGGCGCAATCTTTCAGGACCGGTGACGATCGCGGACTATGCCGGTCAGTCGGCGCGGCTAGGGCTCGATTATTATCTGAAGTTCATGGCGCTCGTCAGCATCAGCCTTGGCGTGCTCAATCTGCTGCCCATTCCCGTTCTGGACGGGGGGCATTTGATGTATCATATGATTGAAGTCGTCAGGGGTCGGCCGCTTTCCGAGCGCGCGATGGAAATTGCCCAGCAGTTCGGCCTTTCCATTCTGTTTGTCCTGATGGCTTTCGCATTTTTTAATGACATGAACCGTCTGTTTTCCGGCTGAATAATGAAGAAATCCCTGCTCTCCGTCCTCGTCGCCGGACTTTTTTCCCTCCCCGCACTGGCATTCGAATCTTTCGTCGTGAAGGACATCCGCGTCGAGGGGATACAGCGCACCGAGGCCGGTACGATTTTCGGTTACCTTCCGGTCAAGGTGGGCGAAACGCTGACGGACGAAAAGGCCGCCCAGGCTATCAAGAGCTTGTTCGCAACCGGCTTCTTCCGCGATGTAAGGATCGAGGTGGAAGGCGACGTCATGGTCGTCGTGGTGCAGGAACGCCCGGCCATCGCGCAGATCGATTTTGTCGGACTCAAGGAATTCGACAAGGATGTCATCATCAAGGCATTGAAGGAGGCCGGCATTGCCGAAGGCCGTATCTTCGATCGCGCCCAACTGGAAAAGGCCGAACAGGAACTCAAGCGCCAGTACCTGACCAAGGGCAAGTATGGCGTCGTGATTACGACGACGGTAACGCCGCTCGAGCGTAACCGGGTCGGCATCAACTTCAACATCGAAGAGGGTGCGTCGGCCAAGATCAAGCAGATCAACATTGTCGGGAACAAGGATTTTTCCGAAAAGGACTTGCTCGTCCTTTTTGAGTTGACGACACCCGGCTGGATCACCTGGTACACCAAGAACGACCAGTACTCGCGGCAGAAATTGTCTGCCGACCTCGAAAAGCTGAAGTCTTTCTACATGAATCGCGGCTATCTCGAGTTCGCGGTCGAGTCAACGCAGGTCTCGATTTCACCCGATAAGCGGGACGTATACATCACCATCAACGTGAACGAGGGTGCGCGCTATCAGGTCTCCTCGGTCAAACTGGCCGGCGATTTCATGGTCAGCGAAGAGGAACTTGCCAAACTCGTGGTGATCAAGCCCGGGGATGTTTTTTCGCGCGAGAAGCTGAATGAGTCCAACAAGGCCATCAGCGATCGTCTCAGCAAGGAAGGCTATGCCTTCGCCAACGTCAACGCGGCGCCTGAAATCGACAAGGAAAAGTCCCAGGTTGCCTTCACGATCTTTGTCGATCCTGGCAAGCGGGTTTACGTCAGGCGGATCAACATCAGCGGAAACACCAAGACGCGCGACGAGGTCATCCGCCGCGAACTACGCCAGATGGAGGGCGGGTGGTACGACAGCGAGCGCGTCACTGCTTCAAAGCAACGCCTCGACCGTCTCGGGTATTTCTCGGAAACTGCGATCGAGACCCCTGCCGTGCCCGGTACCGCCGATCAGCTCGATATCGACCTGAAAGTTACGGAAAAGCCGACCGGTAACCTGATGCTGGGTGCGGGTTTCTCGAGTACTGAAGGGATTATCCTGTCGGGCTCGATTTCGCAGAACAACTTCCTTGGTAGCGGCAACAATGTCACGATCGCGCTCAATACTGGCAAGGTCAACCAGGTGGCGTCGTTCTCCTATACCAATCCGTACTTTACGGTCGATGGCATCAGTCAGGGGTTCGATATTTATCACCGGAACGTCGATTCGACCTCGACGGCAGTCGCACCTTACAAATCATCGTCGAATGGTGCTGCGGTACGTTTTGGCTTCCCGGTAGGGGAAAAGCAGTCGCTTAGCTTTGGCCTTGGCATCGACCAGACGAAGATTACGACCTACACGAACAGTTCGCCCCAGACCAAGGAGTTTGTCCTTGAAAACGGCGACACGAATCTGACTATCCCAATTACGGCTAACTGGATCAGCGACGGCAAGGACAGCTTCCTTTTCCCGACGACAGGCTGGTATCAGAAAGCCGCGGTGGAAGTCGCGATTCCTGGTGGTGACCTGACATTCTACAAGGCGTCGTACCAGCTGCAGCGCTATTTTGCGCTGTCACGCACCTTTACGCTGATGATGAACGGTGAGGTGGGCTACGGCAACAGCTATGGAAACACGTATGCGCTGCCGTTCTACAAGAATTTCTATGCCGGTGGCGTAAACTCCGTGCGTGGCTACAAGGCGGGCAGCCTCGGTCCGCAGGATATTTATGGCAATACGATCGGTGGCAACGAGCGCTTCGTCGGACAGACGGAATTGCTGTGGGCGCTGCCCGGTATGGAAAAATCGGTTCGACTTGGCGTGTTTTTCGATATCGGCCAGGTTTGGGCCTCGGGCGGAACATCTAACGGCGTGCCGGGCATAGACGACGCTTTGCGCTATTCTACCGGTGTGTCTGCAGCCTGGATTTCTCCGGTCGGACCGCTCAAGGTCAGTTACGGCTATGCGATCAACAAGCAGCCGACCGACAAGACCGAGGCTTTCCAGTTCCAGTTGGGTTCAACGTTTTGATTCAGGAGTGTCATGTTGAAAGTTAAATCGCTTGTTGTGGCATCGTTGATGTCAGCCCTGTTTATAGCGGGGGAAGCTGCTGCTGAATTGAAGGTTGGCTACGTCAATACCCAGCGCATCTTCCGCGATGCGCCGGCGGCTCAGAAGGCCGGCAAGAAGCTTGAAGGCGAGTTTGCCAAGCGCGATCAGGATTTGCAGCGCATGGCAAAGCAACTGCAGGGCCTGCAGGAAAACCTGGAAAAGAACTCGGTGACCATGGCCGAGACCGAGCGTCGGGCCAAGGAAAAGGAATTTGCCGAGCTTTCGCGTGAGTTCCAGCGCCGTCAGCGCGAGTTTCGCGAAGACCTGAACTTGCGCCAGAACGAAGAAAATGCCGCCGTGATCGAAAAGGCCAATAAGGCAATCAAGCAGATTGCCGAGGCCGAGAAGTTCGACCTGATTCTTCAGGACGTGGTCTGGGTCAGCCCGAAACTGGACATCACCGATCGCGTGATCAAGGCACTGGCCGACGCCAAGTAATGGCCGCGCAAGGCTTGATGCTGACGCTTTCCGACATCGCCGCCCAATTGGGCGGCGATGTGCTTGGGAACGGGCAAACGCCCATTTGGCGTGTGGCGACCCTGGCTTCAGCCGGGGTGGGAGACATTGCGTTTCTGGCCAATCGGAAATACCGGGCACAATTACAAAGCACGCAGGCAGCGGCGGTCATTCTCGCCCCTTCGGTAGCCGAAGAATTTTCCGGTCCGCGCATCGTTGTTGCCAACCCCTATGCCTATTATGCGCGGGTCGCGGGCTTGCTCAATCCTGTGCATCAGGGCTTCAGTGGCGTACACCCCTCGGCAGTCGTTGCGTCGGCATTGCCACCTGGTGTCGCTGTCGGTTCGCATGTATCGATCGGCAAAGGTGTCACGCTCGGTCAAGGCGTCGTGATTCATCCGGGCTGCGTGATCGGCGATGATGTCGTGATCGGAGCTGGCAGTGTGCTGTACCCGAACGTGACGATCTATCACGGATGCCGTATCGGCAAACGCGCCATCATCCATTCCGGTGCGGTGATTGGTGCCGACGGCTTCGGTTTCGCGCCGGATGGCCGCGACTGGATCAAGATTCCGCAAATCGGTGTCGTCGTCATCGGCGACGATGTTGAAATCGGTGCCAATACGACGGTCGACCGCGGCGCACTGGACGATACCGTGATCGGCGACGGCTGCAAGATCGATAATCTGGTGCAGGTTGCCCACAACTGCCATATCGGTGCTGGCAGCGTGCTGGCCGGGTGCACGGGGATCGCCGGCAGCGTTACCCTGGGCGAGCACTGTATCGTCGGTGGGGCCGGCATGATTTCGGGTCACGTAACCCTGGCTCCGGGAACGACGGTTTCCGGCGGCTCGCTGGTCATGAAAAATATTACCCAGCCTGGTCTCTATACCAGCGTCTTCCCGATCGACAAGCATGAGGAATGGGTGCGCAATGCGGCTCACATCCGCCGCCTTTCACATCTTGCCGAACGGGTTTCCGAACTTGAGAAAAAACTGAAAGAGATTAGTTCAAATGATTGATTCAATGGAAATAAAGGACATCATGGAGCACCTGCCCCATCGTTACCCGTTCCTGCTGGTGGATCGCGTGGTGTCGATGGAACTGGGCAAGCGCATCCATGCCTACAAGAACGTCAGCTTCAACGAGCCGCACTTTACCGGCCACTTCCCGCACCATCCCGTGATGCCCGGCGTGTTGATCATGGAAGCGCTGGCGCAGGCGGCGGGCATCCTGGCCTTCAAGACGGCCGGCGAAAAGCCGACGCCGGGATCGCTATTCATGTTTGCCGGTATCGACGACGCGCGCTTCAAGCGCCAGGTGATGCCCGGTGACCAGCTTCACCTGCATGTCGAGATCGAGCGCTGGATGCGCAATGTCCTGAAGCTCAAGGCCGAAGCGCGCGTCGATGGCGAACTGGCTGCCGAAGCACGCCTGATCTGTGCCAAGAAAGATGTCTGAAATGATTCACCCGACTGCCATTGTCGATCCTGGTGCCAGGATTGGCGCCAACGTCAAAATCGGGCCGTATTCCCTGATCGGGCCGGATGTCGAAATCGGCGACAACACCGAGATCGGCCCGCACGTCATCATCAAGGGCCACACCCGCATTGGGCGCGACAACCGGATCTTCCAGTTTTGTTCGCTCGGCGAGGTGCCGCAGGACAAGAAAT
Organism: Dechloromonas sp.; assembly: GCA_016790845.1. Taxonomy (GTDB): domain Bacteria; phylum Pseudomonadota; class Gammaproteobacteria; order Burkholderiales; family Rhodocyclaceae; genus Azonexus. Next base: position 25,593 of record JAEUOH010000118.1, read on the forward strand.
ACGCCGGCGAACCGACGCGCCTCGAAATCGGTGACCGCAATACGATCCGCGAGTTCTGCACCTTCAACCTGGGTACCGTGCAGGACCAGGGCGTGACCAGCATCGGCGACGACAACTGGCTGATGGCCTATGTCCATATTGCCCACGACTGCCGCGTCGGCAACAAGACCATCTTCGCCAACGGTGCCTCGCTCGCCGGGCATGTGATCGTCGACGACTGGGTTATTTTCGGCGGCTTCAGCGGCATTCATCAGTTCTGCCGCATCGGCGCCCACGTCATCACGGCGGCATCGTCGCTCGTGTTGCAGGATGTTCCGCCCTACTTGATGGTCGCTGGCAACACCGCGCAGCCCTACGGCATCCACGTCGAAGGGCTCAAGCGGCGCGGTTTCACCGCCGAAGCCATTGCCGAGCTGAAACGCGCGTACCGGACCCTGTACAAGTCCGGCCTGCTGCTCGAAGAGGCCAAAGGCAAACTGGCCGAGCAGGCGAAAACGCAGCCCGATGTTCAGCGCTTCGTCGATTTTCTCGAGGTTTCCAAGCGCGGCATAATTCGCTGATGGCCAGCGGGGTTGTACGCATTGCCATCGTGGCTGGCGAGCCATCGGGGGATCAGCTCGCCGGGCATTTGATCGCCGCGCTCAAGGCACGCCTGCCGCATGCCGTATTTTTCGGTATCGGCGGGCCGACCATGCAGGCACAGGGTTTTGATGCCTGGTGGCCAATGGAAAAAATGGCGGTGATGGGCTATGTCGACGCGCTGAAGCATTTTCGCGAAATCTACGGAATTCGCCGTCAGCTCAAGAAGCGCCTGCTAGACAATCGCCCGGATATTTTTATCGGCGTTGATGCGCCGGATTTCAATCTCGGTCTGGAGACCCAGCTCAAGGCAGCCGGGGTACGTACCATCCATTACGTAAGCCCGTCCATCTGGGCCTGGCGGGGCGGGCGCATCAAGAAGATCGGGCGCGCCGTCAATCGCGTGCTGGCGCTGTTTCCCATGGAGCCACCGCTATACGAAAAAGAGGGTATTCCGGTGACCTACGTCGGGCATCCGCTGGCCGACGCGATTCCGCTGAGCACCGATCGCCATGCCGTACGCGAGAAACTGGCCATGCCCCGAAATCTGCCGGTCTTCGCCTTGCTGCCGGGGAGTCGCAAGGGCGAACTGGCGTTGATGGCGACTACCTTCGTGCAGACAGCCAAGCTGATTCGTGAGCGCTTTCTGCCGGATGCGCAGTTCGTGGTGCCGTTGACTACCCGTGAAACGCGCCTGATGTTCGAAACGGCGATCTACGAGCAACAGGCCGGCGACGTGCCTTTCCGCCTGCTTTTCGGTCATGCCCAGGACGCGCTCGGTGCCGCAGACGTATCTTTGGTGGCGAGCGGCACGGCGACACTTGAAGCCGCGCTGGTCAAGCGGCCGATGGTCATCACCTACAAGATTGCCCGACTTTCGCACTGGATCGGCAAGCGTCTGGTCTATCTGCCCTACGTCGGATTGCCCAACGTGCTGGCCGGGCGCTTCGTCGTGCCGGAAATCCTGCAGGACGACGCGACGCCGGAAAAATTGGCGGAAGCCCTGGTTCAACTGTACGAGGACAAGGAAAACGCCAAAGCAGTCGATGCCGCATTTACCGAAATCCATTTGACGTTGCGCCAGAACACCGCCGAAAAGGCCGCCAGCGCGGTCATCGAATGCCTGAACTGATCGTTCCCGTCGGCCTCGTCTGTGGTATCGACGAAGCCGGGCGCGGACCGCTGGCCGGGCCGGTGGTCGCCGCCGCGGTGATCCTCGATCCCGCCCGGCCGATACCCGGTCTCGACGACTCCAAGAAACTGAGCGAAAAAAAGCGCGATGCGCTGGCCGCCGTCATTCGCGAACGTGCGCTGGCTTGGGCAGTGGCCGAAGCCAGCGTTGAAGAAATCGACCGCCTCAACATCCTGCATGCCACCATGCTTGCCATGCAGCGGGCGGTTGCCTGTCTCTCGATCGTGCCCGAGCGCGCAATGGTTGACGGCAATCGCTGCCCAAAGCTGGGTATGCCAGCCGAAGCGGTGGTCAAGGGGGATGGCAAGATCGCGTCGATCGCAGCGGCGTCCATTCTCGCCAAGACGGTACGCGACGCCGGCATGCTGGCCCTACACGCCGAATATCCGTATTACGGCTTCGATCGCCACATGGGCTACCCGACCGCGGCGCATTGCGCGGCGCTTGAAACGCACGGTCCATCACCGGTGCACCGGCGCAGTTTCGGGCCCGTCGCCCGGCAACTTTCGCTGCTATGAAGCTGATCCAGTCGCGCGACAATCCTTTCTACAAAGGCCTGAAGCGGCTCGCCGAATCAGGCCGTGAGCGGCGGAAAACCGGCCGCACGCTGCTCGACGGCGTGCATTTGGTCGATGCCTACGAAAAGGCCTACGGGCCGGTGGAAAGCTTGATCGTTGCCGAATCGGCGCTGGCCGGCGGGGAAATTGCGGCGTATGCCGAAGGTCGTGAAAGCGTCATCCTGGCCGATGCCTTGATGCGCGACATCGGGCTGGTCGATACGCCGAGCGGTCTGCTGGCGGTCGCCAGGATGCCGGCGGCGCCTGTTGCGGTCGACCTCGAAAAAGATGCGATTCTGCTCGACGGCGTACAAGACCCCGGCAATGTCGGCACCCTGTTGCGGACGGCGGCGGCGGCCGGCGTCAAACAGGCGTTGCTTGGTCCCGGTTGCGCCGCAGCCTGGTCGCCCAAGGTGTTGCGCGCCGGGCAGGGTGCCCATTTTGCGCTGGCTATTCACGAAGAGGTCGACCTCGCGGCGTTCATGGCCGATTACCGTGGCACGACGGCGGCAACTTGCCTCGATGACGCGATTTCGCTGTACCAGGCGGACTGGGGTGGCGCGGTGGCCTGGGTCTTTGGTGCCGAAGGGCAAGGCGTGCGGCGCGAATTGATCGCCCTGGCCACGCTGAAAATCAGAATCCCGATGCCTGGCGCCATCGAGTCTTTGAACGTCGGTGCGGCAGCGGCGATCTGCCTGTTCGAGATGGTGCGACGCCGGGCGGCTTAGGGACTTGGCGATCTGGCATAATGATCTTTTTGACATTTGCCGCTGCCATGAACCTAAGCCACCTTATCACTGCTCTCGCCCTCGTTGTACCGCTGGCTGCTGCCGCTCAGGGCACCCAGAAATCGCAGGATTTCAACAAGCGCTTCCAGGCGGCGGACGTCGACAAGGACGGTAAGCTGACCCGCGCCGAAGCCTACGCCGCTTTCCCGCTTATGCCCCAGTATTTTGACGAGATCGATGTGAACCGGGATGGTTCGATTACCATGGTCGAAGTCGATGCGGCGATGCACAAGCGCGTCGACGCGGCGCTCGCCGCCAGCAAGACGACAAGCGGCCGCTATGCGCTGCCCCCGGACGCGGCGGGCTTGTCCGGGCCGGCAACGGCCGGTGTTTCGCCGGTACTGGTTGACCATGACGAGGCGCGGGTTTTCCATGGTCGCCAATACTACGATTCGCTGGCCGGCGAGCTGGTGCAAGACCAGATGCGCGGCGAGCCGGTTCCACGCAACCCGGCGCCTGATCAATTCCGGACGTCGTTCTGAGCGGGGTTGGCCAGAGACGGGCGGCGCCAGCTTCTGCACGCCCACCGGGAGCGAGACTCAGCGCAGCTTGAGTTCCTGCAGAATCGTCGTCGAGATCTCCTCAATCGACTTGGTCGATGAATCCAGCCAGCGGATGCCTTCGCGGCGCATCATCTTCTCGGCCTCGGCGATTTCGAAGCGACAGTTGGCCAGCGAGGCGTATTTGCTGCCGGCGCGGCGTTCTTCGCGGATCTGGTGTAGCCGCTCGGGCTGGATGGTTAGGCCGAACAGCTTGGCGCGGTGCTTTTCGAGCGTGCCGGGCAGTCGACCGCGATCGAAGTCTTCCGGGATCAGCGGGAAGTTGGCGGCTTTGAGGCCGAACTGCATGGCGAGGTAAAGCGAGGTCGGCGTCTTGCCGCAGCGCGAGACGGCAACCAGGATGACATCGGCTTCGGCCAGGTCGCGGTCGGTGATGCCGTCGTCGTGGGCCAGCGTATAGTTGATCGACTCGATGCGCTTCTTGTAATCCGAGCTGTCCGCCGTGCCGTGCGACCGGCCGACGGTGTGGCTGGACTTGATGCCAAGTTCGGCCTCCAGCGGTGCCAGGAAGCTCTCGAAGTAGGAAAGGCAGAAAGCATCGGCCTGATGCACGATGTTCGCCAGCTCCGGATTGACCAGCGTCGTGAAGACGATGGGTCGCATACCATCGAGTTCGCCTTGTGCGTTGATGCGGAGAACGGCATCCTGAGCCTTGGCGACGTTGTCGAGGAAGGGAATGCGGATTTGTTTGAATTCCACATCCTCGAACTGGGTCAGGAGACTGTGACCGAGCGCTTCGGCAGTCAGGCCGGTACCGTCGGAGACGAAAAATACGGTTCTTTTGAGTGTCGTAGCCATCCCCGCATTTTACCCGCTGTTACGCAATCCGGATGCAACGCCGTTGATTGACAGGTGAATACCGCGCGCCAGCCGTTCGTCGGTATCGCCCGCGCGGTGGCGCTTGAGCAACTCGACTTGCAGGTGATTGAGCGGGTCCATGTAGGGCGCGCGCAGTTGCAGCGAGCGTTTGAGCATCGGGTTGTCGGCGAGGAAATCGTCTTGTTCGAGGATGGCCAGCAGATGCTGCCGGGTCAGCGCCCATTCGGCCTTGATGCGGCTGAAGATGCGTTCGCGCAGTTCGGCATCGGCGACCAGTTCGGCGTAGCGCGAGGCGATGGCAAGATCGGTCTTGGCCAGCACCATGTCCATGTTCGACAGCAGGCTCTGGAAGAAGGGCCAGGATTTGACCATGCGGCGCAGCGTGGTCAGGCCGTCGGAATTGGCCTGCAAATAGCCGTCGACCGCAGCACCGAAGCCGTACCAGCCCGGCAACATCAGCCGGCATTGTGCCCAGCTGAAGACCCAGGGAATGGCGCGCAGATCCTCGATGCGTTCCGAGGCTTTGCGCGAGGCCGGGCGGCTGCCGATGTTGAGCAGGGCGATTTCGGAAACCACCGTCGATTGCCGGAAATAGGTGGTGAAGCCCGGTGTTTCATAGACCAGGCCGCGATAAGCGTTGAAGGCACGGGCCGAGAGGTCGTCAAGTACGGCGTGGAATTGTTCGGCCGGCTCGACCATGTTTTCGTGGTCGGTCAGGCTGGCCTCCAGCGTTGCGGCGAGCAGCACTTCGAGGTTGCGGCGGCCGGTGTCCGGGGTGCCGTATTTGGTCGAGATGACTTCGCCCTGTTCGGTCAGGCGAATCTGGCCGGAAACGGCACCGGCCGGCTGCGCCAGGATGGCGTGGTAGGTCGGCCCGCCGCCGCGCCCGACCGAACCGCCGCGCCCGTGGAACAGGCGCAGGCGCACGCCGTGTTGCTTGAAGACGCGGGCGAGTTCAATTTCTGCCTTGTACAGTTCCCAGCCGGAGGTCAGGAAGCCGCCATCCTTGTTGCTGTCCGAATAGCCGAGCATGACTTCGTGTTCGTTACTGCGACCGGCGATCAGTTCGCGGTAAACCGGCAGCTTGAAGACGCCGGCCATCGTCGCGGCGCTCTTCTGCAAGTCTTCGATGGTTTCGAAGAGCGGGATGATATTGACGTCAAGACGCGGCTGGGCGCCCGGTAGCAGCAGGCCGGATTCCTTGAGCAGCAGCGCCAGTTCGAGCAGGTCGGAAACGCCGTCGGTTTTCGAGATGATGAAGTTGGGCAGCGTTGCGGCGCCGTATTTGGCGCGCAGTTCGCGGGCGGCGAAGAAGATGGCCAGTTCGCCCTGCGTTTCTTCGGAATAGCTCAGGTAAGGCGAGTAGAGCGGGCGCGGGGTGGCGATTTCTGCGGTCAGCAGCGAAATTCGCTCGTTTTCCGAAAGCGCTTCGTAATCCGGGCAGCGGCCGGCGCCGGCCAGCAGTTCGGCGACGCTGCGGGCATGGACTTCCGAGTTCTGGCGCAGGTCGATCGGCGCCAGATGGAAGCCGAAGACCTGAACCGCGCGCAGCAGCCGGCGCATGCGACCGCCGGCCAGGCTGGCACTGCCGTTCTGCTTGAGCGAGGTGGCCAGTACCTTGAGGTCGGCGCGCAGGGCTTCCGGCGATTCGTAAGGCTCGGCATGGCCGATTTCATGACGCACCGGCTCGATCCGGTCGAGCACGCGCGCAGTGGCGGCCACGCGGGCGTAGATGCCGGACAAAGCGCGGCGATAAGGTTCGTCGGCGCGCTGCGGCGAATGGTCGGTGGAGTGTTCGGCGAGCGCGAGCAGTTCCGGCGTCACCTTGACCAGCAGGTCGGAGAGCGGCAGTTCGCCGCCCAGCTCATGAATTTCGTCGAGGTAATGGCTGAGCGCGGCGCCGGATTGCAGGCGCAGGGCCTCGCGCAGGATGTCGGCGGTGACGAATGGGTTGCCGTCGCGGTCGCCGCCGATCCAGCTGCCGACGCGGAAGAAGGGTGGCAGCGCCCAGTCCCGGTCCGGGTAGCGCTGCTGCAGTGCTTGTGTGGCCTGGATGTAGAGGCGCGGCAGTTCGGTGAAAAAGGTTTCCTTGAAGTAGGTGATGCCATTCTTGACCTCGTCGATCACCTTGAGGCGGACCGGGCGCAGCATGCGCGACTGCCACAGGGTCAGCACGGCGTTGGCCAGTGCGAGGTCGTTCTCGGCGGCTTCCTCGGGCGTCATTTGCAGGCGTTCGCGCTGGTCGAGCAGGCGGGCGATGTCGCGATGGTTGCGGATCAGGCTCTGGCGCTGCACTTCGGTCGGGTGCGCGGTGAGCACCGGGGCGACCAGCGCATGGGCGAAGAAGTCGGCGACCGCTTCGGGCGAGACGGCTGCGGTCGACAGCGCGTCGAGGGCAAAAACCAGGCTGCCCTCGCGCGGCGGCGAGCCGGCGAGATCGTGGGCGCGGCGGCGACGAATGTGGTGCTCGTCCTCGGCGATGTTGGTCAGTTGCAGAAAATACGAAAAGGCGCGGACGACGGCTTGCGTGGTGTCGCCCGGCAACGGGTCGAGCAGGGCGGCGAGTTCGTTGCGGGCCGCCGGATCACCATCGCGGGCGAAACGCACGGCGGTTTGGCGCACGCGTTCCACGATATCGAAGACTTCAGCGCCTTCCTGTTCGCGGACGGTGTCGCCAAGGATGCGACCAAGCCGGCGGATGTCGTTGCGGAGTGGTTCGTCCTTGTTTGTATCAGGTGCGGCGGCGGGCATTTAGTGGTTCCTGACGAGAAGCACGGAGGCGTCGGCCATTTTAGCCAGTTGTTCGGCGACCGAGCCAAGAATCAGTGTGGCCAGGCCGCGACGGCCGTGGCGACCGATGATGATCAGGTCGACATCGAGTTCCTTCGCTTTGTCGGCCAGCGTTTCGGAAACGCGGCGGCTGTCGCCATGCAGCAGCAAGGCATGCGCGTCGAGGCCCGTGGCCGTCGCCAAGGCATCGTCAAGCAGCTTCTGACCGGCTTGGGTGAGTGCATTGGTGGCGCTGGCGGCATCGGCCATGTGGGAAAGCACGTGGCCGTGCATGTTGAGCAGCGCTTCGTCGGTGACGTGGGTGATGAACAGTTTCGAATTGGCGGCCCTGGCGATCTGGAGCGCTTCGTTCAATGCGCAACGCGAGGTTTCGCTGTCGTCGATGGCGACCATGATGTTCTTGTACATAGGTTCTCCTGTAAAGGCAGTTTGACGGGGCCAAGTTAGCAAATCGGGGGCCGCGGCGCAGTTAGGGAAATCCTCAGGGGGCCTGGGCCGGGCCGGGCCGGAAGGCATGTGCTCCCGGCCCGGCATTGCGGCTTAGTGGAAATGGACTTCGTCGTGTCCTTCGACCGGAGCGGTCAGATTAGCGCCGACAGCGCGTGCCAGGAAGGTTACGAAGGCGACGATGCTGACGAAAATCCCCAGCCACATCAGGCCGTCCGGGTTGATCGTGGCCTGGGCGGCATTCGACACGGCGGCGGCCGCGGCGGCGACCGGTTTGACGTAGACCGGCACGATGCCCGGGAAGACGTAGGCCCACAGCATGTGCAGGATGCCGACGATGACGACCAGGACGATCGAGTGCTTGAAGGTGAAGCGGAAGATTTCCGATTCGCGACCGACCATGCCGGTGGCGCCGGTGGCGACGGAGATGGATTGCGGCGAGATCATCTTGCCGCAAACGCCGCCACTTGTGTTGGCGGACATCGTGATCACCGGGTCGATTCCGATCTTCTCGGCGGTGACTGCCTGCAGCTTGCCGAATAGCGCGTTGGTCGAGGTGTCGGAGCCGGTCATGAAGACACCCAGCCAGCCGAGGATGGCCGCGAAGAACGGGAAGGCGGCACCGGTGGTGGCGACGCCGTAACCCAAGGTGATCGCCATGCCGGAGAAATTCATGATGTAGGCGAAGCCGAGAATGGTGGCGATGGTGACGATCGGCCAGGCCAGCGTCTTCAACGTATCGCGGGCGACGCCGGCTGCGGTCTTGAGCGAGGCGCCCATGACGACGACCGAGAAGAACCAGGCAAACAGGATGGCAGTACCGGCAGCGCTCAGGACATTGAACTTGAACACAGCGGGCTTGGCCTTGCCGGCCTGGTCGATGACCATCTTGTCGAGGCCGGCGACCGGAATGGCAAAATCGAACAGTTGCTTGGTGATCTGATCGAGGGCCTGATTGACCGGTTTGATGCCCCAGGCGCAAACGAAGAGCGAGAGGATGATGAAGGGCGCCCAGGCGCGGAAGATCTGGCCGCCGGTGAAGCGCAGTTTCTCCTTGCCTTCACGCTTTGGCTCGTGCTCGAAGTGCCAGCTTTCCTTCGGATGCCAGATCTTCAGGAAGGCGACCGTACAAATAATGGAAACCAGGGAGGCGATGATATCCGGCAGCAGCGGCGCGGTTAGCGGCGAGTTGGCGGAGAAGAACTGGGCGATGGCGAAGGAGCCGCCGCTGACCAGGCAGGCCGGCCAGACTTCGATGCCCTTTTTCCAGCCAGCCATCAGGACGACCAGGTAGAGCGGAATGAAGACCGAGACGATCGGCAGGGTACGGCCGACCATCTGGCTGAGTGCCAGGTCGGGAATGCCGGACACCTGGCCGCCGACGACGATGGGGATACCGATGGCGCCCCAGGCGACCGGTGCCGTGTTGGCAATGAGACAGATGCTGGCAGCGTACAGGGGGTTGAAACCGAGACCGGCCAGCATGGCGGCGGTGATCGCTACCGGCGTGCCGAAACCGGCGGCGCCTTCGATGAAGGCGCCGAACGAGAAGGCGATCAGCAGCGCCTGCAGGCGGCGGTCATCGGAAATCGAGGCCAGGGAATTCTTGATGACTTCGAACTGGCCGGTCTTGACCGACATGTTGTAGATCATCAGTGCGGTGATGACGATCCAGCACACCGGAAAGAGACCGAAAGCACCGCCGTAGAGCGTGGACAGCGCCGCCAGGTCGAAAGGCATCTTGTAGACGAAGACGGCGATCAGGATGGCGAGGGAAGTGCCCCCCAGTGCCGCGAAATGCCCTTTCATGCGCTTGAAGGCCAGCGCCCAGAAAAGGAAGAAAATTGGAATGGCCGCGACCAGCGCGGACAGGGCGATGTTGCCGAATGGGTCGACATTCATTTGCCAAGTCATAAAATGCTCCTCATAACAAAAATGGTCAGGTTGCCGTCAGTCAGATTTGCCGATCCCTGATGGCGACCGAGAGTTGTCACTACTTGCTCCGGCCTTGAGTTCGCAGCTCATGGCCGGATTTTTTTGCTCCCCCCTTCTCAACAGACCATGGCGTCCTCCTTGCGCGAGCACGCTTCGAGCAGGTAGGCCACCGAACGATAGGTGATGCCGGTTTCGGCCGTCAGGCCGATTTCGCAGGTGCGGTTGGTGGAAACGCCGCAGGCACAGCCGGCTGGCAGGTCATCGTGGATATGGCGCAGGGCGTGCTGGTTCAGCTCGGGTACCGCGAAGCCGCGGTCCCCGCCGAACCCGCAGCAGGTGACGGCCGACGGTTCGATGACTTCCTTGACGCAAGCCTTGAGCAAGGCGCGCAGCTTGCCGTCGGCGCCGGTACGCTTGACGCTGCAATTGACGTGCAGGGCGACCGGACCGGGCTGCGGCGTGATCATCAGGCGCGGCAGCAGGGCATCGTGGGCGAATTCGTGGAAATCGTAGAGTTTCAGCCGACCCGCGAGATGCTTCTGCATGCGCGTCGAACAGGCGCTGGCATCCATGATGACGGGGATGCGCCCGTTGTCGGAGGCTTTCATCAGCGCCGCTTCCAGTGTGTTCGAGAGCTCTTCGGCATCTTCGAGCAGGCCCTTGCTCGCCAGCATCTGGCCGCAGCACAGGTTTTCGAAGCTTTCCGGCAGGATGGGGGCGTAGCCGGCGCGGATCAGGAGTTCCTGAATCACGTCGCCAAGTTGCATGTCGGCGCCATCGGCTGGCCCGAAAATGCGCCCGCCGCAGGTTGGGAAATAGACCACCGGGTCGCCTTTGGCCGAGCGTTGGACGGGCGGCTTGGCGGCGGGCGGCATGGCCTTGCGCCAGGCGCCGCCGGTAACCCGGCTGACAAAGTTGTCGCCCAGGATGCCGGCGACGGCATGGCCGGTTTGCAGGCCAATACGCGCGACCTTGCTGAAGGTTTTGAAATTGTGGCCAATTTTCCGGTTGACCGCAGCCGCCGTATCGGAAATCTGCCGACCGCGTAGGCGGCGCGTCAGGTCGCCGGTGTCGATGCCGACCGGGCAGGCCGTCGAGCACATGCCGCAACCGGCGCAGGTGTCGAGGCCCATGTAGGCGTAGGCCTCACCGACTTCGCCGGCAGGTTCGCCGGCGGTAGCGCGGCGCGCCAGTTCGCGCACGCTGGTGATGCGCTGGCGTGGGCTCAAGGTCAGGCGGTGTGACGGGCATAGCGGTTCGCAGAAGCCGCACTCGATGCAACGGTCGACGATGTCTTCGGCGGCCGGCATCGGCTTCAGGTTCTCGAGGTGGGCGTGCGGATTGTCGTTGATGATGACACCGGGATTGAGCCAGCCGTCCGGGTCGAACAGGGACTTGATGCGGCGCATCAGGTCGGTGGCTTCCTTGCCCCATTCCATTTCGACGAAGGGCGCCATGTTGCGGCCTGTGCCGTGCTCGGCCTTGAGCGAGCCGTCGTACTTGTCGACCACCAGCTTGCACAGGTCGTCCATGAAGCGGGCATAGCGGTCGATCTCGGTCTTGTCGCCGAAATCCTGTGTGATGACGAAGTGCAGATTGCCTTCCAGTGCGTGACCGAAAATGATGCCCTCGTGGTAACCGTGGTGCCGCAAAAGTTGTTGTAGGTCCAGGGTGGCGTCGGCCAGCGATTCGATGGGGAAGGCGACGTCCTCGATCAGCACGGTGGTGCCGGTGCGGCGCATGGCGCCGACGGCCGGGAAGGTGCCCTTGCGCACCTTCCAGTACATGTCGCAGGTCGCCGGGTCGGTCGAAAACTGCACCGGCTCGACGGTGGCGATGCCGTTCATGGCGGCGAGCACGGCGGCGATTTTTTCATCCAAGCCAGCCGGGGTCGGCGAGCGCACTTCGATGAGTAGCGCGGCAGCCTCTTCGCCCAGCTCGCGCATGATGGCCGGCAGGCCCGGCTTGTTTTCGACGGAGTGGATGGCCGGTCGGTCGAGCAGTTCGACGGCGGCGACCGGCTGCGGCTTGAGGCGAATGACCGCTTCGCAGGCCGAGCGGATGTCCGGGAAGAAAACCAGCGCCGAGGCCTTGCAAGGGTCTTCGACGACGGTCAGATAGGTGATGCGCGTCATGAAGCCGAGCGTGCCTTCGGAGCCGATCATCAGATGGGCCAGGATGTCGATCGGGTCTTCGAAATCGACCAGCGCATTGAGGCTGTAGCCGGTCGTGTTCTTGATCTTGAACTTGTGGCTGATGCGGTTGGCCAACGTTGGATTGGCCCGCGTTTTCTTGCCGATCAGGTCGAGTTCGCCGAGCAGAGCGGCGTGCGACTGCTTGAAGGCAGCAACGCTGGCCGGGTCTTCGGTATCGAGCAGCGTGCCGTCGGCCAGCATGACGCGCAGGCCGGCCAGCGTCTTGTAGCTGTTCTGCGCCGTGCCGCAGCACATGCCGGAGGCGTTGTTGGCGGCGATGCCGCCGATCTTGGCGGC
>JAEUOH010000258.1 GCA_016790845.1 Dechloromonas sp.
CGGTGAATTCACGTAGCGAGTTCGCGGTCATGGTCAGGCGAGGTCGTAGCGGTCGAGGTTCATCACCTTGTTCCAGGCAGCCACGAAGTCGCGCACGAATGCCGCCTGTGCGTCGCTGCTGGCATAGACTTCGGCAATGGCCCGGAGCTGCGAGTTCGAGCCGAAGACGAGATCGACGACAGTGCCCGTCCATTTCAACTCGCCGGTCGCGCGGTCGCGTCCTTCCAGCACACCCTCGGCGCTGGCCGACTTCTGCCACTTGGTGCTCATGTCGAGCAGATTGACGAAGAAATCGTTGCTCAGCGATTCCGGTCGCTTGGTGAAAACGCCATGAGTGGAACGATCGAAGTTCGCATTCAGGGCGCGCAGGCCGCCGATTAGCACCGTCATCTCGGGGGCAGTCAGCGTCAGCAACTGGGCTTTGTCGACCAGCAATTCAGCCACCGTGCCTTCGTATCCCTTGCGGACGTAGTTGCGGAAGCCATCGGCGATCGGTTCCAGCACCGCGAACGATTCGACGTCGGTCTGCTCCGGTGAGGCATCGGTGCGTCCCGGCGCGAAGGGCACCGTGACGTCCTGGCCGGCCTTCTTTGCAGCGGCCTCGACCGCGGCGCAGCCACCGAGCACGATCAGGTCGGCCAGCGAGACTTTCTTGCCGCCGGACTGCGCGGCGTTGAAATCCGTCCGGATCGCTTCCAGGGTCTGCAAAACCTTTGCCAATTCCGCAGGCTGGTTGACTTCCCAGTCCTTCTGCGGCGCCAGGCGGATGCGTGCCCCATTGGCACCGCCGCGCTTGTCGCTGCCGCGGAAGGTCGCTGCCGAGGCCCAGGCGGTGGTGACGAGTTGCGAAATGCCGAGGCCGGAGGCCAGGATCTTTGCCTTCAACGCGGCAACATCCTTTTCGTCGACCAGCGGGTGATCGACGGCGGGTACCGGGTCTTGCCAGATCAGCTCTTCCTGCGGCACCAGCGGGCCGAGGTAGCGGGCGCGCGGCCCCATGTCGCGGTGCGTCAGCTTGAACCAGGCGCGGGCGAAGGCATCGGCAAACTGGTCGGGATTTTCGAGGAAGCGTCTGGCGATCTTTTCGTAGGCCGGGTCGAAGCGCAGCGAGAGGTCGGTGGTCAGCATGGAAGGCGCGTGCCGCTTGGCCGGGTCGTGCGCATCCGGCACCGTGCCGGCGCCCATGCCATGCTTCGGTACCCACTGATGCGCGCCGGCCGGGCTCTTCGTCAGTTCCCATTCGTAGCCGAACAGATTCCACAGGAAGTTGTTGCTCCACTTCGTCGGCGTCGTCGTCCAGGTCACTTCGAGGCCGCTGGAGATCGTGTCGCCACCTTTGCCGCTGCCGAAGCTGCTTCGCCAGCCGAAGCCTTGCTCCTCGATGCCGGCCGCTTCCGGCTCGGGGCCGACCAGTGCCGCGTCGCCCGCACCGTGCGTTTTGCCGAAAGTGTGGCCACCGGCGATCAGCGCCACCGTTTCTTCGTCGTTCATCGCCATGCGCGCGAAGGTTTCGCGGATGTCGCGCGCGGCGGCGACCGGGTCGGGGTTGCCGTTCGGGCCTTCGGGGTTGACGTAGATCAGCCCCATCTGCACGGCGCCGAGCGGATTTTCCAGGTTGCGGTCGCCAGAGTAGCGCTTGTCGTCCAGCCACTTTTTCTCGCTGCCCCAGTAGATGTCTTGTTCCGGCTCCCAGATGTCCGGACGGCCGCCACCGAAACCAAAGGTCTTGAAGCCCATCGATTCGAGCGCGACGTTGCCGGCGAGAATCATCAGATCAGCCCAGGACAGCTTGGCGCCGTACTTCTGCTTGATCGGCCACAGCAGCCGGCGTGCCTTGTCGAGGTTGACGTTGTCCGGCCAGCTATTGAGCGGCGCGAAGCGCTGGTTGCCGGTACCGCCGCCGCCACGGCCGTCGGAAATGCGGTAGGTGCCGGCGCTATGCCATGCCATGCGGACGAACAGCGGGCCGTAGTGGCCGAAGTCGGCGGGCCACCAGTCCTGCGAATCGGTCATCACGGCATGGAGATCCTTGATGACGGCGTCGAGGTCGAGGCTCTTGAACGCTTCGGCGTAGTTGAACGCCGCGCCCATCGGGTCCGATTTCGCGGAGTTCTGGTGCAGGATGCCCAGCTTCAGTTGATTCGGCCACCAGTCAGCATTCGACGGCGCCCCGGCGATGGTGTGCTTGCGAACGTCACCCGAGAACGGGCATTTTGCTTCGTTGGTCATGGTTGTCTCCTTTAATGGTTTGCGACTTGCCACGGGTGCTGCACGGCTGCCCGTCGGCGGCTGGAATCAATAGTTATCGGCAAGGCTGGCAAGGATGTCGACATAGTTCTCCCAAACCAGTTCTTCCGCTACGAAGTGCTGCAAGAGTCGGGAAATCATGATGCCCCCAATGCTGAACGCAGATCATGACGATCTGATGAGCCTAGTCTAGGAGCGGTGCCGGAATTGCGCCAATCGATAGTTGCAATTTGCGCTATTGGTTTTCTCTATACCGCCGTCGGCGGCTGGCGAATCGCCGATTGCTCGGCGTCAGTGCTTCTTCTTGCTGCCGATCCTGGTTTCCTTGCCGGCCAGCAGGCGTTGCAGGTTCTGCCAATGCTTGCCGATCAGCGCCAACGCAAGGATGCCGACGACCAGGGTCTGGCCGTTGCCGCCGTGCATCAGCACCTGATAGACCGGTGCCAGCGCGGCCGCCAAGACGGCTGCCAGCGAGGAGTAGCGGAAAGCGAAAGCCACGAACAGCCAGGTGCCAGCGACGGCCAGGCCGAGCAATGGGTCGAGGGCGAGCAGCACCCCGGCGCCCGTGGCGACGCCCTTGCCGCCCTTGAACTTGAGAAAGACCGGGAACAGGTGACCGAAGAAAACGGCCAGCGCGACGAGGCCGACCACGGTGTCGGAGTAGCCCATTTTCTGGGCCAGGAAGACCGCGACCCAGCCCTTGAGCGCGTCGCCGATCAGTGTGACCAGTGCCGCTTTCTTGTTGCCGCTGCGCAGGACGTTGGTCGCGCCCGGGTTGCCCGAGCCGTAGCTGCGCGGATCGGCAAGGCGGAACATTTTGGAAGAGACCAGTGCAAAGGGAACCGAGCCCAGCAGGTAAGCGGCTAGAACGGCGACAAACGGGGCGAAGGTGGTTTCCATGGGTACTTGATGGCGCTGGGGTACAATCGCGCCGAATTTTACACCTCTGCTGCGGTCGACCGCCCCATGGACACCATTTTCATTGAAGAATTGCGCGCCGAAACCTGGATAGGCATCTATCCGCGCGAGAAGGCCATGGCGCAGACGGTCGAGATTTCACTGCACATCGGGGTTTACACCGCTTCCGCCGGTGCCAGTGACGACATCCGCGACACCGTCGATTACGCCGTCGTCGTCGAGCGCCTGCGGGCCGATCTGGCGGCCAGCCACTTCAACCTCCTGGAAGCGCTGGCCGAGCATGTGGCCACGTATCTGCTGGAGACCTTTGCCGTACATTGGGTGCGTGTTTCGGTCGCCAAGCTCGGCATGATGCCGGGCGTCAGACGCGTCGGCGTCGTGATCGAGCGCTCGGTTTAGATCAGCGCCGCGAGGGCCGTCATCACCGCAAATCCGCCGGCCATCCCGACGTTGCCGGCCGAGATGCGTCCCGGCTTGTGCGAGGCGGGAATCAGTTCGTGGCCGACCACCCAGAGCATGGCCCCCGCCGCGCCGGCCAGCGCCAGCGGAAGCGCGGCGCCCGCAAGGCTGGTGGCGATGGCGCCGAGCAGGCCGCCCAACGGCTCGACGAGGCCCGTGGCCAGCGCGATGGCAGCCGCGCGCGGCGCCGGCATGCCGAGTGCGAGCAGGGCGCTGGCGACGATCCAGCCTTCCGGGATGTTCTGCAGCGCGATGCCCAGCGTCATGCCGTGATTCTCCCCGGCGGCAGCAGCAACGCCGACCGCCAGGCCTTCCGGTACGTTGTGCAGGGCGATGGCGACGACGACTAGCGCCAGTCGGGGATTGGCCTCGCTGTCGTCGAGCGAATCGACATGCGCGTGAGGGAAACGGCGATCCATCGCCTGCATCAGCGCGGCGCCAGCGAGCAGCGCGCCAGCTGTGAGCACGGCGAGCGGGAGCGGCGCGGCACTGGCGGCGACGATACCGGTGGCCGGCATGAGCAGTGAAAAGAAGCTGGCCGCCAGCATCATGCCCCCGGCCAGGCCAAGCATCGGCGCGATCAACGACGCTTGCGGTCGACGCAGAAAAAGCACCGGAAATGCACCAAGGCCGGTGGCCAAGCCGGCGAGCAGGCTGGCCTGCAGGCCGCGTGCGGCCATCGGGTGCGCCGCCAGCCAGGCGGCCCCCTGTCCAACGGCAAAGAACAGCGCGCCGAGTGCGATGACGATGCCCGCCCAAAGCCGGAGACGGGCCTGCGGCGCGGCGTAGTGATGAATGACGAGTTGGGTCATGCGGGCTCTCCTTTTCTATGGAGAGCAATTTAACCGGCGCAGCTCAATAGCTCTAATCGATTGTATAAATACGATCGATTTAAATTGATAATCACGTGACGCTGGCAGCGTTGACCGTCCTGGGCTTGAGGGTGCGTAGCAGGTCGTGCGGGTGGATGCCGACCAGATAGCCGCGCCGACCACCGTTGATGTAGATCAGCGGCAAGTCGAGGATGCTTTGCTCAATGAACACCGGCATCGCTTTCTTGGTGCCGAACGGGCTGGTGCCGCCGACCAGAAAGCCGGTGTGGCGGTTGGCGACTTCCGGTTTGCACGGCTCGACCTTCTTGCAGCCGATCTGGCGGGCGAGTTCCTTGGTCGATACCTTGCGGTCGCCGTGCATCAGCACGATCAACGGCTTGGCATTTTCGTCCTCGAAGATCAGCGTCTTGACCACGGCGTGCTCGTCGACGTTCAGTTCGCGGGCCGACACCTTGGTGCCGCCGTGTTCCTCGTAGGCGTACGGGTGGCTTGAGTACGGTACCTTGTTGGCCTTGAGAAACTTGGTGGCCTGGGTTTCGGGGGCGTGTTCGTTCTTGCTCATGGTCGGTGTCTCGGGAAGAAGGCGATTTTAGCGCGTGCCGATTTTGCCGCGCCGTGCACGGCGCCCTGACCAACCGT
This sequence comes from Dechloromonas sp., assembly GCA_016790845.1. Classification (GTDB taxonomy): domain Bacteria; phylum Pseudomonadota; class Gammaproteobacteria; order Burkholderiales; family Rhodocyclaceae; genus Azonexus. Next base: position 5,097 of record JAEUOH010000258.1, read on the forward strand.
CGCCCTGTTGCGGTCGACGACCAATTCCGGCCATTTTTCGAGGTCGACCGCAACCGGCCTTGCCGCGCTGCGCCGCAGGCTCAGCGCGCGGACAGCGCCGTCCACGAGGCGTCGGGATCGAAGCGGGTCATTGCCTGTGCTATGGCAGCCGTGTTCGGCCCCAGGTATTTCTGGTAGACGCTGCCATCCTGATTGACGACGAAGGTCATCAGGCCGCTTTCGCCCGGATGCGCCGGCCAGGCGACGGCAGCGAAGCCTTCGCTCAGGCGGCCATCTTTTACGTAGCTTTTCGCGCCGCCCGGCGCTGCTGCACCCTGCGCCTTCAAAATCCTGAAGCGGTAACCGTGGTAGCCATCTTTCAGATCCTTGGTGTCCAGCAAGGGGCCGGCCGGGCTTTCCGGTTCGCCGTCGGCCGTTGGCCAGTAGAGTCCGTCATGCTGGCCGGGGGCGCTGATGATTTTTTGTGCGAATTCGCGTACGCCGTCACCGTTGCGATCCTGCTCGGCGTATTCCCGCTGCGCATCGACCAGGGCGCGCAGGGTTTCGATGGCAGCCAGTTCGTTGCGGCCGATGCGGCGAATGCGCACTTCCGCCTTGCCGGCCTCGGTGTCGAAAACCCAGCCCTGGCTGGTGCGCGTCAGCGGAATCGGCAAAGTCCAGCCGGTGCTCAGTTCCAGGCGAGCCACCTTGTCGCCATCGTTCACGATGCGATGCCCCTGCGCCCAGGCAGCGAGAAAGGCCAGCCGGTCGTCGAGAGAGACGCTGTCGAGCGGCACCAGCTTGTCCGATTTGATGCCGAGAATGGCGCGTACTTCGGCACCGTCATTGCGTGCCACGCCATCTACCAGCGCCTCGACTGCCATTTCCGGCGAGGCAAACGTTCTTTGCGGACCGGCTGCCGTGGCCGGCCCCGACAGTGCCAGCGCGCACAGCAACGCGGCGATCCCCTGCAAGCAGCGATTTTTCATCATGCGATCTCTCATCATCGGCCCTGTCTCTGTCAATTGCGCAGCCGCTGGGCGGCGCCGCCGGCACCGCCCGCCGGGCGGGTTATGTTGCCTTGCCGGTCGCCGGCGCCCTGGCGCTGGGCAGCCTGGCGCTGGGCGGCCTGGCTGGCATTGCCACGGTCGATCTGCTGCCGCGTCTGCCGTCCGTCGTTGGCGCCGCGCAAGGCGTTGTCGCGATTGGTTCGCGCCGCGCTGTCATTGCGATTCTGCAGTTGGCTTCGATCGGCATTGGCGGCGCGGTTCTGCAGTTGCGAGCGGTCGACATTGGCTGCCCGCTCCTGAGCCTGGCTGCGATCCACATTGGCGGCGCGGTTCTGTAGCTGGCTGCGGTCGACGTTGGCTGCGCGCTCCTGAGCCTGGCTACGGTCCACATTAGCGGCGCGGTTCTGAATTTGGCCGCGATCCACGTTGGCCGCACGGTTCTGAACCTGGCTGCGGTCGATATTGCCCGCACGATCCTGAATCTGGCTTCGGTCAACATTGGCCGCTCGGTCGCGGGCGTTGTTGCCGGTGCCGGCGGGCGGACGTTGCGGAATCTGGCTGCGGTCGATGTTGCGTAGTGCGTCGCGGTCGAGATTCTCGGCGCCGACACGGTCAGACAGGGTGGCACGCGCTTGCGCCCGCTGATCTTCGCGGCCACGGAAATCCTGACGCGCGCCGGGATTGTTCTGCAGCACGCGGTCGCGCGTGACATTGTCGCGGTAAGGTACGCCGCGCCGGTTGCCGGGGTTGTGGTTCCAGTTTACGTTGCGATTGCTGGAATTGATCCGGTTATTGACGTTGATGTTGTTCCAGCGATTGACGTTGATGTTGACGTCGCGCCGCCCCCAGTTGACGCCACCCCACAGCGCGTTGGTGACACCGATGCCGACTCCCCACCAGATGGCGGTGGCGACCGGGTTCCAGCCGAATCCCCAGACCGGTGCCGGCGGAAAGAAGAAGGGCGGAAACAGCGGGTGCCACCACGGGCCGAAGACCTGCACCGGGTTGTACATGGGGACGAAAACCACCTGCGGGTTGGCCGGGGCGATGGTGATGATCTGCGTCGGCGGCGGCGGGGCATTGACGACGACGGTCTGTGGCGCAGGTGGGGCGGCCTCGACGGTGACGATCTGTTGTTCGTTACTGCTCAGGTTGCCGGCCTCCTTGGCCTTGGCGCGCAGGAACTGCACGGAATCCATGACATCGCCTGGCTGGGCAAGGAAGGCATCGCCCAGATCGCGTACCCACTCTGGTTTTTCGCTGAGCATGGCGAGCACTTGCGGGAAAGCGACCAGCGATTGCACGCTGGGATCCCAGGGTTTGTCCTGCACTGCCTTCACGGCGTCGTCGCCTTTCAGGCTGCGGTTGGCGAGCGCCCAATTGGCGGCTTCGGCGACATCCTTGGGGTACGTGGTCGCCATCAGCACCTGCGCCAGCAAGGCATCGGGAAAGAGGGCGATGGGGGCGAGCATCTGGTCGAGTTGCTCGACGGTGAATTTTTGCGGGTCGGCGGCGCGTACCTGCGTGGCGAACAGCAGAAGCACGGTAACAAAAAGCGCGGCGATGCCACGCAGGATCAAAGGCATTTCTTGGCTCCTCTACGACAATGCAGGGCACGGCTCAGCGAGCTTTCATTGTGCGAGCGGAAGTCGAGCCGGTCAAGCGCGGTGCTGCGGATAGCTCGGTGTTTCCGGCCATTGCGCGGATTTGGCGTGCGCCGCCGGGCGACCTTGCCGGTCCCTCAATCGCCAATAATTCGGGGCGCTTGCGGACTGCTTTCGGCACGCAGCAGTTCGGTAAAGCGTGCGGCCAGCGGCGTCGGCTGCCAGGGGCGGATGATCGCGATTCCGGCCTCGGCATCGTCATCGCCGAGCGGCCGGTAGACGCGCTGCGGGTGCTGGATGGCGGTCATTCGCTGCGGCACCACGGCAATGCCGAGTCCGGCGGCGACCAGGTCGAGCATGGACGTCTTGCGCGAAATGACGCGCGCCAGCCGGGGCAGAAAGCCGCGCGCCAGGCAGAGTTCGGTGACGCGCCGGGCCAGCCCCCCGCGTTCGCGGTGCACGGCGGAAACGAAGCTTTCTTCTGCCAGGTCAGCCAGCGAAATCCGGTCGACGTCCGCCAGGCGATGGTCGGCCGGCAGGGCAACCCACAGGCGCTCGTTCGGCAGCTCGATGAACTCGACGGCCGGGTCGCGCCTTAGCACCGGCAGGCGGATGACGCCGACGTCGGCACTGCCTTTGGCGATTTCGCCAACCTGGGTTTCCGATGAGAGGCGGTCGAGATCGATTCGCGCACCAGGCGCCAGTCGCAGGAATTTTTGTATGACGGGGAGCAGGCTGTCGAGCGGAATCGAACTCGAATGAAGAAGGCGGAGAACCCCTGTGTTGCCGCGCGCCAGTTGGGCGGCCTCGTCTGCGGCGAGTTCGAGTTGCTGTTCGATGCCGCGCACCCGCTCGCGATAGTGTTCGCCAGCGGTGGTCAGCGCCACGCCGCGCGGATTGCGCTCGAACAAGGCGAAACCGAGTTCCGTTTCGAGCTGGGCAATTTGTCGGCTGAGCGCCGGCTGGGCGACAAACAGCTTGGCCGCCGCAGGCGTGAAGCCGCCGAGGTCTGCGACGGTCAGGAAATAACGGATTTGCTTGAGATTTGCCATGCTGAGAATGAATGGATTGACTATGAATTTGATATTTGTCTTATACCGCGACGCCAAACAAAATGAAATCCAGTTGATGAACGGAGGATTCGACATGGAATTGGCAGCTTTAATGGAGATGAGTTTACCGGCCTGGCATTGGGGCGATATGGCACTGGGGCTGGGGGCGGTGGTGGTCGCTTATACGTTGTTCACGCTGGTTGGCTTCGGCTCCGCGCTGGTCGCCAGTGCGCCGCTGGCGCAAGTCATGCCGGTGGCCCAGGTGATTCCGCTGCTCGCCTTGCTCGACTGCGGCGGCGCTAGCTTGCGTGCCTGGCGCGCCTGGTCGTCCGTCGCCTGGCCGGCCTTCCGATTGTTATTGCCGGGCATGCTGATCGGGCAATTGCTGGGCGTCTTCGTGTTGTCGCGCCTGCCGGCGGCGCTGATGGCGATGGCGCTTGGCGCTTTCATCGTCATCCTTGGCTTGCGCGGTTTGATGGTGCGCAAAACCGGCAAGGTGTCGACCAGGCCGGCCTTGCTCCATGGCGTATTCGGTGGCGTGCTCGGTGGGCTGTTCGGCAGTGGCGGCTTTGTTTATGCCGCGTACCTGGAGCGCCACGTCGAGTCCAAGGAAGGTTTTCGAGCGACCCAGGCCTTGCTGATTGCGCTTTCGACGGCGTGGCGGGTCGTGCTGTGCGTGGCGGTCGGCGTGCTCGATCTCCAGGTCGTGATGCTGGCCCTGGCCTTGTTGCCGGCCATGGCGCTGGGCATCTGGGCGGGGCATCGCATCGATCTCCGGCTGAGTCGCGACCAATTGTTCAAGCTGCTGAATGGATTGCTGGTCGTCAGCGGGGCGGTGCTGATCCTGCGTTTCGCGTAGCGGGTCTTGCCGGTCGGCTGGCGTGCCAGCGTTCAACCTCTGGGGTGGTGCAGGGCATGCAGGCTCTTCAGCCGCTCGCGGGCGACGTGCGTGTAGATTTGCGTGGTCGAGATGTCGGCGTGGCCGAGCAGCAGTTGCACGACGCGCAGGTCGGCGCCGTGGTTGAGCAGGTGGGTGGCGAAGGCGTGGCGCAGCACATGCGGCGAGAGTTTTTCCGGCGCGATGCCGGCGCGCAGGGCGTAGCGTTTGATCAGTTGCCAGAAGGCCTGGCGCGTCATCGGGCCGCCGCGCGCGGTGATGAAGAGGGCATCGTCCTGCTGGCCGCCGAGAATATCGGCACGGGCTTCCTTGACGTAGCGCCCGATCCAGTCGATGGCTTGTTCGCCAAGTGGCACCAGACGCTCCTTGCTGCCCTTGCCGAGGGCGCGCAGGACGCCGTCGGCGAGGCTGACTTCGTGCAGCTTGAGATTGACCAGTTCCGAGACGCGCAGGCCGGTGGCGTAGAGGGTTTCGAGCATGGCGCGGTCGCGCAGGCCGAGCGGGGTGTCAATGTCGGGCGCTGCGAGCAGGGCGTCAACCTGCTTTTCGGACATCACCTTGGGCAGGCGCGCGGGGCGCGTTGGATTGGCGAGCCGCAGCGTCGGGTCGCTGACGATGCGCCCGCGACTCAGTTGCCAGCGGTAGAAGCGGCGCAGCGTCGACAGGTAGCGCGCTTGCGAACTGGCGCGGGTCTGGCGGGCCAGATGGGCGATGAAGGCGGTGAGCGTCGTCTCGCGCAGATCGATCAGGGGTTCGTGGCTTTGTTGGTGCAGCCAGCCGGCGAGTCGGCCGAGGTCGGAGCGGTAGCTGGCGAGCGTCGCCCTGGCCAGCCCGTCCTCGAGCCACAAGGCATCGCAGAAATTGTCGATATCGGCGGTGTCAGCCGGGCGTAGGGGTAAGGGCGATGCCTTCATGGCGCAGCAGCCAGCGTTTGACGTCGAGCAGGAAGCCGCCGCGTTCGCGGGCAAAGCCGCCCAGTCCACCGCCGGTGGCGACAACGCGGTGGCAAGGCACGACGATCGGGTAAGGATTGGAACCGCAGGCCTGACCGACGGCACGGGGCGCGTTTTTGAGATTTTTTGCCAGTTGACCGTAGGTGTGCGTCTGGCCGCTCGGGATGGCCGAAATCTGTTCCCACACGCGGCGCTGGAAAGTGGTGCCGGCTGGGCGCAGCGGCAGGCCGAAACGGAAATTCGGGTCGGCGATGTAGGCCTTGAGCTGGCGCACGGCCTCCGCGGCGAGCGGCGTCGTGGCGGCGACTTCCGGACGGGGTTCGAGGAAGTCGATGACGGTGATTTCGTCATTGTCACATTGCACGCCCAGGCAGAAGCCGGGCGCGGCGACGATGGCTTGGTAGGTCGTAGTGTTCATGATGTCGGCTCCAAAACGGTCTGTTGCGGTCGACCCCCGAAAATGGCCAAAATTCAAAATGCCGACAAACCGGTTTGCGCCCGTCCGAGAATCAGCGCATGGACGTCGTGCGTGCCTTCGTAAGTGGTGACCGATTCCAGATTGACCATGTGGCGGATGACGCCAAACTCGTCGGAGATGCCGTTGCCGCCCAGCATGTCGCGGGCGTTGCGGGCGATCTCCAGCGCCTTGCCGGTGCTGTTGCGTTTCATCAGCGAGACCAGCTCCGGCGTGCCGCTGCCGTCGTCCATCATGCGGCCGAGGCGCAGCGCGCCCTGGATGCCGAGGGCGATTTCGCTTTGCATGTCGACCAGCTTTTTCTGGATCAACTGCGTGGCGGCGAGCGGCCGGCCGAACTGCTGGCGGTCCAGCGTGTATTGCCGCGCCGTGTGCCAGCAGCTTTCGGCGGCGCCCAGCGCGCCCCAGGAAATGCCGTAGCGGGCGGAGTTGAGGCAGGTGAACGGACCCTTCAGGCCGCTGACCTTGGGCAGCAGGTTTTCAGTTGGCACGAAGACGTCGTCCATGACGATGTCGCCGGTGACCGAGGCGCGCAGGCTGACCTTGCCGCGAATGACCGGCGCTGTCAGACCGGCCATGCCTTTTTCGAGAATGAAGCCACGCAGGGCGCCTTCGTCGTCCTTGGCCCAGACGATGAATATATCGGCGATGGGCGCATTGGTGATCCAAGTCTTGCGGCCGGAAAGCTTCCAGCCACCGGGCACCGCGCAGGCGCGTGTGGAGGCGCTGGCCGGGTCGGAGCCGGAATTGGGCTCGGTCAGGCCAAAGCAGCCGATCAGCTCGCCCTTGCCGAGCTTCTTCAGATATTTCTCCTTCTGTGCGTCGGAGCCGAACTCGTAAATCGGCACCATGGCCAGCGAGGATTGCACGCTCAGCAAAGTGCGGTAGGCAGAATCGACGTACTCGATTTCGCGGGCAATCAGCCCGTAGGAAACGTAATTGAGACCGGCGCCGCCATATTGCGGTGGCAAGGTCGCACCGAGCAGCCCCATGTCGCCCATCTCGCGGTAGATCGCGGGATCGGTCGTTTCATTGCGGAAAGCCTCGAGAATGCGCGGCTGCAAGGCCTTGCGCGCGAAATCGCGGGCGGCGTTGCGCACCTGGCGTTCGTCGGCGGCGAGTTGGCTGTCGAGCAGGAAGGGGTCTTCCCAGGCGAATGTCGCTTTAGCCACGGACATGTCCATCGCCAAGAACCACCCACTTCTGACTGGTCAGCCCTTCCAGCCCGACCGGGCCGCGCGCGTGGATCTTGTCGGTCGAAATGCCGATCTCGGCGCCCAAGCCGTATTCGAAGCCGTCTGCAAAGCGCGTCGAGGCATTGATCATCACCGAACTGGAATCGACCTCGCGCAGGAAACGCATGGCTTTCGGATGGTTGTCGGTGACGATGGCCTCGGTATGGCGCGACGAGTATTTGTTGATGTGCTCGATCGCCTCGTCGATGTCGGAAACGACCTTGACCGAGATGATCGGCGCCAGGAACTCGGTGTAGTAATCCTCTTCGGTCGCCGGCATTGCTTCCTTGACGATGGCACAGGTTTCCGCGCAACCGCGGATTTCGACGCCCTTTTCGGTCAGCATGTGGGCGATCGGCGGCAGCAGCATGGCAGCGACGGAACGGTCGACGAGCAGCGATTCGGCGGTGTTGCAGGTGCCGTAGCGCTGGGTCTTGGCGTTCTCGACGATTTTCAGTGCCTTGTTCGGATCGGCTTCCTCTTCCAGATAAACGTGGCAGTTGCCGTCCAGGTGCTGAATCATCGGCACGCGCGACTCGGCGAGCAGGCGGGCGATCAGACCCTTGCCGCCGCGCGGGACGATGACGTCGACGAATTCGCGCATCGTGATGAGCTCACCGACGGCGGCGCGATCAGTGGTGTCGATCACCTGTACCGATTCAGCCGGCAGGCCGGCGGCCTGCAGGCCTTCCTGAACCAGCGCGGCGATGGCGCGGTTTGACCGGATGGCTTCCGAGCCGCCGCGCAGGATGGCGGCGTTGCCGGACTTCAGGCACAACGCTGCGGCGTCGGCGGTGACGTTCGGGCGGGCTTCGTAAATGATGCCGATGACGCCGAGCGGCACCCGCATCTTGCCGACCTGAATGCCGGATGGACGGTACTTGATGTCGCTCATCTCGCCGATCGGATCCGGCAGCTTGGCGACCTGTTCGACGCCTTCGGCCATGCTTTCGACCCCTTTTTCAGTCAGCGTCAGGCGGTCGAGCATGGCGGTTTCGAGGCCGGCGGCACGGGCCGCGGCCAGGTCTTCCTGGTTGGCGGCGACCAGCGCGGCGCTTTCACGGCGGATGGCACCGGCGATGTGCATCAGCGCGGCGTTCTTCTCGGCGGTGGTGGCGCCGGCCAGGCGGCGGGAGGCCGCGCGGGCCTGCCGGCCGACGGTCTGCATGTATTTCTTGATGTCCATGATGAATTTCGTGCGGGCAAAGGAACATTATAGCCAGCAAATTTAGGGGGAACTTCCCGAAGCGGGTAAACTCTTATCCGCAACGATTACATGGGTATCCATCGGGGACAAGATGGCTGAGAAACTGATTCTGCCGCACGAAGTGAAGGTGTGTGCAACATGCAGCTACTGGGACGGCGAGCGTCGGGTGGATGCGGACATGAAGTTGGTGGTCGTGGATCACGACTGCCACGGCGTTTGCATGGTTCATGAGACCCGAAAACCGGGCATCTGCGATGTGCGCACCGAGTGCGACTGCATGTGGGAAGACCTCGAACCGGACGGCGAGATGCCTGTCCTCTGATTATTTCCTGGCGCTCAGGCTCATGCCGAGGCGCAGGAACTCTTCCCAGACGTTACCCTGGCCGGCGCCCTTGACGAGCCGGTCGATCTTTCCAGCGTGTTCCAGTGCCGCTTCGAGTGTTGCGGTCGACAGCCTCTGCAGGGCTTTTTTCACCGGATTCAGGCGCGGCCCCCAGACTTTCGCTTCCTTCAGCAACTGATCGATGGGTTTGCCGCGGTCGAGCCCAGCGCGCACGGTGGTCAGCGTCCTGATTTCCTCGCTCATCGCCCAGAGCACCAATGGTGGTGGTTCGCCCTCGTGCATCAAACCGTCCAGCGTTCGGGTCAGGCGGGCGAGGTCGCCGGCCAGCAGGGCGTCGCGCAGTCCGTCCAGGTCATAACGGGCGACATTGAGCACCGCCTCGCGCACCTGCGCCAGCGATAGTGCACCGGCGGGGTACAGCAATCCGAGCTTCTGGATCTCCTGGTGCGCGGCGAGCAGGTTGCCTTCGACGCGCTCGGCGATGAATTTCAGGCTGTCGAGGTCAGCGCCCTGCTGCTGGCGACGGAGCCGCCCGGCGATCCAGCCGGGCAGTTCGGCGAGCGGTGGCGCACTTATCTTGATGGCGACGCCGGCGTTGACCAGCGTCGTGAACCAGACGGCCTTTTCCTCGCGCCAGTCGAGTTCCGGCAGGGTGACCAGCAGCAGGTTGTCGGGCGAAAGATTGCGGCACCAATCCTGCAGCGCGGCGCCGCCTTCCTTGCCCGGCTTGCCGCCGGGAATGCGCAGGTCGATCAGCTTCCGGTCGCCGAACAGCGAGAGATTGCCGCCGGCCGCCAACAACTGGTTCCAGTCGAAATGCGGTAACACGGTCAGTACTTCGCGCTCGCTGTAGCCCTGTTGGCGTGCTCGGGCGCGGATGGCATCGGCGGCCTCGATGACCAGCAGCGGCTCGTCGCCGTAAACGACGTACAACGGGCGCAACTCGCGTTCGAGGTGGGCGGCGAGTTGTTCGCCCTTGAGCAGCATTACTGGTCGTCTTCCTCGATGTCGGGGTTCTTTGGCTTGATCAGCGACAGTCGGCGCACGATCTGGTTGACCAGGTCGTTGTTCATGTCGCGCCAGAGCAGGCCTTCTTCCAGATCCTTCGCCAGCACGTTTGAGTCACTGTAGCTGATGTCGCGCGACAGGATGACTTCATTGACCCCGACCAGTTCCTGACCCTTGGCATTGACGATGCGGAAGGCGTAGTCGAGCTGCAGGCGGTATTCCGTCACGCGGCCCTGGGAGTTGACGCTCAGGATGGTCTTGATGCGGTTGTCGCGTACCTGCTGGAAGACCGCTTCGGCCTCCTTGGGGCTATCGACGATCTTTGTCTGTCCGGTGGCACTGATGTAGCGCTGCATCCAGATGCGAACGTCGGAGTTTTCCGGCAACGCGATATAGAGCGACTTGTAGGGCAGGTTGCCGCTGAGCGTTCCGCGCAGCTGGAAGCCGCAACCGGCGACGATGATTGCCAGGAGCAGGGCGAGAACGATACGGAGCGGTAGGCGCATGGGGCTTCCTTAAACGACGATATTGACCAGACGGCCCGGCACGACGACGACCTTCTTCGCCGGCTTGCCTTCCATGAACTTGACGGCGCCTTCGGAGGCCAGCGCAGCGGCTTCGATGCTCGCCTTGTCGGCCGCGGCGGCAACGCGGATGGAACCGCGCAGCTTGCCGTTGACCTGAACCATCAGCTCGATCTCGTCCTGCTTGAGCGCCGCCGGATCGGCCTTGGGGAAGGCGGCGAGGCCGGCGTCCTGACCCGGCTTGAGTTCGGCGTAGAGCGCCTGGCCGATGTGCGGGACGATGGGGAAGAGCAGCAGCGCAATGCTTTCCAGCGTTTCCTGCGCCAGCTTGCGGCCGGCGGCATCCTTGAGGTCGGTCTTGTCGAATGCGTTGAGCAACTCCATGACCGCGGCGATGGCGGTGTTGAACTGCTTGCGGCGGCCGTAGTCGTCGGCGACCTTGCTCATGGTCTGGTGCAGCTTGCGACGCAGGTCGCGCTGTTGGTCACTGAGCGCGGTCGACAGGGAATTTTGCTCGATTTTCACATCGACGAGGCCGGCTTGCACATGGTCATACGTCGTCTTCCACAAGCGGCGCAGGAAGCGGTAGGCGCCCTCGACGCCGGCGTCCGACCATTCCAGCGACTGGTCGGGCGGCGAGGCGAACATGATGAACAGGCGGGCCGTGTCGGCACCGTACTGGTCGATCAAGGCTTGCGGATCGACGCCATTGTTCTTCGACTTCGACATCTTTTCGGTGCCGCCGATCACCACCGGCAGGCCGTCGGCCTTGAGCGTGGCGCCGGTTGGGCGGCCGCGCTCGTCGGTGACGACGTCGACATCGGCCGGGTTGATCCACTGCTTTTTGCCGCCGTCGAGTTCGCGGTAGAAAGTCGGGGCGACGACCATGCCCTGGGTCAGCAGATTGGCGAACGGTTCGCCGAGGTCGCCAATGAGGCCGACATCGCGCATCAGCTTGGTGAAGAAACGCGAGTACAGCAAATGCAGGATGGCGTGCTCGATACCGCCGATGTACTGGTCGATGCCGCCCTTGCACCAGTAGGCGACGCGTTCGTCGACCATGGCCGTGGTGTTGTCCGGGCAGGCGTAGCGCAGGAAGTACCAGGACGACTCGAAGAAGGTGTCCATGGTGTCGGTTTCACGCCGGGCGTGGCCACCGCACTTCGGACAGGTCGTTTCGTAGAACTCGGGCATCTTGGCCAGCGGCGAGCCGGCACCGGTGATCTCGACGTTCTCGGGCAGGACGACGGGCAACTGCTCGTCCGGCACCGGAACGTCGCCGCAGGTCTTGCAGTGGATGATCGGGATCGGGCAGCCCCAGTAGCGCTGGCGGGAAATACCCCAGTCGCGCAGGCGGAACTGCACCTTTTTGTCGCCCAGGCCCTGGGCGGCGAGGTCGGCGGCGATGGCGTCGACGGCGGCCTCATAGCCCAGGCCGTCGTATTTGCCGGAATTGACCAGCTTGCCCTTGACCTTGTCGGCGTACCACTCGGCCCAGGCTTCGTGGCTGAAGGAGGTTTCGCCATCGACGGCGACGACCTGCTTGATCGGCAGGTTGTATTTCAGGGCGAAGGCGAAATCGCGTTCGTCGTGCGCCGGCACGGCCATCACGGCGCCGTCGCCATAGCTCATCAGCACATAGTTGCCGACCCAGACTTCGACCTGCTCACCGGTCAGCGGATGCGTGACGAAAATGCCGGTCGGCATGCCCTTCTTTTCCATCGTCGCGATGTCAGCCTCGGCGACGCCACCCTTCTTGCATTCCTCGATGAAGGCAGCCAGTTCCGGGTTGTTGGCAGCGGCCTTGGTGGCCAGCGGGTGTTCGGCGGCGACGGCGACGAAGGTGACGCCCATGATGGTGTCGGCGCGCGTGGTGAACACCCAGAGCTTTTCATCGGCGTTGTCGGCGAGCGGGAAGGCGAAGCGCACGCCGGTGCTCTTGCCGATCCAGTTCTTCTGCATCAGGCGAACCTGCTCGGGCCAGCCCGGCAGGTTGTCGAGCTCGGACAGCAACTCCTCAGCATAGGCGGTGATCTTCATGTAGTACATGGGGATCTCGCGCTTTTCGATCAGCGCGCCGGAGCGCCAGCCGCGGCCGTCTATGACCTGTTCGTTGGCCAGCACGGTGTGATCGACCGGGTCCCAGTTCACGGTGCCGAGTTTCTTGTAAACGAGGCCCTTTTCGTAGAGGCGGGTGAACAGCCATTGTTCCCAGCGGTAGTACTCAGGCGTGCAGGTGGCGAATTCGCGTTCCCAGTCGATGGCAAAGCCGAGCGACTTGAGCTGCGTCCGCATGTAATCGATGTTGGAGTAAGTCCACCCGGCCGGCGGCACGTTGTTCTGCAGCGCAGCGTTTTCGGCCGGCATGCCGAAGGCGTCCCAGCCCATCGGTTGCAGCACGTTGTAACCCTGCATCTTGTGGAAGCGCGACAGCACGTCGCCGATGGTGTAGTTGCGCACGTGGCCCATGTGCAGCTTCCCGGACGGATACGGGAACATCGAGAGGCAGTAGTACTTCGGCTTGGAAGCGTCTTCAATGGCGCGGGCGGCGCCGGTCTTGTTCCAGTGCGCCTGGGCGGCGCGCTCGATGTCGGCCGGGGTGTATTTGTCCTGCATGGATAATTCGCTGGGAAATCGTTGAGTAAACGGCGAATTATACCGGCGGAACCTGTCGGTTGATTTTTGCCTTGTTTCGGCGGTCGACCGCAACAGGCCGCTCCCGGCCACTTGCGCGATGAAAAGGCGCGAACGAAGCCCAGGTAGCTCGCGCTACCGCCGCTTGCGCCGGAATTGCGCCGGGGAACTACGGGTGACCGGGCGCGGGGCGCCCACGCTGGCCGGACGGCGGGTTCGGGGCCTGCACGCCCCTGGCCCGCCGACTGTCGGCGTCAGCGTCGCCCGGTCACGCTGCTTTTTTTGGCAGTTGCATGTTTCCCCAAGTGTTCTGCCAGAAGCGGTAGGCATTCTGCGCAGCCATCAGGGAAAGCAGCGACATGCGGGACTGATGGCGCCACATCCAGGAAATCTGGGGGGCGGGCGTCAGGCCGTATTGCGGCGTGCTGCCGACTTCGTCCTCGACGATGCTGAGGAAGCGCTCGACGGCGAGGCCC
>JAEUOH010000156.1 GCA_016790845.1 Dechloromonas sp.
GGGCGCCGTGCTGGCCTGGGCCATTTATACCGTCGGCCTCGCCTGGCGGCCGACCGGCGTGCACCCGATGCTGATGCTGGCGGCGATGACCGCCGTCGGCCTCGGCGCGCTGTTCCCCGCCTGGCTGTGGGAAATGACGCAGGGCAGGCCGACCGTCATCAACGCCGGATCGCTCGCCGCGCTCGCTTATGTCGGCATCTTCCCGAGTTTCCTCGGCTACATTTTTTACAACCGGGGCGTCGCCGAAATCGGCGCCAGCAAGGCCAGCCTGTTCATCCACCTGATGCCGGTCTTCGGCACCATCCTCTCCGCCATTTTCCTGGCCGAGATACCGCACTGGTATCACTACCTGGGCATCGCGCTGATCTTCAGCGGCATCTGGCTGACGATGAAGAAATAAGCGATGGGGCTATTCGACTGGTTTGGTGGCAAGCGCGCCGCAGTTTCCGACGCGCTGTGGGAGAAAACACTCAACGGCCTGCCCTTTCTCGACCTGCTTGCGGTCGACGAGAAAAAAAGACTCAAAACGCTGGTCGAGGACTTTCTGGCGGAAAAGGAGTTCAGCGCCGTCGGCGGCCTCGAACTGAGCGACGAAATCTGCGTTTCGATTGCCGCCCAGGGCTGTCTGCCCATCCTCGAACTGGGCCTTGCCGCTTACCGCGACTGGGTCGGCATCGTCGTCTATCCCGACGAATTCGTCGTCTCGCGCCGCATCGAGGATGAAGCCGGGATCGTCCACGAATTTGACGACGTGCTCTCCGGCGAAGCCTGGGAAGGCGGGCCGCTGATCGTTTCCTGGCACGACGCGCAGATGGCCGGCGACGGCTACAACGTGGTGATCCACGAATTCGCCCATAAGCTGGACATGAAGAACGGCGAAGCAGACGGCATCCCGGCGCTGCATTCCGGCATCACCCGGCAAGCCTGGGAAGAGGTGTTTTTCGCCGCCTACGACGATTTCTGCCGTCGCGTCGACAGCGGCGAGGAAACGATCATCGATCCCTACGCCAGCGACGACCCGGCCGAATTCTTCGCGGTGCTATCGGAAAACTTCTTCGAGTTGCCCGACCTCGTCGACCGCGAATACCCGACCCTTTACGCGCTGCTGCGCAGCTATTACCGTCAGGACCCGCTCAGCCGCCTGACGAAGGTATCGACCGCCCCGAGCACCGCCGCCGGCTGATCGCGGTGCGGCGAGTGGCCGCACTGGGGCAGTTTTACCAGCGTGGTATCGGGCACCCGCTCGGCGATGACCTCGATCTGGCGCATCGTCGCGTACTCGTCGTCCTCGCCCTGGATCGCCAGCACCGGACAGCGGATCGCCGGCAAATATTCCTCGATGTTCCAGTCGCGGAAGGCCGGCGACAGCCAGGTGTCGTTCCAGTCGGAGAACACGCGCTGGACATCGGCGTGATAGCGACCCAGCTTCTGCGGCATGTCGGTTGCGGTCCACGCCGTTTTTGCGGCCAAAATGCCGGCCAGCGTCACCTCCTCGACGAACTCGTGCGGCGCCATGACAATGGCCCCCAGCGGCACCTCGGGAAAGGCGCCGGCGAAGATCAGCGCGATGCTGCCGCCGTCGCTGTGGCCAAACAACAGCGGCCGTTCGATGTCCAGTTCGGCCAGCAAAGCCGGCAAGGCCTCCAGCGCCTCGCGGTGCATGTAGCGCGGCGTGCGGGCTTCGGCGTAAGGCTGCGAGTGGCCATAGCCGGCGCGCGACCAAACCAGCACGCGGCAACCGGTGACCGCCGCCACGCGCTCGGGAAAATGGCGCCACATGGCGACGCAGCCCAGCCCTTCGTGCAGCATCACGATGCACGGCAGGCCCGGGCGGTGCGCCGGGTAATCCTGGTATTCGAGACGTAGGCCGCCGACAACGAGATGTTTCATGGTCACGATGCGAGCAGGAAGTCACGGGCGACGGCGATCTGATCGTCCGTCAGGAACATCGGCGCATGGCCGACCTCGGGAATTTCGACCAGTTTTGCGTGTGGACCGCAACTGCCCATGCGCTGCCAGGTCTCGCGCGTCAGCAAATCCGATTCGGCACCGCGCACGACCAGCGTCGGACAAGTGACCCGCTCGTAGTACGGCCACAGATCGATCGGCCCGCCGGCAAACGACGCCTTGAACGGCTCGGCGATTTTCGGATCGTAACGGAAGCGCCAGCTGCCGTCGCTGTCCTGGCGCACGCAATGTTCGGTCATGTGCAGCCACTGGGCGTCGGTGAGCTTGCCGAACGGCGCGCTGACCGTGCGGATGTAGGCCTCGGCCTGCTCGAGGCTGGCCCAGCGCGGATCGGTGCCGACATAGGACGCAATGCGCTGGATCGACTCGGTGGTGATTTCCGGCCCGACATCGCTGAGCACCAGCCGCCGCACCGGCGTTCCCGCCATGCTCGCCAGCGCCATGCCGATCAAGCCGCCCATCGAGATGCCGACCCAGTCCACCATCTCGACATCGAGGCGGGCAAGCAGCGTGACGACATCGGCCACGTAATTGGGAATCGCGTAGCCGGACGGTTCCCTGAGCCAGTCGCTG
>JAEUOH010000245.1 GCA_016790845.1 Dechloromonas sp.
AAGTTTGCTCTGACCTTTGCCGGATTTGCGCTGGTGTTTTGGGGGTACAAGGAAGTCTCGGCGCTGCCGCTCTTTCTTGGCTACGCATCAACCTTTGTCATCTTCTGGATGGCACTCTTGAAGCAACGTTGAGCTGACTGGAGAAATCATGAGCGCTGAAGGCGGCCTGACCACAGCAGGCTATATCCAACACCACCTGACCAACCTGACCGTTTGTTCGAGCGCGGCCCGGGATGCGGCGGGTCACTGTCACGGATTCTGGAGTTTTCACCTCGATACCCTGGTCATTTCCGGCCTGCTCGGTATCATCGTCTTCGGCCTGATGGCTAAAGTTGCCGGCAAAGCTACCTCCGGCGTTCCGGGTGGCCTGCAGAACTTCGTCGAAATGGTCGTCGGTCTGGTCGACCAGCAGGTCAAGGATACTTTTCACGGCAAGAGCGCACTGGTCACCCCGCTCGCCATCACCATTTTCGTCTGGGTGTTCGTCATGAACGCCATGGACCTGATTCCGGTCGATTTCCTGCCGCTTCTTGCTGGCGCAGTTGGCATCCATTACCTGAAGGCGGTGCCGACCACCGACCCCAACCTGACTTTCGCGATGTCGATCACGGTCTTCTGCATCATGATCGGGATGAATCTGAAGGTGAAAGGTGTCGGCGGCTTCCTGCATGAAGTGTTCTCCGCGCCGTTCGGCATGAAGCTGGCCCCGGTCAACTTCATCTTCCGCGTCGTCGAGGACATCGCCAAGCCGATTTCGCTGGCACTGCGTCTCTTCGGCAACATGTATGCCGGCGAAATGGTGTTCATCCTGATCGCCCTGCTCGGGATCTGGCAGCTTCCCCTGGCTTTGCCCTGGGCGCTGTTCCACATCCTGATCATCACCCTGCAAGCCTTCGTTTTCATGATGCTGACCATTGTGTACATGTCGATGGCTGCTGAGTCGCACTAAGAGTTTTGGCAGTTTCCCGTAGTTTTTAACTTTAACCGTAACAACCCCTACCTTACTGAGGAGTAAACATGGAACTCGCAACCGTTCTCTCCAACACCGCTATCGCTGTTGCCATCCTGATCGGCGCTGGTGCTCTGGGCACCGCCATCGGCTTTGGTATCCTCGGCGGCCGTTTCCTGGAAGGCGCTGCCCGTCAGCCGGAAATGATCCCCACGCTGCAAGTCAAGATGTTCATCGTTGCTGGTCTGCTTGACGCGGTTACCATGATCGGTGTCGGTATCGCCCTGTTCATGCTCTTCGCCAATCCGTTCATCGCTCTGGTCAAGTAATCTCCACGCGCCTGTAACCCTAATTACCAGGAGGTTAGCGTGAATATCAACGCGACACTGATTGGCCAGGCA
>JAEUOH010000264.1 GCA_016790845.1 Dechloromonas sp.
GACATTCACGAATACCTGATGGAAAAGGGCGTCAAACTGGAAGGGGTGAGCGGCACACGCTACATGTACCACGACCCCTGCCACACGCCGATGAAGGCCTATGCCCCGCTCGCCGTGACCAAAACGCTGATGGGCCAGGAGGTGCCGCTGAGCGATCGCTGTTGCGGCGACGCCGGGTCCTTCGCCTATTCGCGGCCGGATATCGCCACCCAGGTCAAGTTCCGCAAGCAGCAGGAAATCGAGAACGGAGCCGAGAAATTGCGCGCCGATGGCTTCACTGGCGACGTCAAGATCCTGACCTCCTGCCCGGCCTGCCTGCAGGGCCTTTCCCGTTATGATGACGACGCCGGCACCAAGGCAGACTACATCGTCGTCGAACTGGCCAAGCACCTGCTCGGCGACAACTGGATGGCGGATTACGTAGGCAAGGCCAACACCGGCGGCATAGAGCGCGTCCTGCTCTGAATTTCGGCCATTTTCGAGGGTCGACCGCAACAGCCCGTTCGCTTGGGCAGGAAGCACTTGCAGTATTTATATGCAAGTGCAATCCTTGCAACCTTGGCAAATCTGGATCGGCGCGATGGAAGGCAAGGGCTGCGAGTTGTGCGCTTCGGCGGGCGGAACGGTTCTCTGGGAATCCGGGAACTGCCGTGTCGTTCGCGTAGACGATCCGCATTACCCGGGTTTTTGTCGCGTCATCTGGACGGCTCACGTGCGCGAAATGAGCGACCTGCCCTCCGCGGAACGGCAAGCTTTCATGGCCGTGGTGTTCGGGGTGGAAGAGGTCATACGGGCGCTGTTTTCGCCCGACAAGATCAATCTTGCCAGCTTCGGCAACATGACGCCCCATCTGCATTGGCATGTCATCCCGCGCTGGCATTCCGATCGCCACTTCCCCGAGCCAGTCTGGGGCAAGGTTCAGCGCGATCTCCCGCAGCCACGCCCGGTCGTCGACGACGACCGCCTGCGTCAGGCGCTGCATGAACAACTTAGCACTTCCCGATGAATCTCTAGGCCTACGAAAATGAACATGGCATCTTCCCCGCTATCGATTCCGGATCTGCAAACCGGAGCCAACTACCTGGCGCAGTTGCCGCTGGCCAATCCACCGGTAGCCGAGAAGAAGCTCCTCGAGTTTCTCGATGCCCTGCTCGACGTTCCGCCTGAAGCCGGCATTCTGCTTGGACTGCTCGAACAGGCCCGGATGCCGCTTCACTTCGTCGAGGAAGAGCTGGCGCGGCGCTATCACAACAAGCCATTGCCGCTGGCGGAAGAGGAAGACGGGATTTTCCAGCAGGTGCTTTCAGCCTGGAAACGCATGTCCAGGGCGTATGCCCTCTGCGCCCGGTTACAGGAGCCGATGCCGGACAATCCGCAGTATTCGGGTCTGCTAGCGACGATACTGCACCGCTGCCTGTACTACACCGGCATGATCATCCTCGAACACTACAGGGCACGGCGCGAGATTCCTGCCGGCATCTGGCACGAATTGCATGGCTACTACGAAACGGCCGAGCAGTGGGGAATCATCTACACGCCAGTCAACGATTCCCTGGAGAGTGACCTGCAAGCGACCCATTGCGCGGCCGCCTACGTCACCTTGCTGTTGATCGAGGTCGCCAGCCCCTACAGCAACAGCGTGCGCAACCTCAACCTGATTCGACGCTGGGCCGGCATGTGGGGCCCTCTGGTATCTCTGCACCGACTCGATGACGAATACGAGGTGCCGCCTTACATCATCGAACTGATGAAGGACCAGCCGATCCACCCCACCAGTTCCACCGAAAACATCGGCGCCGATGCTCGCCGACTCGATACCAGTCGCCTTGGATTGCAGTTGAGCCACATGCTGGCTCAATTGCACCAGCGCCTGACGCCGTCGCAACTCGGCCTGGGCGAAGATACCGCTGGCCATGTCATCCAGTTGCTCGAACAGATTTCCCGGCCATGGACGCAAACTGCGTCGCCACGCCGCTTTCGACGCTTTGCCTCGGAAGGAACGGCACGCCTCGCCGTCGGCTTCGATGCCATGCACTATTTCGTCGGTGGCAGCGAATTCGTCCAACCCGACTCGGCAAACGCTTATTCGCGTTCGGAATTCGACACCCTGTTCACGTTCCGCGACCAAGCTACCCCCGGACAAGCCCTGAGCATCAAGCCACGTCTCGACTTTCCGGTCGACGAGTGGACGGTCATCAACCATTCGGCCAATGGTTTTCGTCTTGGCCGCCACCATGCGGGCCAGCGCATCGCCCACAGTCAGTTACTTGCGATTTGCCCGCACGATGGCGAACGCTTCCTTCTCGGGCAAGCCAGCTGGCTGATGCAGGAAAGCAACGGCGATCTGGTTGTCGGCGTCTCCGTCCTGCCCGGGCTCCCGGAAGCGGTCGGCGTGCGACATGCGCCCAGCAATGCCGCGCACGCCGACCGCTACGTCAGGGGTTTTCTGCTACCGGCGGTCGCTGCGATCCGCCAGGAAGGCTCGATCGTGATTCCGGCCGGCATGTATCAAGCCAGTGGCACCCTGGAAGTCCATGCCAACGAGAAAACCATGCTGCTTCGCATGAAACATGTTCGCCAGCGTGGTGTCGACTTCGAGCGCGTTTCATACGAGCCACTTTGACGCAACTCGTCTCGGGGCAACGATGAGTACGGTAAACTAGTGCACTCATCAAGGAGGCCTTATGGCTGGCATCGCACAAGACACACCGATTCCGAGCGAAATCAGATTGCACCAGAAGTCACGCATTCTGGAGTTCGCCTACGAAAATGGCGAACGTTTCATGCTGGATTTCGAGTACCTGCGGGTGTTTACGCCATCTGCGGAAGCCCGTGGCCACGGTCCGGGCCAGGAGACCCTGCAAACAGGCAAGCGAGACGTCACTATCGAGCGCATTGAGCCAGTCGGAACTTACGCAATTCGTCCGGTCTTCTCGGATGGTCACGATAGCGGGCTCTACTCCTGGGATCTCATTTACAACCTGGGCAAGCATCACGACGAATTGTGGCAGGAATATCTGAAACAGCTCGAGGCACAGGGGCTGTCCCGCGATATCGATACCACTTCACGCCCGAGCGGCGGCAGTTGCGGTCAACACCATTGAAACCATGAAAAACGACACCACGCATTTTGGCTACGAGACGGTCGCGGAGCGCGAAAAAGCAAGGCGAGTTGCCGATGTATTCGACTCTGTTGCCAGTCGCTACGACTTAATGAACGACCTGATGTCCGGCGGGCTGCATCGCCTGTGGAAGGCCTTCACCATCCAGCGCAGCGGCGTTCGTGAAGGCTCGCGCGTTCTTGATGTGGCCGGGGGCACCGGCGACCTTTCGCTGGCCTTCGCCAAGAAGGTTGGAAAGTCCGGCCAGGTGTGGCTGACCGACATCAACAACGCAATGCTCGCACGGGGGCGCGACCGACTCCTCGACAAGGGATTCATTCTCCCGGCGGCGCAGTGCGACGCTGAGAAATTGCCATTCCCGGACGACTGGTTCGACTGCGTCACCGTCGCCTTCGGCCTGCGCAACATGACCCACAAGGATGTCGCGCTGGCGGAAATGTATCGCGTACTGAGACCCGGCGGACGCCTGCTGGTGCTTGAGTTCTCACAGATATGGAAACCGCTCAAGCCGGCCTACGACTTCTATTCTTTCCATGTTATTCCCCGTGTCGGAAAGCTCGTCACAAACGATGAGGACAGTTACCGCTACCTTTCCGAGTCGATCCGAGTACATCCCGGCCAGGAGGAACTGAAGCAGATGATGGCGCAGGCGGGCCTGGAAAACGTCGAATATTTCAATTTGGCGCTAGGCGTCGTCGCCTTGCATCGGGGCTTCAAGTTCTAGTCTCAATATTGGATATTTGCGCAAGCGACCTGTCATTGCTAATTTGAATTGGACTTGTACATGTCGGCGATTGATTCTGCGGTATTGCCATTTTTGAATCACCTGCTTACGCAGGAGACATGGCCTCGGCAGCGGCTTTTGCCGTTCATCGGGCAATCGGCAACGATTGAGGGCGGCCCGCTACGAGTAACCATTACCGTCGATCAGAACGGCCTGTTTACGGTAGCTGCTCCGGAGGCTACCCCCGACGTGACCATTTCTTTCGCTTCTGATGCCACCTTCAAATTTCTGTCGGATCCCGGCAGCGCTTTTGCAGCGGCTCGCCTGACCGGCGCCGCAAATTTCGCTGAAGCGCTTGCCTTTGTTTTCAGAAATCTTCGCTGGGATTATGAAGGGGATCTGTCCAGCGTCATTGGAGACATTCCTGCCACACGCCTGACCCGCTTCCTGTCGGCTGGAGTCGACCAAACGCGATCGGCCATTCGTCGCCTGGGTGCCAACCTGTCCGAATACGCTACCGAAGATTCCCGACTGCTGGCGAGCAGCCGAGACATTACGCAGTTCTGCGCTGCGGTCGATCTTCTGCGCGATGATCTGGCCCGTTTCGAGAAGCGCGTGGCAAAACTTATTACCTGATGACTAATTTCCGGACGAAATAAAAAGGGCAGCCTAAGCTGCCCTTTTTTCATGTTGAAACCGCGCAGTATCAGTGAATCGACTTGCGCAAGCGCTGAATGGCCTGCAACTGTGCAATCGCCTGTGCCAGCTCGGACTCCGCTGCTGCGTAGTCCATTTCGGCATTGCGATTGGCAAGTGCTTCCTCGGCACGCTTCTTGGCTTCCATGGCCTTGGCTTCGTCCAGGTCATGAGCCCGGATGGCCGTATCGGCCAACACGGTAATCATTGACGGCTGAACTTCCAGCATGCCACCGGACACATACACCAGTTCGAAGTCCGTCTGACCTTGCAGCTTCAGACGAATCGTACCCGGCTTAATACGAGTCAGCAGCGGCGTGTGGTGCGGCAGAATACCGAGTTCGCCGGCTTCACCGGGAAACACGGCGAATTCGACCAGACCCGAGAAGATCGACTCTTCCGCGCTGACGACGTCACAATGAACAGAAATTGCCATGACTGGCTCCTTTGCTCGAAACGCCGGTTACAGCGTCTTCGCCTTTTCGATAACTTCCTCGATACCGCCAACCATGTAGAAGGCTTGTTCGGGCAAGTGATCGTATTCGCCGGCGCAGATACCCTTGAAGCCCTTGATCGTATCCTTGAGGGATACGAACTTGCCCGGGGAACCGGTGAAGACTTCAGCAACGTGGAACGGCTGCGACAGGAAGCGTTGGATCTTGCGGGCACGGGACACGGCCAGCTTGTCTTCCGGAGACAGTTCATCCATACCGAGAATCGCGATGATGTCGCGCAGTTCCTTGTACTTCTGCAGGTTCATCTGCACGGCACGAGCGACCGAATAGTGCTCTTCGCCAACCACCTGCGGGTCCAACTGGCGGGAAGTGGAGTCGAGCGGATCGACGGCCGGGTAGATACCCAGCGAAGCGATGTCACGCGACAGCACGACCGTGGAGTCCAAGTGCAGGAAGGTGGTAGCAGGCGACGGGTCGGTCAAGTCATCGGCAGGCACGTAAACGGCCTGGATGGAGGTGATCGAGCCAACCTTTGTAGAGGTGATACGCTCTTGCAGACGGCCCATTTCTTCGGCCAGCGTCGGCTGGTAGCCCACGGCGGAAGGCATACGGCCGAGCAGCGCGGACACTTCGGTACCAGCCAGGGTGTAGCGGTAGATGTTGTCGACGAAGAACAGGATGTCACGACCGTCGTCACGGAAACGCTCGGCCATGGTCAGGCCGGTCAGCGCGACGCGCAGACGGTTGCCCGGGGGTTCGTTCATCTGACCGAACACCATGGCGACCTTGTCGAGAACGTTGGAGTCCTTCATTTCGTGGTAGAAGTCGTTCCCTTCACGGGTACGCTCACCCACGCCAGCGAACACGGACAGACCGGAGTGCTGCTTGGCGATGTTGTTGATCAGCTCCATCATGTTGACCGTCTTGCCGACGCCGGCGCCGCCGAACAGGCCGACCTTGCCGCCCTTGGCAAACGGGCAGATCAGATCGATAACCTTGATGCCGGTTTCGAGCAGATCGACGGAGGAAGACAGTTCGTCGAACTTGGGAGCGGCCGCGTGGATCGGGCGCACTTCGTTGGTGTCGATCGGACCGGCTTCGTCGATGGGACGACCCAGCACGTCCATGATGCGGCCCAGGGTGCCCATGCCAACGGGCACGGAAATCGCGACGCCGGTGTTGTTCACCTTCATGCCGCGACGCAGGCCGTCGGAGGAACCCATGGCGATGGTACGAACCACGCCGTCACCGAGCTGTTGCTGAACCTCGAAGGTCAGGCCGCTTTCGGCCATGCCGTTGGATTCGGAGGCATCGAGCTTGAGGGCGTCGTAGACCTTTGGCATCGCGTCGCGCGGAAAGTGGATGTCCACAACGGCGCCGATGCACTGAACGATTGAACCTTGACTCATATTCAAATCCCCAAAAATAAAAATCTACGCGTCACACCGCGGCGGCGCCGCTGACGATTTCCGAGAGTTCCTTGGTAATCGCAGCCTG
>JAEUOH010000281.1 GCA_016790845.1 Dechloromonas sp.
TGATCGGCGGCATGGGCGTCGATATCTCGACTGCCGATCTCGCGCTGGAGGCGGCTCGCCTCGGTGGCGTCGGCCACATTTCCGACGCCATGATCAATACCGTCGCCGACCGTCGCTACGACACCAAGCAGGTCAAGGAAAAACTCGCTTTCTACAAGTACAACGTCCTCAACGAGGACAAGTCGTCGGTCAAGTTCGACCTCGGCCGGCTGGTCGAGGCGACCCGTCTGCACGTCGAGGCGACGATGCGGCGCAAACAGGGTTCCGGGCTGATCCTGATCAACTGCATGGAAAAGCTGACGATGAATGCGCCAAAGGAAACCCTCCGCGCCCGCATGAGCGCCGCGCTGGATTCCGGGATCGACGGCATCACGCTGGCTGCCGGCCTGCACCTCGGCTCCTTCGCGCTGATCGAAGATCACCCACGCTTCCGCGATGCCAAGCTGGGCATCATCGTCTCTTCGGTACGCGCGCTGCAACTCTTCCTGAAAAAGAGCAGCCGCACCAATCGCTTCCCCGATTACATCGTCGTCGAAGGGCCGCTGGCCGGCGGCCACCTTGGCTTCGGCCTGGACTGGGCCAAGTACGATCTGGCGACCATCGTCGCCGAGGTCATCGCCTATCTCAAGGAAGCGCAACTGGATATTCCGGTGATTCCGGCCGGCGGTATTTTCACCGGCAGCGACGCGGCGGGATTCCTGGAAAACGGTGCGGCGGCCGTCCAGGTCGCGACGCGCTTTACCGTCACCGAAGAGTGCGGCCTGCCGGCCGACGTGAAGCAGGAGTATTTCAAGGCCGACGAGGACGACATCGTGGTCAACGAAATCTCGCCGACTGGCTACCCAATGCGCATGATCAAGTCGAGCCCCGGCATCGGCGACGGGATCCGTCCCAACTGCGAGGCCTATGGCTATCTGCTCGACGCCAGCGGCAAGTGCTCGTATGTCACGTCCTACAATCGTGAGGTGGCGGCGCATCCGGAGGCGCGCAAGGTGCAGGTCTGGGACAAGACCTGTCTCTGTACCCACATGCGCAATTTCGACATCTGGACTTGCGGCCAGCTGACCTGGCGCTTGAAGGACACGACGCGCAAGGAGTCGGATGGCAGCTATAAACTGCTTTCAGCCGAGCACGTTTTCCGCGATTACCAGTTCAGTACCGACAACAAGGTCGCCTTACCGGCTATCGAAGCCGTCTGACGGATTCGGGCGGTGGCTGTTTCCGGCCGCCGGCGAATGCAATTTCGATGAATATCGAACTCATTGGCATACTTGCTGTCTTCCTGATAATCGCGATAATCGTCATCAAGTCGCAATAGCGATCGGTCACCCTTGTTTCTAACCGCCGATCGGGCGATTATTCCGTTACCCAAAACCACAAAAGGAGACAAAACATGCCAACACGAGTTATCAGCGACATTATTGCCGGGCGACCGGTGGTTACCGGCACGTCGGACACCACTGTCCGGGCGGCGTGCAAATTGATGGCCGACAAGCGAATCGGCGCCTTGCTGGTTGTAGATGGCAACCGTATTAGCGGGATTTTTACCGAGCGCGATGCGCTGAACAAGGTTCTCGCCGGCAGCCTGGACCCCGAGTCGACGACGCTTGCCCAGGTGATGGTGCGCGATCCGCGAACGATCCGTGCCGACAAGCCGCTGGGTTATGCCCTGCAGTTCATGGTCGACGGCGGTTTCCGCCATGTGCCGGTGGTGGACGCCAATGGCGCACCGCTGGGCATGGTTTCCGCCCGCGATGCACTGGGAGCGGACATGGTTCAACTGGAGCGCAACCAGCAGTTCCGGGAGCACCTCGAGGAAAACATCGCCTAGAGCTGCGGGAAGTTCCAGCCTAGCTGCGCCAGTGTGGTGGCGAATTCGCCGGACACTGGCGCTTTTTTTTGCAGACGTTGTCCGCTGACCGGGTGGTCGAATGTTAGTTGGACGCAGGCCAGCAGCGAACGATGGCATCCGAATCGCTCGGCGAAAAAGCGGTTGTGGCGCCCCTTGCCATAGGTGGCGTCGCCAATGATCGGGTGTGCGATGTGTTTCAGGTGGCGGCGCAATTGGTGGCGACGGCCGGTCACTGGCTCCAACTCGATCAAGGCGTAACGGCTGGACGGATAGCGATCGACCATGACGGGTAGTTCGGCGGTGGCGAGGCGGCGAAAACGGGTCACGGCCGCTTGCGCCTCCTGGCTGCTTCGATCACCTTGGAATTCGTACGCATCGCGCTGACGGCTGAGCGGATGATCGATGATGCCCTCTGCCGGCGGATGGCCACGGACGACGGCCCAGTAGCATTTTTCCACGGTTCCGGCTTCAAACTGGCGGCCGAGTACGCCGGCCAGTTCGGCTCTCAGTGCGAACAGCAGAACGCCCGAGGTGCCGCGATCCAGCCGATGCGCCGGCCAGACGCGCTGGCCGATCTGGTCACGCAGGATCTGGATCGCGAAGCGCGTCTCATGGCGGTCGATTTCCGAGCGATGGACGAGCAGGTTGGGCGGCTTGTCGATGACGACGATATGCTCGTCGCGATAGAGGATGGCGAGCGGTGCCTCGCTACTGCGGTCGACGCCAAATTCAGGCAAAAAACCGTTCCCTGGCTGCAGGCGGAATTTCCATGCCGGTGACGTGGGCACGGTCAAGCAGTTCCCAGTAATAGCGGTAGGAGGCACGATCGTGCAGCTTGCCGGCATGCTGGATCGGTCCCCAGTCCGAATCCTGGGCGGCGATCAGGATTTCCGTCGCGGCCTGGACTTCCGAAAAATCGGGGCGCATCGCTTCGACGATGGGAACGATCTGGTTGGGGTGGATGCTCCACATGCGCAAATAGCCGAACTCGGTGCGGGCGCGGCGGGCATCGTCGCGAATCATCTCGATGTCCTTGAGTTCGGTGGTGACGTTGTGCGAGGGAACGACGCCGTTGGCCAGTGCGGCGGCGGTAATTTCGCACTTGGCGCGGGCAACCAGCGGGTGATCGAATTGTCCCGGGCTCTTCATGGCACTGCCGGGGATCGCCCCGTGGTGTCCCGACACGAAATCCATCAGGCCGAAGTCGAGGCTTTCGACGCCGGGCAGGGCGGCAATCTCCCAGACCTCGCGCAGGGCGCCGTGGGTTTCGATCAGGACATGAACGGGTATCCTGCGGTCGACGCCGAAATCCTGCTCGATTTCACGCAGGGCTTCGATCTGCACCTGCACGTCGCCCGCGCTGCAGGGCTTGGGCAGCGTAATGAACGGCAGCCTCGACGCGGCGCGGCCGACGAGGATTTCCATATCCTGTCGCCAATGGGCGTGCGTCACGTCATGGACTCTGGCGCCAACGCGATTGAACAGGTTGTCCTCGCTCATGATCACACTGGCCGCCATCTCTGCATGCTCGCGCTCGGCGCCGGCATGGGCGCCATCCTCGCAGTCGCAGGTGATGTCGAAAATCGGGCCGAGTTCTTTTTGGAGCAGCAGCGCCTTCCTCATCAGCTTTTCCGAGCCGGCGTAATGGTCAACTGCAGGCAGGATGGGGAAGGGCTTTTCGCCGGCAAAAAGAACAGTTTTCGGGTGGCGCATGATGTGGAGTGCTACAAAGAAAAAGGCCACGGCATTTTACCGTGGCCTTTCTCCGAAACTAAGAACTAATGCTGGATTACAGCATGTCCTTGACGGCTTCGGCTTCGTCGGTCAGTTCCTTGAGCGTCAGGTTCATCTTCTCGCGGCTGTATTCGTCGATTTCCAGACCCTGGATGATCTTGAAGGAATTGCCCTTGCACTCGCACGGGAAGCCGTAAACGATGCCGGCCGGGATGCCGTAAGAACCGTCGGACGGAACACCCATGGTGACCCAGTCGCTGGAGCCGAGAACCCAGTCACGGATGTGGTCAATGGCGGCGTTAGCGGCGGAAGCAGCGGAGGACAGGCCGCGGGCTTCGATGATCGCGGCGCCGCGCTTGCCGACGGTCGGCAGGAAGACGTCGTTGTTCCAGGCGTGATCGTTGATCAGGGCCTTGACGTTGTCGCCGTTCGACTCGCAGTTGCGGTAGTCGGCGTACATCGTCGGCGAGTGGTTGCCCCAGACGACCAGCTTCTTGAAGGAAGAAACGGCGCGGCCGGTCTTCTCGGCCAGTTGCGACAGGGCGCGGTTGTGGTCCAGGCGCAGCATGCCATGGTAGTTGTTCGGGTTGGTGCGGCCAACCTTCTTGGCGGCGGCAGCAGCGATGTAGGCATTGGTGTTGCAGGGGTTGCCGACGACCAGAACCTTGACGTCTTCCTTGGCGTTCTCGGCAATGGCCTTGCCTTGAACGGTGAAGATGGCGCCGTTGGCGGTCAGCAGGTCGGCACGCTCCATGCCCTTGGTACGGGGACGGGCACCGACCAGCAGGCAGACGTCGGCATCCTTGAAGGCGACGTTCGGGTCGTCGGTGGCGACCATGCCGGCGAGCAGCGGGAACGCGCAGTCGTCGAGCTCCATCATGACGCCCTTGACGGCCTGTTGGGCTTGCGGCAGGTCGAGCAGCTGGAGAATGACCGGCTGATCCTTGCCGAGCATTTCGCCGGAGGCAATGCGGAACAGCAGGCTATAACCGATTTGGCCGGCGGCGCCGGTCACGGCAACGCGCATGGGGGCTTTGGACATGTATCGCTCCTGTATGAAACAGCGTGGTTGAAATTGTTCGTCTCCGCTCGTTGGCCGCCTGATTTTCTTCCCTTGCGTCAGGGCGGTCGAGAGAATAAAGATGTTAGAAGTTCAGCGTCCGGCTGTCAATTCATCATGTGTCTTATATAAGACAACTTTTCGTGGACGCCCTGCGGGAAATGTGCTGAAATTTCCCGCCATGAATCGTGATC
>JAEUOH010000003.1 GCA_016790845.1 Dechloromonas sp.
TGCGTCATTTCCCACAGCCAGGCGGGGAACAGCGCGCCGAGGCCGACGGCGGTCATCGCCGCCAGCATCAGCATCGGGTGCACGCCGGTCGGCCGCCAGGCGAGGCCGACGGTATAAATGGCCCAGGCCAGCACGGCGCCCAGCATCCAGACATCGCCGACATTGAGATTGAGGTGGAAGAGAACGGCCGGATCGCCGCGCGCGATGATGGTCAGCGCGCCGCATAGCGAGATCACGACGCCCAGTCCTTCCAGGCGTCGCAGGTGTTTGCCGAGAAAGGCCCAGGAAATGGCGATGGTGACGACCGGGATGAAGGAATTGAGCAGCACTGCGTTGGTCGCCGAGGTGTATTGCAGCGCGATGTAGGCGAAGGTGTTGTAGCTGCCGACACCGAGCAGCCCGAGGAGCACGATCGGCTTCCAGGCCTGGCGCAGCAGCGGCCATTGGGACTTGAAGTGCGGCCAGGCCAGCGGCAGCACCAGCAGGAAAGCGATTGCCCAGCGCCAGAAGGCCAGCGCCAGTGGCGGCACATCGGCGCGAATGCCCCGCCCGACCACCATGTTGCCCGACCAGAAGAGCACGGTCAGGGTCAGCAGCAGGTAAGGGTTGGTCAGGAAGCGGGCTGGTTTTTCGGACATCCGGCGGATTATGCATCAGCCGCGATGCGGGGGGCAGACGGTATAATCCCTACATGGTTTCCGTTGTCCATTCCGTCGCCGCCCAGAGCGATTTCGACCAGTTTTTCGCGGTGCTAGCCGATGGCCTGCCGCCGGAAGAGGCCACTGCACTTAAGGAGGTGGTCGCTTACGCCTGGGAAGTCTATGGCGACTCCGTGCTCGGCAGCGGCGAGCGCGTCTGGTCGCACGCGCTGGGCATGGGGGTCATCATCGCCGGCCTACGGATGGACGTTGAGTCGCGCATGGCGGCCCTGTTGTTCGCCGTGCCGGCGAGCAACGAGAACGGCATCACGCTCATCGAAGAGCGTTTCGGCAAGCCGGCTGCGCAACTGGTCAATGGCATCTCGCGGCTCAATCGCCTGCGGCCGATCACCAAGGGTTTTGTCGCCGCCAACATCGAGGCCGGCGAAGTCAATCCGGCGGAGATGAAGGCGCAGATAGAGGTGCTGCGCAAGATGCTGCTCGCCATGGTCGAGGACATCCGCGTCGTGTTGCTGCGCCTCGCCAGCCGCACCCAGACCCTGCGTTTCTATGCCGGGCGGCAGGACGACCTGCGCATCCAGGTGGCGCGCGAGACGCTGGAACTCTATTCGCCGCTGGCCAACCGCCTTGGTGTCTGGGAACTGAAGTGGGAACTCGAGGATCTCTCGTTCCGCTACCTGCACCCGGACATCTACAAGAAAATCGCCGGCATGCTCGACGAGAAGCGGCGCGAGCGCGAGCAGTTCATCGCCGACGCCGTCGCCAAGGTGCGCGAGGAACTGGCGGTGGCCGGGGTGGAAAAGGCCGAGGTGTATGGCCGACCCAAGCACATCTACAGCATCTGGAACAAGATGCGCAAGAAGGGCGTCGAGTTCTCGGAAGTCTTCGACATCCGCGCGTTGCGCATCATCGTGGACGACATCAAGGACTGCTATACCGCGCTTGGCATCGTGCATAACCTGTGGTCGCCGATTTCCAAGGAATTCGACGACTACATCTCCAACCCCAAGGGCAATTACTACCGTTCGCTGCACACCGCGGTGCGCTGTCCGGACGGGCGCAGCCTGGAAATCCAGATTCGCACCTGGGAGATGCACAAGCACGCCGAGCTCGGCGTCGCTGCCCACTGGCGTTACAAGGAAGGCAC
>JAEUOH010000011.1 GCA_016790845.1 Dechloromonas sp.
CCGCGGCAGCGCCCGCGATCGTGTCAGGTTCTACAAGGACCGCGGTTACGAGGTCCGCTATTTCGACCTCGGCGAGCGCTAGGGGAAAACCGATGAGCAGTCCCGTCCTTGCCCGTGCCGACCGGCTGATGCGGCGGCGCAGCGCGCGAAGCGCCGATAGCGACGAGGTTCCGGTTCTTGTCGACGCCATCGACCCGGATACGGACATCCCGGTTCTCCTCGATGCCGAGCCTGCCGTTGCGGCGCCAGAACCGCGCCCCGAAATGATGCCTGCGGCGACGCCACAAACCGGCGTCGCGCTGGACGGAGAGATGCTCGACATCATCGCCCACGAACTGGCTCGGCGCGTCCATGATCGCCTGGCGGCCGAACTCCCGAACATCGTCGAGACCACCATCCGCGAATTCCTCGACGAGCCGGAGATCATGGCATTGCTCCGTCCGCGCGACTGAGATCGCGTCAAAGCCGGAGCGACGCTCCGGTATAATTTCCGGTTTTCCCCTTTTCCGACCGACCCATGGAACTCGCCAAAGCTTTCGAGCCTGCGGAGATCGAACGCCGCTGGTACCCCGAGTGGGAAGCCCGAAATTACTTCGCTGCCGGGGTCGACCGCGGCAAGGCCGACAATTTCTGCATCCTGCTGCCGCCGCCCAACGTCACCGGCACGCTGCACATGGGGCACGGTTTCAACCAGACGATCATGGACGCGCTGACCCGCTATTACCGGATGCGCGGCCACAACACCCTGTGGCAGCCGGGCACCGACCACGCCGGCATCGCGACGCAGATCGTCGTCGAACGCCAGCTCGACGCCCAGGGCGTCAGCCGCCACGATCTCGGCCGCGAGAGGTTCCTGGAGAAGGTCTGGGAATGGAAGGAATACTCTGGCAACACCATCACCAAGCAGATGCGCCGCCTGGGCACCAGCCCGGACTGGACGCGCGAGCGCTTCACGATGGACGCCGGCCTCAACAGGGTCGTCACCGAGACCTTCGTCCGCCTCTACAACGAAGGCCTGATCTACCGCGGCAAGCGTCTGGTGAATTGGGACCCGAAGCTGCACACCGCGGTTTCCGATCTCGAAGTCGTGCAGGAGGAAGAGGACGGCTTCATGTGGCACATCCGCTATCCGCTGGCCGACGGCAGCGATAGCCTGGTGGTCGCCACGACCCGTCCCGAAACCATGCTCGGCGACACCGCCGTGATGGTCCATCCAGAAGACGAGCGCTACAAGCACATGATCGGCAAGATGGTGAAGCTGCCGCTGACCGACCGCGAAATCCCGATCATTGCGGATTCCTACGTCGATCTCGAATTCGGCACCGGCTGCGTCAAGGTCACCCCGGCGCACGATTTCAACGACTACGCGGTGGGTCAGCGCCACGGCCTGCCGATGATCTCGATCCTGACGCTCGACGCCAGGATCAATGAGAACGCCCCCGAGAAATACCAAGGCCTCGACCGCTTTGACGCCCGCAAGGCCGTCGTCGCCGACCTCGAAGCCCTCGGCATCCTGGAAAAGACCGACAAGCACAAGCTCAAGGTGCCGCGCGGCGATCGTACGGGCGTCGTCATCGAGCCGATGCTCACCGACCAGTGGTTCGTCGCAATGTCCAAGCCGGGTGCGGATGGCAAGTCGATCACCGAGAAGGCCCTTGAGGTCGTCCATTCCGGCGAAATCAAGTTCTATCCGGAAAACTGGGTCAATACTTACAACCAGTGGCTGAACAATATCCAGGACTGGTGCATCTCCCGCCAGCTGTGGTGGGGCCACCAGATTCCGGCCTGGTACGGCGTCAATGGCGAAGTCTTCGTCGCCCAGAGCGAGGAAGAAGCCCGCCACCTCGCCGATCAGGCGGGTTACGCCGGTCAGCTCAATCGCGACGAAGACGTCCTCGATACCTGGTACTCGTCCGCCCTGTGGCCGTTCTCGACGCTGGACTGGACCGGCGACGAGGCGCTTGACGCGGTCAACCCGATTTTGCAGCAATATTTGCCGTCGACCGTGCTGGTCACCGGTTTCGACATCATCTTCTTCTGGGTGGCGCGTATGGTCATGATGACCAAGCACATCACCGGCAAGATTCCGTTCAAGCACGTCTATGTGCACGGTCTGATCCGCGACGGCGAAGGGCAGAAGATGTCGAAGTCGAAGGGCAACGTACTCGACCCGATCGACCTGATCGACGGCATCGGCATCGACGCGCTGGTCGAGAAACGGACGACCGGCCTGATGAATCCGAAGCAGGCGGAAAGCATCGCCAAGAAGACGCGCAAGGAATTCCCGGAAGGCATCGCCTCCTTCGGCACCGACGCCCTGCGCTTCACCTTCGCCAGCCTCGCCTCGCCCGGCCGCGACATCAAGTTCGACCTCAACCGCTGCGACGGCTACCGCAATTTCTGCAATAAATTGTGGAATGCCACGCGCTTCGTGCTGATGAACGTCGAGGGCCACGACCTGGCACTGGAGCACCAGCAGAACGGCCCGGCCTGCGGCGGCAACGCCCCGCTCGAATTCAGCTTCGCCGACCGCTGGATCGTCAGCCAGCTGCAGCGCGTCGAGAAGGAAGTCGAGCAGCATTTCGCCGACTACCGCTTCGACCTGGTCGCCCAGGCCATCTACAAGTTCATCTGGGACGAGTTCTGCGACTGGTATCTGGAAATCGCCAAGGTCGAGATGCAGACCGGTAACGACGCTCAGCAGCGCGGCGCCCGCCGTACCCTGGTGCGCACGCTGGAAGCCGTGCTGCGTTTGGCTCACCCGCTTATTCCGTTCATTACCGAAGAGCTGTGGCAAACCGTGGCGCCGATCGCCGGGCGCAAGACGCACGACTCGATCATGCTCGCCGCCTACCCGCGTGCAGTGGAATACAAGATCGACGCCGCCTCGGAGGCCAAGATCGAGCGCCTCAAGGCGCTGACTCACGCCTGCCGTAACCTGCGCGGCGAAATGAACGTTTCGCCCGCCCAGCGCATGCCGCTGCTGGTCACCGGCGGCGGTGCAGAAATCAGCGAGTTCGCGCCCATTCTGCAAGCTCTGGGTAAGCTCTCCGAGGTACAAATCGTCGACGACATGCCGGCCGATGCGATGGCACCGGTCGCCGTCGTCGGCGAAATCCGCATGATGCTGAAAGTGGAAATCGACATTGCCGCCGAACGCGAACGTCTGGCCAAGGAAATCGAGAAACTGGAAAAGCAGATTTCGATCGCCCAGGGCAAGCTCGCCAACGAGGGCTTCGTCGCCCGTGCCCCGGCCGCCGTCGTCGAGCAGGAAAAACAGCGCGTCGCCGACTTCACGGCCACGCTCGAAAAACTGAAACCCCAACTGGCCAAGCTCGGCCAGGCATAGAGAAGAACATGGAAGACAAACGCAGCTTTTTCGCCAAGATATTCATCGCGCTGATGATCTTTTCGGCTCTGGTTGGCGCCTGGAGCGTCGCCTTCATGATCGCCTGGCCGAAGGAAAAGACCGACGTCTGGAAGCCGGAATTCCGCCTGGTCGCCGTCTGCGAAAACAATGAACCCTGCGGCGTTGCCTATCAGGACCTGGCCGACGCGAAAGCCAAGGGGCTCGTCAAGACGCTGATTCCAGCTGCGCCGAACGGCGAGATCCAGGAGGAAAACAACTGGCTCAAGTGGGGCATTGCGAACGGGATTTTCGAGGTCAAGGCGTCGTCCTGGCACTTCCAGACCACCATCCGCTACACCGTCGAGAACGAGGTACCGATCCTGATGGACTACCAGGACGTCGACGTCGCCCGCGCCTTCTATTTCGGCATTGCCGCCGGCCTTTTCTCGCTGCTCGGCATCTACCTGCGCCGGCTACGCAATTGACGGTTGCGGTCGACCGCCCGAATACACTAGATTTCGGGCGGTTGAAC
Source organism: Dechloromonas sp. (assembly GCA_016790845.1). Lineage (GTDB taxonomy): Bacteria > Pseudomonadota > Gammaproteobacteria > Burkholderiales > Rhodocyclaceae > Azonexus. The sequence continues at coordinate 3,882 of JAEUOH010000011.1, forward strand.
GTTCTTGCGCCTGCGCCGTCTGAAAGCCGTCATCCGCTCCGCTAGAAGCGCAAACCCATGCACCACAATCTCGCCCTGATCACGACCATTGCTGCCGCCTTCGGGTTGGCGCTGGTCTTCGGGTTCATCGCCGCCCGCCTGCGCATGCCGCCGCTGGTCGGCTACTTGCTGGCCGGGGTCATGATCGGCCCGGCAACCCCGGGCTTCGTTGCCGATGTCGGCCTGGCCGGACAACTCGCCGAAATCGGCGTCATGCTGCTGATGTTCGGCGTCGGCCTGCATTTCTCGCTGGACGACTTGCTCGCCGTCAAGCGCATCGCCATTCCCGGCGCCATCGTGCAGATCGCTGTCGCCACCGCGATGGGCATGGGTCTGGCGCTCTACTGGGGATGGACTCCGGGTGCCGCGCTGGTCTTCGGTCTGGCGCTGTCGGTCGCCAGCACCGTCGTACTGCTGCGCGCGCTCGAAGCGCGCGGCGTGCTCGATTCGATCAACGGACGCATCGCAGTCGGCTGGCTGGTGGTCGAGGATCTGGTCATGGTGCTCGTCCTCGTCCTGCTGCCGCCGCTGGCCGGCCTGCTCGGCGGCCAGTCCGCCGGCCTGGCCGGCGCCGCCGCCCCGCATGGCATCTGGGCTACGCTGGGCATCACCTTCGCCAAGATCGTCGCCTTTATCGCCCTGATGCTGGTCGTTGGCACCCGCTTGCTGCCACGCCTGCTCTGGCTGGTCGCCCGCACCGGGTCGCGCGAGCTGTTCACGCTCTGCGTCATCGCCGCCGCCCTCGGCGTAGCCTACGGCTCGGCCGAGCTGTTCGGCGTCTCCTTCGCGCTTGGCGCCTTCTTCGCCGGCATGACCATCCGCGGCTCGGAATTCAGCCACCGCGCCGCCGAGGAATCGCTGCCCTTGCGCGATGCCTTCGCCGTACTGTTCTTCGTTTCGGTCGGCATGCTGTTCGATCCGCAGGTTTTGCTCGACGAGCCGCTCCGGGTGCTGGCGGTCAGCGTCATCATCCTTTTCGGCAAGACCGTCGCCGCGGTCGCCCTCGTCCTCGCCTTCCGCTATCCCCTAAACGCTGCGCTGACCGTTGGCGCCAGCCTGGCGCAGATCGGCGAGTTCTCGTTCATTCTGGCCGGGCTTGGCATGTCGCTCGACCTGCTACCGGCGGAAGGCAACAGCCTGATCCTGGCCGGTGCGATCATTTCGATCGCCTGCAATTCGCTGGTCTTTTCCGCGATCAACCCGCTCCAGAACTGGCTGCGTGCCCACTCGGCCCTTGCCCGCCGCCTCGAACACGGCAACGACCCGACCGCCGAATTGCCGATGAGCACCAACCAGAATCTGCTGGCCGGGCAGGTCGTGCTGGTCGGCTACGGTCGCGTCGGCCAGCGTATCTCGCAGCAACTGAACGAGCAGGGCATCAGCCACGTCGTGGTCGAGCAGAACCGCGAGCAGGTCGAAAGACTGCGCGCCAACAACCAGCTGGCAGTCAGCGGCGACGCCACCGACCCGGCGGTGTTGATCCAGGCCCACATCGCCCACGCCGCCTTGCTGGTGATCGCCGCGCCGGACGCTTTCGACGCGCTCAAGATGCTGGAAATCGCCCGTACCCTCAACCCGGCGATCGAAGCCGTATTGCGCACGCACAGCGAAGAAGAAGCCGAGCTACTGCAACGCGAGGCGGCCGGCATGGTCTTTTTGGGTGAAAACGAGCTGGCGCGCGGCATGGCGCAGCATATCCTGGCCCGCATGGGCCGCACCGACAACGGGAACGCCGTCCATTGAGCCTGTTGCGGTCGACCCCGAAAAGCGGGCCATTTTCAAAATCCTGTTTATTGTTGTGCCGCCAGGCGTACCGGCAACAAGCCGCGCAGCGCATTGCCGAGCCAGAACCCCGACGCCAGATCCTCGGGTAGCAGCACCGCTTCGCGCGCCTGGCCAGCGGCCAGCAACTCGCCGCGCAGCACGCCCGGCAAGGCGCCACTGCTCAACGGCGGCGTCAGCAGGCAGCCATCGCGCTCGACGAAGACGTTGCTGCGCGCGCCTTCGGCGACCTCGCCGCGTTCGTTGAGAAACACCACATCGAATACCGGCGACCCGGGCGCCAGGATGTTCAAGGCATCGTCGTAGACTTTCCGCGCCGTCGTCTTGAGACGGCGCAGCGGATCGCCGGAATCGATGCGCGTCTCGGCCAGCAGCGCCAGGCGAGGCGTTACCGACGCATCGTCCAACGGAAAGGCCTGAACCTCGATAGCACCCGCCTTGTCCAGCGTCAGGCGCACACGCCAGATACCGTGGACAGGCAGGGCAGCCAGTCGCCGACGCACCAGAGCCTCGTCGCAAGCGAACCCCAGCCAGGCCGCCGAACGCCGCAGGCGATCCAGATGACCGGACAGACGCGGATACTCGCCATCCTCCCGGCGCAGGGTCTCGATCAGTTTCAGGCCGGGATCGCAGGCGGACAGGAAGGCGGCCTTGAGCAGGCACTCCCGCCATTCGGCCGGCGCCGTCGAATCGCTGACGATGCCGCTGCCGATGCCCATGCACCCGCGTTGGTCGGGCGCCAGTTCCAGCGTGCGGATGGCCACGTTCAGGCGAAAGTCGCCGTCCGGCGCGAACCAGCCGAAGGCGCCGGTATACAGGCCACGCGGCTGGTCCTCGAGCTCGGCGATGATCTGCATCGCCCGAATCTTCGGCGCCCCGGCGATCGAGCCGCAAGGAAACAACGCCCGCAGGATTTCGCCCGGCCCGACACCTGGAACACGTGCCGAGATTTCCGACACCATCTGCCAGACCGTCGGGTAGCCTTCGATCTCGAACAGGCGCTCGACCTTGACGCTGCCCTTGGCCGCCACGCGCCCCAGATCATTGCGTAGCAGATCGACGATCATCAGGTTTTCCGCCTGATCCTTCAGCGAATTGCGCAATCGTTCTGCGGGCTGATTGCGCGGCAGTGTTCCCTTCATCGGCCGCGTCACCAGGCGCTCCCCGGTCTTTTCCAGAAACAGCTCGGGCGAAAGCGACACGATGCCGCCCGATGCATCGCCGACGAACCCGCCGTAGCGCACCGGCTGCCGCGCCCGCAGGCGCCCATAGAGCGCAAGCGGATAGCCAAACCAAGTGAAATGCAGCGGGAAGGTCAGATTGACCTGGTAACAGTCGCCAGCCGCGATGTAACGCCGGATGCGGTCGACGGCCGCCGCATGCCCGATTTCATCCAGCCCTTCGGTCACGCCACCGACCCCGGCAGGTTGCCCGGCGCCCTGTTCATTCAGCCATGCCTCGGCTTCGACCGCATCGAGTACGACACGCCGCCGGAATCGCCAGAAGCGCGCCAGCGGGCGTCCTTCTAGCTGCATGCTCTGACCGCCGGTCGCCGCCGGTTCCAGCGCATACCCCAGCGCAAAATCGAGCGCGGCAACATACCATAGGCCATCGCTGCCAATCGTTGCCAGCGCGGCATCGAAGCCGGCCGCATCGCTCACTTCGAGGCAGTCGACCAGCTCCTCGAAACGCCAAGCGGCGGGTTCGCCTTGCGGCGCCCGCCGATCTTCAAAAAATGCGTGGAAACTGGCGCTTATTTGCGCTTCAGGTAAAACTCGAAGACGCGATTCACTTCCTTCTGCTCGACCAAATCATTTCCGGTCTGCTTGGCAAATGCCGGAAAATCCTTGAGCGAGCCGGGATCGGTCGCCTGGACCCGCAGCACCTGACCGGTCTCCATCTCGGCCAGCGCCTTCTTGGTGCGCAGAATGGGCAGCGGGCAATTGAGCCCCTTAACATCGAGGTCGCGATCAAATTCCATGGTCCGTTACTCAATATGAGAGCTTTTGATTTTACCCCTAATTGCGCCGCTCCTTCATCTCATCGATCTGGCGCTTCTTCATCTCCCGCAAGCGGCCATCGATGACCGACAACTCATAAAAATTGGCGTCCCCCGCCCGCTGCGCCAGTTCCAGTTGCTCGATCGCGCCTGCCGTCTGCCCCTTGAGCACCGACATCTCGGCCAGAGCCAGATGCTGCTGCGAGGCCCGCCCGAGGCCGGCATAGGATTCCGCGCGCATCCCGAAGAAGCGAACGTCGAACGGGTAATTTATTAGCTGCTCATCGGCAAACTTAAGTGCCTCGGCATACTTTCTGTCGCTAATCAGGGTGTCGCCATAGCCATAAAGCAAAGCCAGGTTGAGCGGAAAACGCAGCATCGCCTCACGATAAAGCGCCAGCCC
>JAEUOH010000046.1 GCA_016790845.1 Dechloromonas sp.
CGAGATGTCGCTGAAATCGCGGCCGATGGCGACCGTGATGTGCTCGGTATTGGGCAGCAGGTTGTTGGTCGGATCGAAATCGACCCAGTCATTGGGAAAGCCGGGCGCGTAGACCGATACCCAGGCGTGCGAGGCGTCGGCACCGATCAGGCGCGGCTTGCCCGGTGGCGGCCGGGTCAGCAGGTAGCCGCTGACATAGCGCGCAGCCAGGCCGAGCGCGCGCAGGCAGCCGATCATCAAGTGGGCGAAGTCCTGGCAGACGCCGCGCTTCTTCTCAAGCACTTCCATGATCGGCGTCGACACCGTCGTCGCCTCGGGGTCGAACTTGAATTCCTTGAATATCTTGGCCATCAGCGCCTGTGCGCCGACCAGCACCGGCGTCCCGGGTGGGAAACAGTCGGCGGCGTAGAGCGCCAGTTCGTGCTTGATGCGGACATGCGCGCTCTCGAACAAGTAGCGTGCCGCGTTGAGGTCTTCCGGCCGCGACGCCGACGCATCGTAGGCCAGGCGATCGCGCACGACTTCCCAGGGCAATGAATTTTCGAGATCGACCGGCAGATGCGGCGTGACAGCGATGGTCATCGCCGAACTGATGCGCAGGCTGTCGTGCGGGGTGTGAAAGGCGATCCAGGTTACCGGGTTGCCGAACGAATCCTGCCCGTCGCGGCGCCAGGTGGGCGTCGGCACGATGTCGATGCGCTGTTCCTCGATCTGCTGCCAGGCAAGAATGCGCGGCGACAGATGCAGTTGCTGCTGCGACAGCGAGACCGAGCTGCCGTAGTCGTAGGTCGTTTCGTGCAGCACGTGATAGCGGATGGGTGTCGGCGCTTCCATGCTCACAATGCCATCGTTTGCCGGCTGACATCGCCGACGTGGGTGAAATAACGCATGCCCAGCCACTCCGAGAGCTGCGAGGCAGCATTATCGAGTTCCTTGAGCAGCGCCGCCAGCTCCTCGCATGGCGAGCAGGTACGGCATTGGCTAAACTGCAGATGCTCGAACGGCTCCAGATCGAAGGCGCGCAGGCGACGCAGGACATCCGGCAGGTTGCTCTCGTACTTCTCGTCGAGTTCGCGCGCCATTCGGTCGAGGTAACGGGTCAGCACGCTGGCCTGGAAGATGACGCCGTGCGGGTTGCTGTCGTCGAAAACGAGCAGGTCGAGCACCGGCAGCAGTTCCGGCAGGCGCGAGTAGCGCGAGCGGTAGGTGATGATCGAATCGGAGAGTTCGAGCAGCCATTCGAGGTTGCCGGGGCCGCGCGACGAAGGCATGCGCAGGAAATTGGCGATCGAGTTGGCGAGGAAGGAGAGGCGTTCGAGGCGGCGGCCGATGATCAGGAAACGCCAGCCATCGTCGCGTGTCATGTTGTCCATCGCGAAGCCGGTCAGCGACGACGATACGCCAAGCACGCGATCGAGGAAGGCGATGGCCTCGGTCAGCGTCGGGTGCGACTTGAGCGCGGCCTGCAATTCGCGCTGCAGGCGGTTCAACGAATGCCAGTGATCGAGCGACAAGCGCTCGCGGACATGCGTCGCCGACCACATCAGGCTGCGGATGTTGCCAGCCAGGCTGCCCGGCTGCTTGGGGTCGTAGATGGCTTCGAGCAGAACGTGCTCGCTGCCCGCGGTGATCGGCGTATCTTCTTCAGGTTTGGGCAGGATGCCGAGATGCAGCGCCAGCTCCATCGCCGAACTGACGGCCGGCGTCTTGATTCCGCCGGCTTCGACGAGACGGCTGAGCGCCACGCGCAGCATGCGCGCGCTGTCGTCGAAACGTTCGGAATAGCGCCCCAGCCAGAACAGGTTCTCGACGACCCGCGAAGTCAGGTTGGCGCCGGCGCGTACCAGGTCGCGCACGCCGATCGACGGCTTGAGCATGGTGAACGCGCTGACCGGGCCGTCGGTCAGCACCCAGGCGTCCTTCGAGGCCCCGCCGCGCTGCATCGAAATGATGCGGGCGTTGGCCCCGGTCGCCACGCGCGCCAACCCACCCGGCATCACCGAATAGCCCTCCGGCGAAGTGACGGCGTAAGCGCGCAGGCCGACCGGCCGCGCCAGCAGACGGCGCTCGTGCGAGCGACTCCAGGTCGGCCCCTGCGACAGGTTGATCATTTCCTGCGCGACATAGGCATGCGGCCGCGCCTCGATGCGGCGCAGCATCTCCTCGCGCGCCTCGCCTTTCAGTTCGTTGCCGAAGACCGGATCCATGCGCTGGGTCGGGTAAGCCGGCTTGATCACGAGATCGTCGAAATTCTCGCGCACGTAGTCGAGCGCCGGCTTTTCGCCACACCACCAGGTGCCGACCGAGGGCATCGCCAGTTCCTCGCCGAGCAGTTTGCGGCAGATCGCCGGCAGGAAGCCCATCAGCGCACCCGAAGCGAGCATGCCGCTGCCCAGCGCGTTGGCCATGACGACGCGCCCGGCACGGGCGACATTGAGCAGGCCAGGAATACCGAGCGCCGAATCGCCGCGCAATTCGAGGGGGTCACAGTAGTCGTCGTCCTGGCGGCGCAGGACGACATGGACTCGCTTCAATCCGCGCAGCGTCTTCAGGTACAGGGTGTCGCCGCGTACCGTCAGATCCTGCCCCTCGACCAGCGGGAAGCCAAGATAGCGCGCCAGGTAGGCGTGCTCGAAATAGGTTTCGTTGTAAGGCCCCGGCGTCAGTAGAACGATATGGGGCTGCTCGTCGCCATCGATCGGCGCCAGTGCCGTGAGCCCGTCCAACTGATCACGGAAGAAATCGGCGAGGTGCTGGACATGCAGGTCGCGGAACATTTCCGGAAAGACGCGCGAGACGATCAGCCGGTTTTCCAGCGCGTAGCCCGCCCCCGAGGGCGCCTGCGTACGGTCGGCGATGACCCACCAGCGGCCATCCGGGGAGCGCGCCAGGTCGACCGCGTAGTTGTGCAGCCAGACGCCGCCCGGCGGCTTGATGCCTTGGCAGGGCCAGAGAAAACCATGTTGCCCATAGACCAGCGCCGGCGGCAGCAAGCCCTCCGCCAGCAGGGTCTGCTCGCCATAGATGTCGGCCAGCATCGCATTGAGCAACGCTGCGCGCTGCGCGACCGCCGCCGACACCCGGGCCCATTCGTCGGGCGCGATGATCAGCGGCAGCGGATCGAGCGCCCACGGACGGTCGGCGCCGTTGGGATCGGCATAGACGTTGTAGGTGACGCCGTTTTCCTGGATGCGCCGGTCGACGAAATCGAGGCGCTGGTGCATTTCTTCGGGCGCCACCGAATCCAGATGGATGAAAAACTTGCGCCAATGCGGCCGCACCACGCCCTCTTCCGACAACATTTCGTCGTAACGGCGGGCACTATGGGGATAGATCGCGAGGAGAGTACGGGCCATGGAGCCGAAAAAAGGGACTGGCGGGCCGTTTCCGGCCCGCCCCGGAGCGGCCCGAAAGCCGCACCATCAACGTCAGCGGTTAAAAACGCCGCAAGTCTAGCGTAAACGGGTGCTCGGCGCTGATTTCAGGCATACCGACCCGCATCTTGCCCGGCGTGTGGCCGAAGCGGAAGAAGCGGGCAAGACGACGGCTTTCGGCCTCGAAGGCATTGACCGGGAAGGTATCGAAATTGCGCCCACCCGGATGCGCGACGTGGTATTGGCAACCACCCAGCGAGCGCTGCATCCAGGTATCGACGAGGTCGAAGACCAGCGGCGCGTGAATGCCGATGGTCGGATGCAGGCACGAGGCCGGCTGCCAGGCGCGGTAGCGCACGCCGGCGACGAATTCGCCGTTGGTGCCGGTGCTCTGCAGCGGCACGGGAACGCCGTTGCAGGTCAGCACATAGCGGTCGGGCGCCATGCCCTTTACCTTGACCTGGACACGTTCGACCGAGGAGTCGACGTAGCGCACCGTGCCACCACCACCGCCTTCCTCGCCCATCACGTGCCAGGGCTCCAGCGCGTGGCGCAGCTCGAATTCGATGCCCTTGACGGCGAAATCGCCATATTTCGGGAAACGGAATTCGAAGTGCGGTGCAAACCATTCGGCCTTGAAGGGATAGCCGGCCGCCGCCATTTCTTCCATGACGTCGCGGAAATCCTGTTCGGCGTAGAAAGGCAGCATGAAGCGGTCGTGCAGTTCGGTGCCCCAGCGCGCCAGGCGGGCCGGCTCGTAGGGTTCTTCCCAGAAACGGGCGATCAGGGCGCGCAGCAGCAGTTGCTGGGCCAGCGACATGCGCGCATGCGGCGGCATTTCGAAGGCACGCAGTTCGAGCAGTCCGAGACGGCCGGTCGGGCCATCGGGCGAGTAGAGCTTGTCGATGCAGAACTCTGAACGGTGCGTGTTGCCGGTCACGTCGGTCAGCAGGTTGCGCAGGATGCGGTCGACCAGCCACGGCGGTACATGCCCGCCCGGCTGCGGAATCTGCTTGAAGGCGATTTCCAGTTCGTAGAGCGAATCGTTGCGCGCTTCGTCAACGCGCGGCGCCTGGCTGGTCGGGCCGATGAACAGGCCGGAGAACAGGTAGGACAGGCTCGGGTGATTGTGCCAGTAGGCGATCAGGCTCTTCAGCAGATCCGGCCGGCGCAGGAAGGGCGAATCGTTCGGCGTCGCGCCGCCAAGCACGAAGTGGTTGCCGCCGCCGGTGCCGGTGTGGCGGCCGTCGACCATGAATTTCTCGGTGGTCAGGCGCGAGTAGTAGGCGGATTCGTAGAGGTGCGTCGTCTGGTCGACCAGTTGGTCCCAGCTCCGGGCCGGATGGATGTTGACTTCGATGACACCGGGATCGGGGGTGACCCGGAAATGCGTCAGGCGCGGATCGGACGGTGGCTCGTAGCCTTCCATGATGACCGGCAGGCCCATGTCCTCGGCCGTCGCTTCGACGGCGGCGACGATTTCCAGGTAATCGTCCAGTTTTTCGGTCGGCGGCATGAAGATGTAGAGCTTGCCTTCGCGCGGCTCGGCACACATCGCCAGACGGGTGATCCAGGCGGCGGATTCCTTGAAGCCGGGGGTCGTGTCGGACGGTTTTTCCCAGGGCCGGGTCTTGCCCGGGCCGCGGCCATCGCCGAAATCACCGGCCACGCCACTACGCCTGTCCTGCATCTGCGGCACGCGGGCGGCACGCTCACCGCTGACGCGGGAACGCAGCGCAGCGTGGCTGGCCAGCGGGTCGGTCGCCGTTTCGGCATCGGGCGGATTGACGTAGGGATAATCGCTCTGCGCCGTCCACGGCTGCGAGTCGATCGGGAGCCGATAGCCCATCGCCGAATCGCCGGGGAACAGGTAGCAGCGTTCCGAGCGCAGGAACCACGGCCCGGTCTGCCACTGGTTACGGACACTCTTCATGATCGGCAGAGTGTGGCCGACGGTGTAGGTCATGCCCTGGGTGAACACCTTCATCAGGCGCTCGCGCTCCATCGGGTCGTCGACGCGCGAATCGAAAGGATCGACGTTGCCCGGCAGGCGACGCTCGCGCCACATGTAGTAATAGACGTCCTCGAAGGCCGGGAAGACATACTCGTCGGTGACACCGAGACGGCGGGCGACCTGCTTGAGGAAGGCGCCGGCCTGTTCGGCGGTGACACCGTAATTGATGCTTTCATTGGCGTACAGCGCCGGCGAATTCCAGATCGGCTCGCCATCCTTGCGCCAGAAGCAGTTCAGGCTCCAGCGCGGCAGCTGTTCGCCGGGGTACCACTTGCCCTGGCCGAAATGCATCAGGCCGTTGGGCGCGTATTTCTCGCGCAGGCGATGGAAGATATCGGCGGCGAACAGGCGCTTGGTGGGGCCAAGCGCGGCAGTATTCCATTCGGCTGCTTCCGGGTCGTCGACCGCGACGAAGGTCGGCTCGCCGCCCTGGGTCAGGCGCACGTCGAGGTCTTGCAGGGTGCCGTCGATCTGGTGACCGAGATTCTCGATCTCCAGCCACTGCTCGTCGGTATAGGGCTTGGTGACGCGCGGCGCTTCCCAGATACGGGTGACCGACATGTGGTGTTCGAATTCGGTCTCGCACTCGTCGATGGCGCCGGTCACCGGCGCGGCGGAAGATGGCTCCGGGGTGCAGGCGAGCGGGATATGGCCTTCGCCGGCAAACAGGCCGGAGGTAGGATCGAGGCCGACCCAGCCGGCACCCGGCAGGTAGACTTCGGCCCAGGCATGGAGATCGGTGAAGTCGGCTTCCGGACCGGAGGGGCCGTCGAGCGACTTGACGTCCGCGGTCAACTGGATCAGGTAGCCCGAAACGAAGCGCGCCGCCAGGCCCAGGTGGCGCAGTACCTGCACCAGCAGCCAGGCCGAATCGCGGCACGAGCCGGTCTTCTTGGTCAGCGTCTCTTCCGGCGTCTGGACGCCCGGCTCCATGCGGATGGTGTAACCGATGTCCTTTTGCAACTGGGCGTTGAGTGCCACCAGGAAGTCGACGCTGCGCTTCTTCTCGCGCGGAATGGCGGCAACGTATTTGTCGAACAGTTCGCCGCCGGCCACCTTGTACAGGTAAGGGGTCAGTTCATGGCGCTGCCAGTCCTCGTAGGCGAAGGGGATATGTTCGGCGTGTTCCTCGAGGAAGAAATCGAAGGGATTGATGACCGACATTTCGGCCACCAGATCGATCTCGAAGCTGAACTCACGGGTCTTTTCCGGGAAGACCAGGCGAGCCAGGTAGTTGCCCTGCGGATCCTGCTGCCAGTTGATGAAATGTTTGTCCGGCCCGATCTTCAACGAATAGGACAGGATGCGGGTGCGCGAATGCGGGCAGGGGCGCAGGCGGATGACTTGTGCGCCAAGATTGACCAGGCGGTCATAGTTGTATTTGGTGACGTGGTTCAGTGCGACATGGATGGACACGGTGTTGCTCCGGGGGATAGGACTTCGGGTGTAGAAGCAAGAGACGAACCAGCTTGCAAACCCTTGTTTTGGCGAGAACCGTATTTTGCCATGCACCGGCCCAAAGCCCGAGCGCCAGATAATGCACCAATCATGTGCATCGGTACCGCGTCCGTCCCCCCCCGATGCGGGCCTGGATCATGCTAGGCTTTGTGCCATGGATCAGCCCACGCCCACCCAGCGCATCATCAAGATTCGCCGCGACTACAACACCTGGGTCGCCGACGAGACGCTGGAGGACTACGCGCTGCGCTTCACGCCGCGCAGCTTCCGCAAGTGGTCGGAAATGCGCGTCGCCAACACCGCCTTCGGCGCCGCCTCCTTTCTCGTGCTGGAAGCGGTCGGCGCCACCATGCTGGTTAACGCAGGGTTCATCAACGCCTTCTGGGCGATTCTGGCGACCGGCCTGATCATCTTCCTGCTTGGCCTGCCGATCAGTGTCACCGCCGCCCGCCACGGCCTGGACATGGATCTGCTGACGCGCGGCGCTGGTTTCGGCTATATCGGTTCGACCATCACCTCGCTGATCTATGCCTCGTTCACGTTCATCTTCTTCGCCCTCGAAGCGGCGATCATGGCCTATGCGCTGGAACTCGCCTTCGGCATCCCGCCGGCCTGGGGCTATCTGGTCTGCGCGCTCGTCGTCATTCCACTGGTCACCCACGGCGTCACGGCGATCAGCCGGCTGCAGGCGTGGACCCAGCCACTCTGGATCGTCCTTCTGGTCCTCCCCTACGTGTTCGTGCTCATCGAAGAGCCCGATGCCTTCGCCGGCCTGCTCGCCTATGCCGGCGCGAACGGCACCGGCGCCGGCTTCGACCCGCACCTCTTCGGCGCAGCGCTGACCGTCGGCATCGCGCTGGTCACGCAGATGGGCGAACAAGTCGATTACCTGCGTTTCATGCCCGAAAAAACACCGGCCAACGCCGGCCGCTGGTGGTTCGGTGTCGTCGTCGGCGGCCCCGGCTGGGTCGTGCCTGGCATCCTCAAGATGCTCGGCGGCGCCCTGCTCGCCTGGCTGGTGCTGCGCAACGGAATTTCGGCCGAAAAGGCGGTCGACCCCAACCAGATGTACCTGATCGGCTTCTCGCACGTCTTCGAGCACACGACGCTGGCGATCGCCGCCACCGTGCTCTTCGTCGTCGTTTCGCAGCTCAAGATCAACGTCACCAACGCCTACGCCGGTTCGCTGGCGTGGTCCAACTTCTTCGCGCGGCTGACCCACAGCCACCCCGGGCGCGTCGTCTGGGTCGTCTTCAACACGCTGATCGCGCTGCTGCTGATGGAACTCAACGTCTTCCAGGCGCTCGGCCAGGTGCTCGGCCTCTATTCCAACATCGCAATTTCGTGGATGGCGGCGGTCGTCGCGGACCTCGTCATCAACAAGCCGCTCGGCCTGGCGCCGCCGGGCATCGAATTCAAGCGTAGCAACCTCTACGACATCAACCCGGTCGGCGTCGGCGCCATGGGCATCGCCTCGCTGCTCTCCATCGCCACCTTCGTTGGCCTGCTCGGGGCGGACATCCAGCCCTACGCCTCGTTCGTCGCGCTCGGCAGCGCGTTGCTGCTGTCGCCCTTGATCGCCTGGGGAACCGGCGGGCGCTACTATCTGGCGCGTCCGGCGCAGCCGGTTGCGGTCGACCACCAAAAATGCTCGATTTGCGAACGCCATTACGAAGGCGAGGACATGGCGCACTGCCCGGCCTACCAGGGGCCGATCTGCTCGCTGTGCTGCTCGCTCGACGCCCGCTGCCACGATCTGTGCAAGCCCGAGGCCAGCCTTGCCGCCCAGTGGAACGCCGTGCTCCGCCGCCTGTTGCCGGCTGCCGCGCGGCCCTATCTGGAAACCGGCCTCGGTCATTACCTGCTACTGATGAGCGGCATCGTACCGGTACTGGCGCTGGTGCTCGGCCTGCTTTACACCCATGAACTGCTGGCCCTGGGCGGCGAGCAGTCGGCGCTGGCCGCCGCCCTCCAGGAAAGTTTCATCAAGGCCTTCGCGGCGCTGCTGCTGCTTTCCGGCGTGGTCGCCTGGTGGATGGTATTGACCCAGCAGAGCCGCGAAGTGGCGCAGGAAGAATCGAACCGCCAGACGGCCTTGTTGATGCAGGAAATCGAATCCCACCAGCGTACCGACGAGGCCCTGCAGAAAGCGCGGCAGATTGCCGAGCAGGCCAATCAGGCCAAGAGCCGCTACATCACGGCGATCAGCCACGAACTGCGGACGCCGCTGAACAGCATTCTCGGCTACGCGCAGATTCTCGATGCCGACGAAAGCGTGCCGCCCAACCGCAAGCAGGCGGTCAGTGTCATCAGAAAGAGTGGCGACCATCTGCTGTCGGTCATCGAAGGCACGCTGGACATTGCCCGTATCGAGGGCGGCAAGCTGACGCTGGACGTGCGGGCGCTCGACTTTCCCGATTTCATGCAGCAGATCGTCGGCATGTTCGAACTGCAGGCGCGCAACAAGGGGCTGTCCTTCGACTACCGGCCGGCCGGCGAACTGCCGGCCGTGGTACGCGCCGATGAGCGGCGCCTGCGCCAGATCCTGATCAACGTACTGGGCAATGCCGTCAAATTCACGGTGCGTGGCGGCGTCAGCTTCAACGTGGAATGCCGGCGCGAGATGGCTGTTTTTGAGATCGGCGACAGCGGCCCCGGCATCCCCGCAGCCGATCTCGACCGCATCTTCGAGCCCTTCGTACGCGGCAGCACGGTGCAGGCGGGCGGCAGCGGCGTCGGCCTGACCATCGCCCGCATGCTGACCGACCTGATGGGCGGCGAGATGCAGGTCACCAGTACACCGGGCGCAGGCACCGTGTTCCGCATCCGCCTCTTCCTACCGCAGGTCCATTCGGCGCAAGCGGCACGCGAACTGCCGCGCATCAACCGCATCGGCTATGTCGGCGTGCGCCAGCGCATCCTGGTTGTAGACAACGAAAAGGTCGACCGAGACATGCTGCAAAGCGTGCTCGAACCACTCGGCTTCGTCATCGAACAGGCGGCCAGCGGCTACGAAGCCTTGCAGGCGATTCCGCGTTTCGCGCCGCATCTGGTTTTCATGGATCTCGGCATGCCCGGCATAGACGGCTGGGAAACCATCCGCCGCATCCGCCAGCAGCGCCTGACCGAAGCCCATATCGCCATCCTCTCGGCCAACGCCTTCGACAAGGGACTGGACAACGATGTCGGCGTCCCGGCTTCCGACTTCATCGTCAAGCCGCTGCGCGTCAATGAGTTGCTGGACTGGATCGGCCGCAAGCTCGAACTTGAATGGGTCGCCGCCGCGACCCCGCTGGCGCCCCCCGCCACCACCGAACCGCCGCCGCTCGTGCCGCCGCCGACGGCGGAACTGGCTGCGCTCGACGAACTGATCGGCCTCGGCTACCTGCGCGGCATCCTCAACAAACTGGCGGAAATCGAAAAAATCGATCCGCAGCATGGCGAATTCGTGCGCGTGCTGCGCGATCTGGCGCGACAATTCCAGTTTGACGCCATGAAGGAGCTACTCAGGAAAATGCGCGATGCCACCCGTTGACCGCAACATCTCGGACATCGTCCTGATCGTGGACGACGTGCCGGAAAATCTGTCGCTGCTGCACGATGCACTGGACGAAACCGGCTACACCGTGCTCGTCGCCACCAACGGCGAATCGGCGCTGCAACGCGCCCGCCAGAGCCTGCCCGACGTCATCCTGCTCGACGCGCTGATGCCTGGCATGGATGGCTTCGAAGTCGCGCGCCGCCTGAAAGCCGACTTCGCCACGCAGCACATTCCCATCGTTTTCATGACCGGCCTCACGGAAACCGAGCATGTCGTCGCCGCCTTCGCCGCCGGCGGGGCCGACTACGTGACCAAGCCGATCCGCCCGCCGGAAGTACTGGCACGCATCGCCGCCCATATGCAGAACGCTCGCCAGATGAAGCAGGCGCGCAGCGCCCTCGACGCCTTCGGCCAGGCCACGGTCGCCGTGCGTGCCGCCGACGGCCGGCTGGTCTGGCAAACGCCGCTCGCCCGCAAGCTGCTGAGCGACTTTTTCGCCAACCCGGAAGACGTTGCACCAATTGAATTACTGACCTGGATTGCCAACGCCCATCGCGCCCGGCGCGACAGCCGCGAACCCGCTGCGCTATTGGTCGCCGACGGCAACCGCCGCCTGCTCGCCTCATTCCATGACCAGACCGGCGAAGATGAATGGCTGGTCGTGCTACGCGAGGAAAACGACGCTTCCGCCGTCGATTCGCTGATCGCGGCCTTCCGCCTGACCCAGCGCGAGGCGGAAGTACTTTATTGGGTCGTCCAGGGCAAAACCAGCAAGGACATCGGCGACATTCTGGGCAGCAGCCCGCGCACGGTCAACAAGCATCTGGAACACGTATTCGAGAAACTCGGCGTCGAAACGCGCACGGCAGCGGCCAATCTGGCGCTGAGCAAGATGCGCGGCACCTGAGCCGAGAAGTTTACCGGGCAGCCGGCCTCAGGCGGCAGCCGAAACACCCCAGTATTTGCGCTGGATAGCGACCATTTCAGAGCGCAAACCCACCTGCTGACCAGCCGTAATCATGCGCTGGCCGGGTTTCCAGTCATATTCGATATCGTCCGCCCGCACGCCGGCGAGCACCAGCGCCTCGGCCATCAGCCGGAAATCGGACCGTTTGACCTGACTTCCGTCACTCAGCGTGGCGACAAATTCACTCTTGATCAAGACTATGGTTGCTCGTATAGCCATTGGAATACCTCCTTTATGTAGAAGGTATCGTGATGAGGGCCGCGCTGCCTGTGACATATTCCACACTGGCCGACAAATCGTTTTTCCACCATCGCGGCGAGGGTCTTTTTCCCGTGTCGTCGCCCCCGAAATCGCCCTTTTTTCGGTGTCGACCGCAGCGATCAGCGCCGACGGCGCACGGCGCCGATTCGCTGCCGCCAGATCAGATAGGGCACGACGGTCAGCGCGGAGACGACGAGGTAAGCGAGCACTGTCGCGATGGTGCCCGGTGCGGCACCATTGACCGTGGCGACGACCAGCGCCAACCCCGGATTGCGCGCCGCGCTGACGATGGCCAGGGCGGTGCGGGTTGCCGGATCGGGGCCGCCCAGCACATGCCCGCAGATCAGGACGAGCGCGGTGGTGAGGAAGATGGCCAGCGTCGCATGCCAGCCGGCATCGACAACGGTATGCCAGACGTCGATGAGTGCCAGCACGGCCAGGGCGATCAACAGGACGGTCGCGACGCGATCGAGGCGGGCCCCGAACCGGCTGGCCCAAAGCGGAGCAATCTGGCGTACCAGCATGCCAAGGCCGAGCGGCAGCAACTGGGCCACGAAAACCTGGCGCGCCAGATGGCGGGGATCGATCGACGCGCTGCCACTATAGACTTCGTTCAGCGCCGCGATCCACAGCGGCATCGAAACCACTGCCAGTATCGCCACCGCAATCTGTAACGCCGGCGCGAAAGCGCGGTCGCCCCCCGCATTGAGCGAACGCCGCAGTGCAACCGGGGCGCCGGGCGAGATCGCCATCAGCACGATGCCGATTTCCACCGTGCGCGCCAGGTCGAACATCCGGGTCACGGCCAGGGCGACGGCCGGCACGACAATCAGGACCGAAAACAGCCCTTTGAGCATCTGGCCCGGGTGCTGCCAGGCGCGCCGGAAATCGCCGGGAACGATGGCCAGCCCAAGGTCGAACATGACCGTGAATACCGTCGCTACCGCGGCGCCGGACAGCAGCCAGCCGGGTATCGGGCCGTCGACCGGCATGGCTCAGTCAGACCTCTCGCGGAGGACCGGAAATGCCCGAAAAAACAGTGTCGACCGCAACATTCAGCGCGCGCCGCCGTAGTCTTCGGCGAGCCGGTCGTAATGGGCATGCGCCTCGGTTTCGCGGATGCCGGCGGCGTACCATTCCTGCATCGCCGGATGGGCGAGCATCGCATCGCGATAGGCGGCGGCGACCGGCGGCAGCGGCACATTGTAGACATGTAAGCGCCAGGCGATCGGCGCGAACATCGCATCGGCCACCGAAAAATCGCCGAACAGCCAGGGGCCGTCGCCGCTGGCGAACTGCGTGCGCGCCTCTTCCCAGATTTCAACGATGCGGTCGATGTCGCGCTGCACCGCAGGCGCGGCCGGCTTGCCCTTGAGTTTCAGCTTCAGATTCATCGGCATCGCCGTGCGCAGGGCGCCGAAGCCGGCGTGCATTTCCGCCGAAACGCTGCGCGCCCGCGCCCGCGCCTTGGAGTCGGCCGGCCACATCTGCGGATGGCGCTCGGCGAGGTATTCCGCAATCGCAATGCTCTCCCAAACCTGGAAGCCATCGTCGTGCAGGCACGGCACGCGGGCATTGCCGGCCAGCGGCTTGAGCGCCGCGTTGTACTCGCGCCCGGCCACCGAGACCATGCGCTCGGTAAACGGAATGCCGAAATGCTTCATCAGCAACCAGGGGCGCAGCGACCATGACGAGTAGTTCTTGTTGCCGATGTAGAGGTCGAACATCGCCATCTCCATGAAATGTATCCCTACGCAATCTAACGTATTTCTCGTCGAGGCGTCGATCCGTAATCTGGCATTGCACTGCAACAACGCAGTTTCAACCGGACAACCCACCTCCAAGGAGTCTCCATGAGCAATCGTCGCAACTTCATCAAAGCCACCGTCCTGGCCGCCGCGCTGTCCTCCATCGGCATGGCCGCGCAGGCCGCCGACACCATCAAGGTCGGCATCCTGCATTCGCTGTCGGGCACCATGGCCATTTCCGAAACGGCGCTCAAGGAAACGGCGCTGATGACCATCGAGGAAATCAACAAGAACGGCGGCGTGCTTGGCAAGAAGTTGGAGCCGGTCGTCGTCGACCCCGCCTCCAACTGGCCGCTGTTCGCCGAAAAGGCCCGCCAGCTGCTGGCCAAGGACAAGGTTGCCGTCGTTTTCGGCTGCTGGACCTCCGTTTCCCGCAAGTCCGTCCTGCCGGTGTTCAAGGAACTGAACGGCCTGCTCTTCTACCCGGTCCAGTATGAAGGCGAGGAACTCGAGCGCAACGTGTTCTACACCGGCGCCGCGCCCAACCAGCAAGCCATCCCGGCCGTCGAATACCTGATGTCCAAGGACGGCGGCGAAGCCAAGCGCTTCGTGCTGCTCGGCACCGACTACGTCTATCCGCGCACCACCAACAAG
>JAEUOH010000077.1 GCA_016790845.1 Dechloromonas sp.
ACCTCGCTCGACAACAACTGGATCGGCCTCGACCTGATGCTGGTCAACAAGGCCAGCGGCCAAGCCTGGCCCGCCACGCGGGAAATCGCCTACTACTACGGTCGGGACGGTGGCGAAAGCTGGTCGGAGGGCGGTCGCGACGACGAGGTCGTATTCCTGAACATTCCGCCCGGCACCTATTACCTGACGGTCGACCCCGATATCGCCCCGGAAAAGCCGGTGCCGGTGCATGACACCATCGAGGTCAGGTGCGGCAGCGCCGGCTGGTCGAATTTCTGGATACTGATGATCTTCCTCGGCCTCTTTCCCATTCTCGCTTTCATGCGCCGCGCCGCTTTCGAAACCAGCCGCTGGGCCGAGAGCGACCATGCGCCGGTCAGCAGCGACGACTCGTCGGACGGAGACGATTGATGTTCGGAAAATTCAACCTGGTGGCTGGCGTGTTCGCGCTATTGCTCTTCGGTTATGCCCAACATCAGGGCTGGAACCTCTTCGACAATGTCGCCAACCCGTCCGGCCATGGCGGTTCTTCCGGCAGCAGTCGGGTCTATCACAAGTAGCGCGGCGCTCAGTCGCCGCCGCATCCTCCGCCGCAGCCACTGCCCCCGTCACCGTCGGCACCGCCCGAATCGCCTGAACAGCCGCCACCGCAACCGATATGGCTGGCGCAATAGCCGCTGCCTGCATGGCCCGCCGCCATGCAGTCTAGCTGGTAGATGAACCCGCCGGCGATCAACAGCAGCGCATCCATCGCGAACAGCCGGGGCAGGCGATCCGGTTTCTTTGGATCGATATTCTCGCGCACGCAGGCCACCCGCCAGGCGCGCTTGATGCCGTCGCTGGCGGTGGTTGGCGACGCCATCGCCTCGGCTGGCGTATGGTGCAGAAAGCGCCCGAAGGCGTTGCGGCAGAACTGGTCGTACTGGCGGGTGAAAAGGATGAATTCGTGCCAGGCGTCGTCCACCGCCTGTGAGGGCATCGCCACCATGCGCTGACCGGCCGTGTTGCATAAATGAAAGTAGTCGCGCAATCCGTCGAAGACCTGCCCGCGCTGTTCGGGCGAAAGTTCCGGGCGCTTGGCCGCCAGCCGCTGGTCAAGAAATTTGCCGTAGGGGTAGCTGTCGATGAATGCTTCCCGCCGTCGCCGGCCGAGTCGTTGCCAGATTTTGGCGATGATCAGCGAAAGCAGCGTGGCGACGACGAGGAAGGCGATCAGCTTGGCCATCGGAGATCACCCGGCAATGTCGAAGCAGAGATACTTGATTTCGAGATAGTCCTCGATCCCGTACTTCGACCCCTCGCGCCCGAGGCCGGACTGCTTGATGCCGCCGAAAGGCGCCACCTCGTTGGAAATCAGTCCGGTGTTGACGCCGACCATGCCATATTCCAGCGCCTCGCCGACGCGCCAGCAGCGCGCCACGTCGCGCGAATAGAAATAGGCGGCAAGGCCGAACTCGGTATCGTTGGCCATCGCTACCGCTTCAGCTTCCGTGTTGAAGCGGAAGAGCGGCGCCACAGGCCCGAAGGTTTCCTCGCGGGCGACGCGCATGGCCGGCGTCACGTCGGCCAGCACCGTCGGCTGGTAAAAATTGCCGCCGCGCGCGTGGCGGGCGCCGCCGCACAGCACGCGGGCGCCCTTGGCGAGCGCGTCGGCGACGTGCGCTTCGACCTTCGCCAGCGCCGCATCGTCGATCAATGGCCCTTGTGCCACGCCATCTTCGCTGCCCGCGCCGACCTTCAACTCGGTCGCACGGGCTGCCAGTTTCCGGGCGAATTCCTCGTAAACCCCGGCCTGCACCAGGATGCGATTGGCGCATACGCAGGTCTGGCCGGTGTTGCGGTATTTGGCAATCAGCGCACCGTTGACCGCAGCATCCACATCAGCGTCGTCGAAAACGATGAACGGCGCGTTGCCGCCCAGTTCCAGCGACAGCTTCTTGATCGTCGGCGCCGATTGCGCCATCAACAGTCGCCCAACCTCGGTCGAGCCGGTGAACGAGAGCTTGCGCACAACGGGGCTCGCCGTCAGCTCGCCGCCAATCGCCACCGGGTCGCCGGTCAGCACATTGAACACGCCGGCCGGGAAACCGGCCCGCTCGGCCAGCGCTGCCAGCGCCAAGGCCGTCAATGGCGTTTGTTCGGCCGGCTTGACTACCACCGTGCAACCGGCAGCCAGGGCCGGCGCCACCTTGCGCGTGATCATCGCGAGCGGGAAATTCCACGGCGTGATCGCCGCGCAAACGCCAATCGGCTGCTTGACGACCACCAGCCGCTTGTCCGCCAGGGTCGCCGGAATCGTTTCGCCATAGGCGCGTTTGCCCTCCTCGGCGAACCACTCGACGAACGACGCGCCGTAGGCCACTTCGCCCTTCGCCTCGGCCAGCGGCTTGCCGCCCTCGGCGGTGATCAGTTGCGCCAGATCGTCGGCGTTCTCATTGATCAGCGCGAACCAGCGCTGCAATGTCTGCGAACGCTGCTTGGCCGTCAGCGCTCGCCACGCCGGCAAAGCCGCGTCGGCGGCGGCGATGGCGCGCCGTGTTTCGGCCGCGCCGCAATCGGGTACTTCGGCGATTACCGTGCCGGTCGCCGGGTCGTGCACGGTCAGCGTTGCGCCGCTGTCGGCGGCAATCCATTTTCCGCCCAAAAAGGCAGTCGACCGCAACAGGGCCTTGTTTTGTATTGGCATTGGCTTGAAAAATCCTGTAAAAACGCTAAGTTATAAGCTGTTTGCAGAAAAGACTTTAAACATGCGCCTGTCCGTGCTGGTTTCCGTAACCGCTGCCGCACTCCTGCTTGCCGCCTGCGGTACGCCGGGGCCGCGCCCGGGCGCTTCGGCAGGCACTATAGCGCCCCTGCCGATCAGCGAGAAGGGCAATGAAGTCGCCCTTTATGCCCTCGGGCTGATCGATACCGGCTACCGCTTCGGTGGCAAGAATCCCGAAGCCGGCCTCGACTGCAGCGGCATGGTCAGCTACATCTATGGTCGCGCCGCCGGACTCAAGGTCAAAGGCAGCGCCGCCGACATCGCACGCATAACGCGCCCCATCGAGCGCGACCTGCTGCGCCCCGGCGATCTCGTCTTCTTCAATACCCTCAACCGCTCGTATTCGCACGTCGGCATCTTCATCGGCGACGCGCGCTTCGTTCATGCACCGGCAACCAACGGCAAAGTCCGTATCGACCGCCTGAGCGACCGCTATTACG
Source organism: Dechloromonas sp. (assembly GCA_016790845.1). Lineage (GTDB taxonomy): Bacteria > Pseudomonadota > Gammaproteobacteria > Burkholderiales > Rhodocyclaceae > Azonexus. Next base: position 3,205 of record JAEUOH010000077.1, read on the forward strand.
CCGACAGATTCGAGGCGGCCGGCACCTTCTTCGACTAGATCGGGCACGAGCGGGATAAATTGGACGCCAACTGGCACAGGCGGTAGAATCCCGGCTCCCGCGCGCCCGTAGCTCAGCTGGATAGAGTATTGCCCTCCGAAGGCAAGGGTCGGACGTTCGAATCGTCTCGGGCGCGCCACAAATTCAACGGGTTAGGAATTTACATCCTAACCCGTTTTG
>JAEUOH010000091.1 GCA_016790845.1 Dechloromonas sp.
TTTGATCAGCGCATGCTCAAGCCGTTTTTCCACGGACTGCTCACGCCAGGACAAATCCGGGCCGCTGTCCTTGGCCTTGCCTTCCTTGACCGTCTGGGCGAAATCGACCAGCGCTTCGCCGGCGTTCGGGTTGCGGTTCAACACCACGTCCTCGACCTTCTGGCGCAGGTTTGGCTCCAGGTCGTCGTAGATGCCGAGCATGCCGGCATTGACGATGCCCATGGTCATGCCGTTCTTGATCGCATGGTAGAGGAAGACGGTGTGGATCGCTTCGCGCACCGGGTCATTGCCGCGGAAGCTGAACGAGACATTGGAAACGCCGCCCGAAACGTGGGCGTGCGGCAGGTTCTGCTTGATCCAGCGCACCGATTCGATGAAATCGACGGCGTAGTTGTCGTGCTCCGGGATGCCGGTGGCGATCGCGAAGATGTTCGGGTCGAAGATGATGTCTTCGGCCGGAAAGCCGATGCCGGTGAGCAGCTCGTAAGCCTTGGCGCAGATTTCGATCTTGCGTGCGTAGGTGTCGGCCTGGCCCTTTTCGTCAAAGGCCATGACGATCACCGCGGCGCCGTAGCGGCGGGCGAGGTTGGCCTGTTCGATGAACTTGGCCTCGCCTTCCTTCATCGAGATCGAATTGACGATGCCCTTGCCCTGGATGCACTTGAGGCCGGCTTCGATGACTTCCCATTTCGACGAGTCGATCATGATCGGCACGCGGGAAATGTCCGGTTCCGAGGCGATCAGCTTCAAAAAGCGATCCATCGCGGCCAGCGAATCGAGCATCGCCTCGTCCATGTTGATGTCGATGACCTGCGCACCGTTCTCGACCTGCTGGCGGGCGACGGCCAGCGCATCGTCGAAGCGGCCTTCGAGAATCATGCGGGCGAAAGCCTTCGAGCCGGTGACGTTGGTGCGTTCGCCGACGTTCACATACAGCGAACCCGGTGTGACATTGAACGGCTCCAGTCCGGAGAGGCGCAGCGCCGGTTCGATTTTCGGCACTTTTCGCGGGTCGACCGCAGCAACCCGCTCGGCGATGGCCTTGATGTGCTCGGGCGAGGTGCCGCAGCAGCCACCGACGATGTTGACGATGCCGCTCCTGGCCCACTGTTCGATTTCCGCGGCCAGCATCTCCGGCGTCTCGTCGTAGCCGCCGAAGGCGTTCGGCAGGCCGGCATTCGGGTGGGCGGAAACGTAGCAGTCGCAGACGCGCGACAGTTCCTCGACATACTGGCGCAGTTCGTTGGCGCCGAGCGCGCAGTTGAGGCCGAAGCTTAGCGGCTGCACGTGGCGCAGCGAGTTCCAGAACGCCTCGGCGGTCTGGCCGGACAGCGTGCGGCCGGAGGCGTCGGTGATCGTGCCGGAGATCATCACCGGCCAGCGGCGACGGGCGACGTCGAAGTATTGCTCGATGGCGAACAGCGCCGCCTTGGCGTTCAGGGTGTCGAACACCGTCTCGACGAGCAGGATGTCGGCACCCCCCTCGATCAGGCCGGTGATGGCTTCGAAGTAGTTGGCGACCAGTTCGTCGAAGCTGACATTGCGGTAACCTGGGTCGTTCACGTCTGGCGAAATCGACGCGGTGCGGCTGGTCGGGCCGAGCACCCCGGCGACGAAACGCGGCTTGTCCGGGTTGGCGGCAGTGAATTCGTCGCACAGCTCGCGGGCCAGGCGGGCGCCCTCGAAGTTCAGCTCATAAACCAGCTCGGTCAGGTTGTAGTCGGCCTGCGAGACGGCGGTCGAGTTGAAGGTGCAGGTTTCGAGGATGTCGGCGCCGGCTTGCAGGTAGTCGCGGTGAATGCCACCGATCACGTCCGGTCGGGTCAGTACCAGCAGGTCGTTGTTGCCCTTCAGGTCGTGCGGGTGATCCCTGAAGCGATCGCCGCGGTAATCGACCTCGGTCAGGCCGTGACGCTGGATCATGGTGCCCATGGCGCCGTCGAGAATCAGCAGGCGTTTGGCGAGAAGGGCGGAGAGTTCCGGGCTGCGGTCTGGTTGCATCATGATCATCTTGGCTAAGGGCGGCGAAATCAGGCCGGGAACGCCGAAAAAATTTCGGCGCCACAAACCGGCTGGGGTTTGCGAGCGCCGTTGATCATTGCCGAGCCTGGCCCCGAAATTCATACCGGTACATGAAAAGGGTCGCAGCGCTCCTCGGCAGGAGCCTTAGTTTACTGTTCGCGATGCCGACTGCCAAGTAGCTTGATTTGTCTAGCCTTTCATCGCCACCCTTTTGCCGGCCTTCTTGACCAGCCCGTCGCCGGTATCGAAGAAGACATTGAGGTAGGTTTCTTCGTTGTGCGGCGTACCTTCGATGCGCCATTCCCAGACGTCTTCGCGCAGATTGTCGAAGGTTTCCATGCGGGCCGGTTGGCCGAGCAGGCGGCGCACCTGGTCGCGCGTCATGCCCGGCCGCACCCTGGCGTAGTTGGCTTCGGTCAGCACCTGGTCGACCGAACGGACGATCTGGTCAGGTCCGAAAGCGATCATGTAGCAATGCACGCCGCTCGGCTGGCGTGTGTATTCCCAGGTCACGCTGCCGTCGTCGTTCCTGAACTCGTAGCCCGGGTTGCCCATTTTTGCGCGCACTTCAACGGCAGTCGTGACGCCGGGCTTGATGTCCTGCAGCACGAAGCTGTCGCATCCGGGCAGGATGGTGGCGATTGCCGCAATGGCGGCGGTGATCCAGTTGGTCGATTTCATGCGCGGAGTTTACGCCTGTTGCCGGTTGCCTTAATAATATCGGCATCCACTGATTTACGGAATTGCCCATGCAGCACCTCGACCCGAAGGCCGCCCATGCTTATTTACAGGCCCATCCGCGCGCCATGCTGATCGATTGCCGGACGGAAATCGAACACATGTACGTCGGCCACCCGGTCGGGGCGGAACACGTCGCCTGGCAGGAGGCGCCGGACTGGGACATCGACCCCGAGTTTGCCGACAAGGTGAAGTGGCTGGTCGGTGGCGATTTGCAGCGCCCGCTGCTACTGATCTGCCGCAGCGGCCACCGTTCCCTTTATGCCGGCGAGGCACTGGAAAAAGCAGGTTTCGTCTGCGTGATCAACGTGCTGGAAGGTTTCGAAGGGCCGCTCGACGACGATTTTCATCGTGGTACCCAGGGTGGCTGGCGCCACCACGGCTTACCCTGGCAGCAATCGTGATTTCCGGTGCGCCATGGCGGTTATTGCGCCCAATCCCATCAGGCCGGCCATGCCGAGTGCCAGGGTCAGCGTCGAACCCCACAGGGCAGGTGCGATTAGCGCCGCCGCCAGGCTGTTGAAGCCGGACTGGAAGAAGGTCTGGCAGGAGGCGGCCAGACCGCGCTGGGCCGGGAAAGGGTCGAGCGCGAGCAGCGTCAGGCTGGGCATCGCCAAGGCCATGCCCAGCGTGTAGACGAAAAGTGGCACGATGCTCAGCGGCAAGCCCGGCGGTAAGGCCAGGTTGATGCCGACGTTGCTCAGGGCAGCGCAGCTCATCACCAGGTAGCCAAGAGCGATGGTTCGCCCTGGCGTCACTTTCCCGGCCAGCCGCCCGGACAGCCACGAGCCGCTCATCAGCCCGGCCATCGCCGGTCCGAACAGCCAGAGAAAGCCGGTTTCGGGAATCCCGAGATGCTTCATCAGGAAGACCGGCGCCGACAGCACATAGATGAAGAAGCCGGCAAAATTCAGTGATAGTGCGGCGCAGGCGAAGAGAAAGGGTGGTGAAGTCATCACCTTCCAGTAGCTGCGGCCCAGATAGGCGGGCTGCAGGGACTGGCGCTTCGCGGGCGGCAGCGTTTCCGGCAACAGTTTCCAGCAGGCCAGCCAGAGTGCTGCGGTCGACAGCACCAGGAAGGCAAAAATGGAACGCCAGCCGAACAGGGTTTGCAGCCAGCCGCCGATTACCGGCGCGATGGCGGGTGCCAGCGCGAACATCATGGTGATTTGCGACATCAGGCGTTGGGCGGGAGGGCCGTCGTAAAGGTCGCGCACGATGGCGCGGCTGATGACGATGCCGGCGCCGGCGGTGATCCCCTGCATGGCACGCCAGAACCAGAGGTGCTCGATCCGGGTGGCGAAGGCGCAGCCGGCGGAGGCGATGGCGAACAGCGCGAGGGCGAGTAGCACCACACGCCTCCGGCCGAAGCGGTCGGCCAGCGCGCCATGCCATAGCGTCATCAGCGCAAAGGCAGCGAGGTAGGCAGACAGAGTCTGCTGGACCTGGATCGGCGTGGCGCCGAGTTTTTCGGCGATGTCGTGGAATGACGGCAGGTAGGTGTCGATCGAGAACGGGCCAAGGGCCGACATCCCGGCCAGCAGGACGGCAATGCCGCGCGCAGTGCCCTGTCTTTCAGCCAACTGAAAGGCGCCGGTACTGGATCGCTTCGGCGATATGCGGTGCGCGAATGTCCGGGCTGCCGGAAAGGTCGGCGATGGTTCTGGCGACCTTGAGTATTCTGTGCCAGGCACGCGCCGACAGGTCCAGGCGCTGGCTGGCCTGCCTGAGCAGGCTGGCCCCCGTGGCATCCGGCGTGCAGTAGGTGTCGACCTCGGCGGCGCCCAGCCGTGCATTTGGCTTGTTTTGCCGCGCCTGTTGCACGCCCAGTGCCTGTTTTACCCGCTCACGCACCGCTGCCGATGGCTCGCCGTCGGGCAAGCCATCCAGAGATTCTGCCGGTAACGCGGGTACTTCGATCAGCAGATCGATACGGTCGAGAAAGGGGCCGGAAAGCTTGCCGCGATAGCGCGCGATCTGATCCGGCGTGCAGCGGCATTTGCCGTTGCTGTGACCGTGGAAGCCGCAAGGGCAGGGATTCATTGCCGCGACCAGCTGGAATTCGGCGGGGAATTCGGCGTGGCGGGCCGCCCGGGCGATGTGAATGCGCCCGGATTCCAGCGGCTCGCGCAGGGTTTCCAGTACCTTGCGGTCAAATTCCGGTAATTCGTCGAGGAACACGACGCCCTGGTGGGCCAACGAGATTTCGCCGGGACGCGGCGGGTTGCCGCCACCGACCAGCGCGACGGCCGAGGCGGTGTGATGCGGCGACCGATAGGGCCGCTGGCCGAAACGCTCGGGGCGGAACTGGCCGACCAGTGACAGCACGGCGGCCGAAGCCTTTGCCGCCTCGGTGTCGAGCGCCGGCATCAGGCCGGGCAAACGGGCGGCGAGCATCGATTTGCCGGAGCCTGGTGGACCGACCATCAGCAAGGAGTGATTGCCGGCGGCGGCAATTTCCAGTGCGCGTTTGGCCTGGCTCTGGCCGCGCACTTCGGCGAGGTCGGCGAAAATCGGCAGATTTTCCGGGTCGACCGCGACCGGTCTCGGCAAGAGCTGTTGGTTGGCCAGGTGAGCGCACACTTCTAGCAGCGACCTTGCCGAATAGATGTTTTCGCCGCCAGTCAGGGCTGCTTCACGGGCGCTGGCCTCGGGCAGGATGAAAGCCTTGCCGTTGCCGGCGGCTTGCAGGGCCATGGCCAGCGCCCCGCGCACCGGGCGCAATTCGCCGGACAGCGACAACTCTCCGGCAAACTCGCAATCGTGCAGTGCCGGGGCGGGCACCTGGCCACTGGCGGCCAGGATGCCCAAGGCGATCGGCAAATCGAAGCGGCCGGACTCCTTGGGCAGATCGGCCGGGGCAAGGTTGACGGTGATCCGTTTGGCGGGAAACTCGAACCCGGAATTGACGATCGCAGCCCGCACACGGTCGCGGGCTTCCTTGACTTCGGTATCGGGCAGGCCGACCAGCGTGAAGCTTGGCAATCCGCTGGCGATATGGGCTTCGACCAGCACCGGCGGCGCCTGCATGCCGTCCAGCCCCCGGCTGTGCGCGACGGCGAGCGCCATGGCTTCTATTGGCCTGTGCGGGTTTTTTCCAGCGCCTCGACGCGGGCTTCGAGTTCTTTCAGCTTTTCGCGGGTGCGCGCGAGAACCTGCGCCTGAATATCGAACTCTTCGCGGGTGACCAGATCCAGCTTGGCAAGAAAGCCGCTCATCAGTGCCTTGGCATTCTTTTCGAAATCCTTGGCTGGTGAATTGGCGAGCAAGGCGTTCATCTTGTTGCCGATATCTTCGAGTTTTTTCGGGTCGAGCATGGGTTCCTCCATCTGTTTCGAGTGTACCACAGCACCATGAATGCCTATTTCCGGTGAGTTGCCCGCCCGTGGTGCGTAACAGTGTGTAACTGCACTGCATTGGTGCAATATTTTGGTGCATGCCCCTTGGTGATGGTTTCAAGAGCATGATTTAAATCAAAAAAGTCATCCTGGCACAGCTCATGCTTTTGCTGTGCTGCACAATTTTCTTTTTTACTTTGACTTACAGGAGAGAAACCATGAAGAAATCACTGATCGCCGTCGCGCTGGCAGGCGCTTTCGCCATGCCGGCCTTCGCCCAGACCTCGTCTTCCGACGCCACGGGAGCCCCCCCGGCCGCCGAACCGGCAGGCCCGCACACCTTTACCGGTAACATGACCATTGCTTCCGACTACCGCTTCCGTGGTATTTCGCAGACCATGGGCAAGCCGGCCATTCAGGGCGGCGTTGATTACAGCCACGAAAGCGGCATCTATCTCGGCAACTGGAACTCCAACGTCAATGAAGCTACCGGCTATCCCGGCGGCAGCGTTGAAATGGACTTCTACGGCGGCTGGAAGAAGACCTTCGCCGAAGATTTCGGTCTTGATATCGGCCTGCTGTACTACTACTACCCGGGTACCGATAGCGGTTTCTACTCGCCTTGCAACATGAAAACCCTTTCGTGCGCGAGCGGCCACATCGACAACACCGAAGTCTATCTGGGCCTGAGCTGGAAAACCCTCTCCTTCAAGTGGTCCCACGCGATTGGTGACTACTTCAGCATCCCGGACACCTCCGGTACCAACTATTTTGACTTGTCCGGCACCTACGATCTGGGTGATGGCTGGGGCATCCTCGGTCACGTTGGCTACACCGATCTGCGCGGCTTCGAAAGCCCCACCGGCAACAACGGCAAATACACCGACTGGAAGCTCGGCGTGACCAAGGATATCAGCGGTTGGGTCATTGGCCTGGCGTACGTGGATACCAACGCAAAAGACTCGAACCCGGGCGATCCGTATTACTACGTGAACACCAACGGCAAGAGCTACAACGCTGGCAAGGCCACCGCCGTTCTCTCCGTTACCAAGACTTTCTAATCCAGCTTGAACCTTCCCCGCCGGTGACCCGGCCGGCACCAGCGGGGAAGCGCCAAAGTCATATTTTTTGGGGAACCAGCCATGAAATTCGTAACCGCCATCATCAAGCCGTTCAAGCTTGACGAAGTGCGTGAAGCCCTGTCCGCCATCGGCGTGCAAGGTGTCACGGTCACTGAAGTGAAAGGTTTCGGCCGGCAGAAGGGGCATACCGAGCTGTATCGGGGCGCCGAATATGTCGTCGATTTCCTGCCCAAGGTGAAGATCGAAGCTGCCGTCAAGGCAGATCAGATCGACCAGGTCATCGAAGCCATCGAAAAATCCGCCAGCACCGGCAAAATCGGTGACGGCAAGATCTTCGTTTTCGACCTCGAACAAGTCATTCGTATCCGTACCGGCGAAACCGGCACGGATGCCCTGTAAGGAGCGAATCATGAAACGCGTATTTGCTTTGCTTGCTCTGGTCGGCGCCGTCGCCTTCGGCGCGCCGGCCTGGGCAGAAGAAAAGGCTGCACCGGCCACGCCGGTCGCTGCCGCATCCGCCGAAGCGCCGGCTGCTGCCGCCGCTACCGAGGCAGCACCGGCCGAAGCAGCGCCGGCACTGGTGGCCAACAAGGGCGATAACGCCTGGGTCATGATGAGCGCCGCGCTCGTCATCCTGATGTCCATCCCGGGCCTGGCCCTGTTCTACGGCGGCCTGGTCCGTTCCAAGAACATGCTGTCGGTGCTGATGCAGGTGTTCGTGATCTTCTCGCTGATCACGATACTTTGGGTGGTCTATGGCTACTCCGCTGCCTTCACCGAGGGCAACCAGTTCGTCGGCGTGCTCGACAAGCTTTTCCTCAAGGGTGTGACGCCGGAATCCGTCGGTGCCACCTTCAGCAAGGGCGTGGTCATTTCCGAGCTGGCCTTCGTGATCTTCCAGGGCGCTTTCGCGGCGATTACCTGTGGCCTGATCGTCGGCTCCTTCGCCGAGCGCGCCAAATTCTCCGCCATTCTCGTCTTCATGGTGCTGTGGTTCACGTTCTCCTACATCCCGATGGCGCACATGGTTTGGTACTGGGCTGGCCCGGATGCCTACACCGATGCCGCCGCTGGCGAAGCCGCCGGCCTGACCGCTGGCTTCCTGTTCCAGAAGGGCGCACTCGACTTTGCGGGTGGTACCGTCGTGCATATCAACGCCGCGGTTGCAGGTCTGGTCGGCGCCTTCATGGTTGGCAAGCGTACCGGCCTGGGCAACGTGTCGATGGCTCCGCACTCCCTGACCTTCACGATGATCGGTGCTTCCCTGCTGTGGTTCGGCTGGTTCGGCTTCAACGCCGGTTCCGCACTCGAAGCTTCCGGTGGTGCCGCCCTTGCCATGGTCAATACCTGGCTGGCTACCGCCTGCGCAACGATGTCCTGGATGTTCGCCGAATGGATCATCAAGGGTAAGCCCTCCATGCTGGGCGCCGCGTCCGGTGCTGTTGCCGGTCTGGTGGCGATCACCCCGGCGGCTGGCTTCGTCGGTGTGATGGGCGCCATCGTCATCGGCCTGCTGGCCGGTATCGTCTGCCTGTGGGGCGTCAATGGCCTGAAGAAGATGCTCGGTGCTGACGACTCCCTCGACGTCTTCGGCGTCCATGGTGTCGGCGGCATCCTCGGTGCGATCCTGACCGGTGTCTTCGTCGATCCGGCCCTGGGCGGCACGGGCGTCTATGACTACGTGGCCAACAAGGTCGGCGACTTCGACATGACCGCGCAAGTCATCTCCCAACTGTGGGGCGTGGGCACGGTCATCGTCTGGTCCGGCGTGGTTTCCCTGGTGGCCTACAAGCTGGTGGATATCGTCATCGGCCTGCGTGTGCCGGAAGAAGAAGAGCGCGAAGGTCTCGACCTTACGTCGCACGGCGAAACTGCCTACCACCACTAAATCGAATCGTAGTCTCTCTCCCTTCGGGCACCTTCGGGTGCCCGTTTTTTTTGTCGGCGGCGATTCGGGCAATTTTCGGGAAGTCGATGCGATAATCCCTATCTTTCGGCCCGTGTTTGTCATTAAGCGGGCCTTCGATTTTCCGGTCCAACCAAGAAACCCGCATCCATGAATGTCTCCAAGCTGAATTCACGCCTGAGCGTGATTTTCCTGGCGGTCGCCAGCTGTTCCGGTGCTGCCTTCGCACAAACTGCGTCGACTTCCCTCGCCGATTGCCGTGGCATCGCTGCCAATCAGGAGCGCCTCGCCTGCTACGACGCGGCGATGGCACGTGGCGATACGGGCGCCAAGGATGCGGCCGCGCCGCTACCCGTTGCCGCGCCTTCGACATCTGCGCCCGCCCGGTCAACGGAAACCGTGGTGGCAGGCGGCAAGGAATCGTCCATCATCGATTCCACCTGGGCTTTCAACCCCGATTCGGCGCGTTACGACATCAGCTATCACAATTCGAACTACCTTCTCTTCGGGCGTTATACCGATCATGTCAATAACGCGCCGTTCTCGCC
>JAEUOH010000111.1 GCA_016790845.1 Dechloromonas sp.
TTTAGTTACTGGGAGGTGACATATGGCATGGGAGCTTTTGTTCGGTAGCGACATCGGTTTGATGAGCCTGGCGGTTATTGTCGGCGTGCTGGTAATTGGCGTCGTCATGGGCAAGATGTACGCAAACAAGATGAACGAAGAGTCGCGTAATTTAGGCAAGTAAAGCTTGCTTCATGCCGCCTTGTGGGGCGGATATTTCCCCCGTCCGGCGGCGCTGGCGGGGGATTCTTTATTGGCGGTCAGATAATGTGTCCGGACAGGAAGATGTTGAGACTGGCATTTTTCATCTCCGCCGTTTGTCATCTTGCCGTCCTGCTTTCCATACGGAATCTGGCACTCCTGTTACCGCCGGCAACCGACCAGGTAAGCCAGGCACGGAGAATTTCGGCACAGTTGATTTCCCGCGCTGATCAAAGTGCGTGGGCGCCGCCGTCGGCCAGCCTCGGCCCGCCACCGCTTTCCAGGGAGGTGGCGCCATCAGAGGTGCTCGCCAGAATCAGTGGCGAAGTGAGGCATCCGATTTCTGGGGTTTTTTCGCCGTCGACCGCAACCGACGATATTGCAGTCACCGAAAAGATCCCGGCGCGCACCGGAGACCCTGCTGCAACGCTCGGTGCGCCGCCCACGCAGAGTGAGGAGGCGAGCCCGGATGGGGTGCGCCAGTATCGACTTAATCTGGCGCGCGAGGCCCGCCGTTTCAAGCACTTTCCACCACTGGCCAGGGAGCGTGGGTGGGAGGGTGTGGTTGTCGTGGTGGTCAGCACGGTAGCTGGTGTACCTTTACCCCAGGTAAGCCTGAGTCAGTCCAGCGGTATTGAATTGCTGGATCAGGAGGCGCTCATGCTGGTCGCTCAGGCGGTCACCATGGCGGTTCTGCCGGACAGTTTACGCAATCGCACGTTCGCTTTGACCTTGCCCATTCACTACCGTCTAGACGATTGATCAGCCGGGGTGTGGCAGGGGATCGAGCGATGTTTCGTGAAAGCCGAACTGCCCTTGCGCGCTGTCGTTCAGGTAGTGTTCGAGACAGTGAGTCACACTGCGAAAGGCAATGTCGCACCAGGGGATTTCCTCGGGTAATGCCAGCTTGACATCAAGGCTCTCCGTGCCAGCCGAGTAGTCCGGCGTTTCCAGGCGGCCGCGATAGAAAAGATGCACCTGGTTGATGTGGGCGATGCTGACCATCGCAAAAGGTGCATCAATGACAATCCTTGCGCCAGCTTCCTCGTGCGTTTCACGCCGGGCGGCTTCGGTGGTCGTCTCGCCGTTTTCCATGAAACCGGCCGGCAATGTCCAGAAGCCAAGTTGTGGCTCGATGGCGCGGCGGCAAAGCAGTATACGCCCCTCCCATGTGGCGACGCAGCCGACCACGAGCCGCGGATTTTCATAGTGGATATGCCCGCAGCGCTTGCAGACATGGCGCGGCAACGCATCACCCGCAGGTATCTCGAACGAAACCTCGGCACCACAGCGAGTGCAGTATTTGATCATCATAATAGCGCAAGGGACAATGGTTAAAGTTTAACATTCCGAATCCCACACCGACTCCATGCGTTGGAACCACCAAGTTGCGCGGTGCCCAAATTAGTTACAATGCGAGCGAAGGAAATTTGCCCGGGCTTCTGGCTTGTCGGGCGCTAAGCGGCTGGTGCGTTCAGAGTATGTTCCAGGTAACCAATCCAGTTTCCGAGACTGGCGGGGCGCTTGGATTGCCCACTTTACGGCGTGTCCGGATGCAACAAGGGAGAATTGATGCACGCAACCGTTACCAAAGAAAACAACAGGGCATTGGTTCGGCTGTCGGGCCGCTTCGATTTCAATACCCATCGTGAGTTTCGCAATGCGGTTGAACCTTTGGCGAATGAAGCGGCGGTTACCCAGGTGCGCATCGATTTCACCGATGTCGAATACCTGGACAGCTCTGCACTTGGCATGTTGCTGATGCTGCGCGACAGGATGAATATTGCAAAGAAGGGTCTCACCATTGCCGGTGTTCATGGCAACGTGAAACAAGTGCTTGAAATAGCCAATTTCGGCCAGCTTTTCCATATTGTTGAATGACCGGTCTGCCTGGAAAAGTGCTCAACCGGGATGCTCAGGCTCAACCCTCCGGCTTCGCTGTTGCCTCCGGGGTGTGCCAAAGCCCACACCCAAGCTATAATTCGGCCCCGTCGCCCCCGTAGCATGAAGGTCGTGCAGTTGATTTGTAATCATCAGGTAGCGGTTCGATTCCGTTCGGGGGCACCAGAAAAATCTGGCAATCATGCTGCCAGCGGCGATTTCCCATCTCGCCAACGAAATCGAATTCCATGCCTTATCGCGACCTGACCAAGCGCGCGCGCTTCGCCGCGACGGGCCTATTCCTGCTTATGGCAGGCTGTGTGACGCACGCCAACGGCCAGACCCAGGTTCAGTTCGAGCAATGCCTTGCCCGTCTGCAACCATCTGCGCAAAAGGCCGGCGTGGATGCGGCCAGTTTCCGCCAATTCACTCAGGGCACCCAGGCAGACTTTACGGTGCTGGAAAAATTAGATTACCAGCCGGAATTCAAGCTGCCGATCTGGGATTATCTCGCCGCCCTTGTGGACGACGAGCGAATCGCCGATGGTCGCGCGATGCTGGTGCGCCACGCGGCTGTGCTGCAACGCATTGCCTCCGCCTACGGCGTCGATCCGGCAACCGTAGTCGCCGTCTGGGGCGTGGAAAGCAATTACGGGCGCATCATCGGCAAATATCCGCTGGTACAGGCGCTTGGCACCTTATCGTGCTTCGGGCGCCGGCAAGGCTATTTTCAGGGAGAGTTTTTCGCTGCGCTGCGCATTCTCCAGCGCGGCGACATTGCGCCCGATCGTCTTTATGGGTCGTGGGCCGGTGCCTTCGGCCATACGCAGTTCATGCCAGCAACCTACGAACGGCTGGCGGTGGATTTCGACGGCGACGGCCGCCGCGATCTGGTCGACAACAGCGCCGATGCACTGGCGTCTACCGCCAACTTCCTGCGTCGGGGCGGCTGGCAGAGCGATCTGCCCTGGGGGCTCGAGGTTCGTTTGCCGCCGGGGTTCGATACTTCGTTGGCCGGGCGCAAGAACAAGCGCCCGATGAGCGAATGGGCGGCGCGCGGCATTGTTGCGGTCGACGGCAAAAATCTGGCCAATTCCGGGCTGGACGATGGCGAACGCACTGCCATCCTGCTACCTGCCGGGCCGCGTGGGCCGGCTTTCATCGTGACGCGAAATTTCGATGTGATCTATGGTTACAACGCCGCTGAAAGCTACGCACTGGCGATTGCGCATCTAGCAGATAGATTGCGGGGCGGCACGCCGTTCGTCACCCCCTGGCCGACCGACGATGCTGGGCTTTCGCGCGCCGAACGCCGCGAACTGCAAACCCTGCTGGCAGCGCGTGGCCACGACATCGGCGAAGTGGACGGTGCGCTTGGCGAACGCAGCAGGGCGGCAATCAAGTTGGAACAGG
>JAEUOH010000113.1 GCA_016790845.1 Dechloromonas sp.
ACGCAGCTGTTGGTGGTGCCGAGGTCGATGCCAATGATCTTGCCCATGATTTATTCCTTGATGTGAATTGCTGATGTTCGTGAAGTGGGGGCTTGCCGCCCGATTTCAAGCGCCTGTTGCGGTCGACCGCAAAAAACGCCGTATTTTCATTGTTTGCCCTTGGCCACCATGACCAGGGCCGGACGCAGCACGCGCTCGGCGATCAGGTAGCCCTTTTGCAGGACGGTGACGACAGTGTTGGCTTCCTGTTCGGAGTCGACCATGCCGATGGCCTGGTGCTTGTGCGGGTCGAATTTCTCTCCGGCCGGGTTGACCTCGATCAGGGCGTTCTTCTCGAATGCCGAGACCAGTTGCTTCAAGGTCAGCTCGACGCCCGACTTGAAGCTCTCCACGGTCTGTTCCGGCACGGCCAGTGCGGCTTCGAGGCTGTCCTTGACCGCCAGCAGTTCGCCTGCGAACTTCTCGACGGCGAACTTGTGCGCCTTGGAGATGTCTTCCTGAGCGCGGCGGCGGATGTTCTCGCCCTCGGCCTTGGCGCGCAGCCAGGCGTCGTAGTGTTCGGCCGCCTTCAGTTCGAGCTGGCGAAATTGCTCTTCGATGCTGGGCAGCGTATCGGTATGTTCGTGCGCCGTGGGCGCGGGCGTTGCTTCGGGGGCTGGTTCGTTGCCCAGCAAGGGTTCCTGGGGGGTTTCCGGGGTGGACATGGACGCTTCTCCAAAAAAGTTGCTCGATATCTGGGGACGGCGTTCCCTATTTCAAGAGCCCCTGGGCAAACAATTCGTGGCAATCGACCGGATGACCGTCCGGCGGCCTGCGTGCTAGGATAAAAGCCTGACCGGAATATCAAGAAGCGAATGGAGACGATAGGCAAATACCGGGTGGTCAAGGAACTTGGCAAGGGCGCGACGGCGACGGTCTACCTGTGCGTCAGCCCCGATTCCGATCGTCCGGTCGCCGTCAAGCTGATTCGCTTCGGCCAGGATTGCGCAGCCATGTCGCGCCGCCTGCGCAAGCTGTTCCAGAACGAGGGCATGGTTGCCCGGCGCCTCGATCACCCCAATATCGCCAAAGTTTATGAAGGCGTCGTCGAGGAAGACTATGCTTACCTGGCGATGGAATACATCCAGGGTTTCCCACTGGAAAATCACATCCGGATCGACAACCTGCTGCCGCTACACCGGGTGATCGGCATCGTCTTCAAGTGCTGCATGGCGCTCGACAGCGCCTACCGGCAAGGCATCATCCACCGCGACATCAAGCCGGCCAACATTCTCGTCAAGGCCAACGACGAGCCGATGCTGGTCGATTTTGGCCTGGCGCTGAACCTCAACAAGGACATGGATCGCGACTCGACCTTCATCACCGGCGTCGGGTCGCCTTCCTACATGTCGCCGGAGCAGGTCAAGGGCTACCAGCTGAACCAGAAGACCGACCTCTATTCGCTGGGTGTCGTGCTCTTCCAGTTGCTGACCGGCCGCTTGCCGTTCCGCGCCAAGAACCAGGCGACGCTGATCTATCGCATCGTCAATACCGATGCGCCGGATGTCACGTCGCTGAACCCGAACCTGCCGGAGGGCCTGAACGCCATCATCAAGCGGGCTCTGGAAAAGGATCTCTACAGCCGCTATCGCAATGGCGCCGAGTTCGCGAAGGATCTGGCGGCGGTTCGCTACCATATCGTCGATGACGATGTGGCCGTCCAGGACACCCGGCATTTCGAGAAGCTGCGCAAGCTCGATTTCTTCGTCGAGTTCGAAAACGTCGAGCTTTGGGAAATCCTGCGTATTTCAGTCTGGCGCCAGATCGCGCCGCAGGTGGCGATCATTCGCGAAGGTGAAAACAACCGGCTGTTCGGGATGCTGATCGAGGGTTACGTCGAGGTCTCGATTGCCGGTCGTGCCTTGTGCCGCCTGGGCGCCGGGGAGGTGATCGGCGAGGTCGCCTACCTGCACCCGACACGGGACGAGCGCTCGGCTACCGTGGTCACGCTCGAAAACGCACTTTTCCTGGAAATCAACGCCTCGGCGCTTGCGCTGGCTTCGGAGGAATTGCAGGAACGCATGCGCACGGCGCTGCTCGGTCGCATGATCGACCGCATGCGCGAGGTCAACCGGATCGCGGCGTCGCACGGCACCCCGGCTGTCGAAATCGGCAGGGCGCTGGCACCCGTGACTCCCGGCACGACGCCGGGTAGCGGACTCGATCTCGAACTTGCCCCGATGTAGGCAACCTGCGACTGCGGGATCAGAGGTGGGCTTGCACCCAGCGACGTAGCGTGGCCGCGTCAACGGCGCCGCTCTGGCGGGCGATTTCGCGTCCGTTTCTGAATATCGCCAGGGTCGGAATGCTGCGGATATTGAAGCGGGCGGCCAGTTGCTGCTCGCTTTCGGTGTCGACCTTGGCCAGACGGACATCCGGCTCCAGTTCGCCGGCGGCACGGGCGAAGGTCGGCGCCATCGTGCGACAGGGCCCGCACCACGGCGCCCAGAAGTCGACGACGACCGGCAAGTCGCTACGCCCGATGTGGCGGTCGAAATTACCGGCATTCAGGTCAACCGGCTGGCCGGCGAACAGGGCTTGCCCGCACTTTCCGCAGACGGGCTTTTCGGCGAGGCGGGCGGTCGGCAGGCGATTGACGGCATCGCAATGCGGGCAGACGACGTGCAGCGGGTCACTCATGGCGCTTCCTTCGTATCAGGGAATGCTGATATGTGGTCGCGGCGCCCGATTTCAAGTCTTGGCGCCGTGCGCCTTGGCGCGCAGGGCAGTTGCGGTCAACGCCGAAATATCGGCAATTTCCGTGGTGTTCCAGCCGCCCAGATGGCGTTCGACCAGCCCGCTCAGCGCGGCTATCCAGAGGTGCTCTTCGTTGAGCGCCGGAATGTAGTGGTATTCCTTGCCGCCGTTGGCGAGGAAGGACGTCTTGCCTTCCATGGCGATTTCTTCCAGTGTTTCCAGGCAGTCGGCGACGAAGCCCGGGCAGATCACGTCGACGCGGCGGGTGCCGGCCTTGCCCAGCGCTTCCAGCGTCGGCGCGGTGTAGGGTTGCAGCCACTCGGCCTTGCCGAAACGCGACTGGAAGCAGATTTTGTATTGTTCGGGGGCAAGGTTCAGGCGTTCGGCGAGCAGGCGTCCGGTCTTCAGGCACTCGCAATGGTAGGGGTCGCCAAGATCGAGGCTGCGGCGCGGCAGGCCATGGAAACTTATCAGCAATCGGTCGCCAGAATCCAGGCGGCCGTGCTTCATCCAGTGAGCGAGCACCGTCTGGGCGAGC
>JAEUOH010000114.1 GCA_016790845.1 Dechloromonas sp.
GGAAGTCTGGGCCTACATCAAGCAAAACGGCGTGCCCTACAATGCCCTGCACGACAAGTTCTACCCCAGCATCGGCTGCGCCCCCTGCACCCGTGCCGTGGCGATGGGCGAAGACGTGCGGGCCGGACGATGGTGGTGGGAGAATCCGGAATCCAAGGAGTGCGGGCTGCACGTCAAGGCGTAACTGCCGCCAGTGAAAAATGGCCATTTTTTTGCCGTTGACCGCAACCAGTGCCCAAAACCAAACGGCGCCCCGCAGCGGGCGCCGTTTGTTCTTCATGTAAGTAATACGCAAGCCCACCAGGCTTGGCGCCCGGTGCGCCAATCAGCGAACGATCTGCACCGACTTGACGTCGATATAACGCTGACGCTGGTTCCAGCGGCGGTCGACTTCGCCTTTGATGCGTAGCGGGGTGCTGTCGTCGAACTGCTCGCGCGGGAGGTCTTCGTCGTCGATCTCGACTACGATCGTGCCGGTGGCATCGGCGAATTCGTAACGCTCACGGGCGATCTGGCGGATGATCCTGCCTTCCAGCAGTACCGGCGTATCGACTGCAGCCTTGCTGGCGGCAGCCACGGTGGTGACGACAGCAGAATTCGCCTGCCCAGCGCCCGAAACGCGCGGGCCGGTAAATTGGGCCTGGGCCACGAAGGGCATGGCCAGCATGCAAACAAGCAGAATCTTCTTTTTCATTTAGCAAACTCCCTGGGGAAACGACGTGAGAGGGATTCACCCGCGTGAATCCCAAAAAATCAAACCAGACCGAGGCTTTCCTCAACGCCGAGATGCACGTTCATCGCCTGCACGGCAGCGCCGGAGGCGCCCTTGCCGAGGTTGTCGAGGCGGGCGATCAGCAGCATGCGCTCATCATTGCCGAAAACGAAGAGATCGACGCGATTGCTGTCGTTGCTGGCTTCGACATTGAAGAAGCCGCCTTCGGTATTCGCCTCGAGATCGACCGGCGCGACGCGGATGAAGGCTTCGCCCGCGTAGTAATCGGCGAGCAGTTTCTGCACGTCGGCCGGGCCGGCCTTGCGGGTGAACTGCTGCGGGTGCAGATAGGCCGTGACCGCCAGGCCCTTGTAGAAGGGCCCGACGATGGGCTGGAAGATCGGCGCGACCGTCAAGCCCGTATACGCCTGCATTTCCGGGAGGTGCTTGTGTGCCAGCGCGAGCGCGTAGGGGCGCGGCGCCTCGATGCGGGCCGGGCTTTCGTAATGCGCGATCATCGACTTGCCGCCGCCGGAATAGCCGGTGATGGAATTGGCTGCAATTTGAGTGTCGACCGCAACCAGGCCGCTGGCGACCAATGGCTTGAGTGCCAGAATGAAAGCCGAGGCATGGCAGCCCGGGTTGGCGATGCGCTTGCTGGCGCGGATTTTTGCGCGTTGCTCGGGGCCGAGTTCTGGCAGGCCGAAAGTCCACGCCGGGTTGACGCGGTGCGCGGTGGAGGCGTCGATGATGCAGGTATTCGGGTTATCGACCAGCGTGACCGACTCCTTTGCCGCCTCGTCAGGCAAACAGAGAAAGGTAACGTCGGAGGCGTTGATCAGGCGCTTTCTTTCGGCGAGGTCCTTGCGCTTGTCGCCATCGATCTTCAAGAGCTCGATATCGGCGCGCTTGGCGAGGTATTCGTTGATCTGCAGGCCGGTGGTGCCTTCCTGGCCATCGACAAAGACTTTGTAGGTCATCGGGAATCCGGAATCGTTGTTCGAGAAGCGAATTCTGGCAGAAAACCGTGACAATTGAACGAAATCTGCAGCAAACGAGTGATGCACCATGGCGGCCAGCGCACACACCTTCCGCTGCGTTGCGCGACGGGCACAGCCGAGGCGGTTTTGCCCGAACGGCAGGCATTTGCCCCTTTGCTGCGATGCAGCAAAGTGGTAGTCTCCCACCTATAAAAATACCTATTTCAAGCGAGAACCAGCATGAGCGAAATCGACCTCAAACAGTTTTTCCTTGAACAGGTTCGCCTGTTCGAGCACTTCCCGGCCGACAAGGTCGAAGAAATCATCGTCAAGTC
>JAEUOH010000133.1 GCA_016790845.1 Dechloromonas sp.
GACCTGCCCGAAGGAATTTGGCTGGGGAAGAAGGATTCGAACCTTCGAATGCCGGAATCAAAATCCGGTGCCTTGACCAACTTGGCGACTCCCCAGCGGGACGTTTGCACGGGTTCGCGTGCGAACGAGGCGCGGATATTACAGGAGTCGCCGGCGGAAATCCAGTCTTTTGTGCAGAAAGCGAGCTGTTGCAGGCTGCTTTTGCCGGTGATCGGCTAGAGGCTGGCGAGCGGATGCTCGGGCAGGCCTGCGGCGACCCAGCCTGACATGCCGGCAGGCAGACGGGCAAAGACGATGTCGGCCTCGGCACGCGATGGAAAGCCGGCGAAAACGCAGGCTCCGGAGCCGGTCATCAGCGCGTGCGGGGCGAACTGCCGCAGCCAGGCGAGATGTTCGGCCACGGCCGGGAACCTGGCGCAGGCCACGGGCTCGAGGTCGTTGCGGCCTTGTCCGTGGCGCCAGTCGATGGCAGGAATCGGCGGCGTATCGCGTTTCAGCTCGGGTGCCCCGAAAATGGCCGCTGTCGGGACGTTGACCGCAGGATGCAGCACCAGATAGCACTCGGGCGGCAGATCGATGTCGGTAAAGGCTTCGCCGACGCCCTCGGCGAAGGTGTTGCGGCCATGCAAAAAGACCGGCACGTCGGCGCCGAGCGCCAGGCCGAGTTTTTCGAGTTCGCGGCGCGGCAGGCCGGTTTGCCACAAATGATTGAGCGCCAATAGCACGGTGGCGGCATCCGAACTGCCGCCACCCAGCCCGCCGCCCATCGGCAGCGTCTTGGCGAGATGAATCGTGACTCCCTGACGACAACCGGTGGCGTCCTGAAGCAGGCGGGCAGCGCGCACGGTGAGGTCGCGCTCCGGTGGCACACCCGGCGTCGGGGTGGCAAGCGTGACGCCGCCGTCTTCGCGCGGCGCGAATTGCAGGCTGTCGGCGCGATCGATGAAGCGAAAAACGGTTTGCAGCAAGTGGTAGCCATCGGTGCGGCGGCCGACGACATGCAGAAACAGGTTGAGCTTGGCCGGCGCCGGCCAGGTGCTGTGCCAGTTCCAGTCGCTCATGGTGCCAGTCGCCATTCTTCGATGCGCAGGCGAAGTTCGATTTCGCCGTTGCGGCTCAGGGTGACGAGTTCGGGCAGTGCGTCCGGCGCCGCATCGGCGTAGGCATAGTCGATCAGCCAGCCGGCCTCGGCGAGACGTAGCGGGCGGCCAAGCTCATCTTTCTTGAGGCGCGCCGTGGGGCTGGCGCGCCCGAGGAGCCAGTCGGGAAGCTGTCGTATGGGCAGCCGCTGGCCGGTGACTTCTTCCATCAGCGCGTCGGGATCGGTCGATTCGCGCATCTGGCCGTCGCTGGTGCGCAGGCTCGAGCGGGTCGGGCTGGTGTCGATTTCGGCGAGGCCGATGCCGAGCGGGTTCGAAATCAAGATGCGGTTGTCGCCATGCTTGTGCTGCCAGTCGAGGCGTCCGCCGCTGCTTTCCGGCGCCTTGTCGGGCCGGCTGATGCGCAACGCGAAGCGGGCTTCCAGCGCGAAGTCGCGCATTTCGCCGCGCGCCGGGAGTTTTTCCGGTGGCGTGGTGGCGCAGGCCGCCAGCAGTGCGCAGGCGAACAGCGAGAAAAGACGCCGATTCAAGGCTGGAATTTTTTTAGAGCCGCGGCCAGAACGTCGTTGTCCGGATTCTTTTTCGCGGCATCGCTGAGGAGACGGGCCGCCTCCTCCTTGCGCCCCAGCGTCCACAGCACTTCGCCGAGGTGGGCGGCAATTTCGGGGTCGGCCTTGATCGCATAGGCTTTTTCGAGCGTTTTCAGCGCTTCGGCCAGCTTGCCCTGGCGGAACTGGACCCAGCCCAGGCTATCCATGATGAACGGATCCCCGGGGGCCAGCGCCACGGCGCGGGTGATCAGGTCGTTGGCTTCATCGAGCCGGATATTGCGATCGGCCAGCGAATAACCCAGCGCATTGAGGGCGTGGGCGTGGTCCGGTTTCAGTTTCAGCAGATGACGCAAATGTTTTTCCATGACCTCGGGCTGGTTCTGGCGTTCGGCGGTCAGTGCCGTTTCGTACAGGAGCTCCGGGTCGTCGGGATGCTTGACGAGCGCAGCGGTGAGTACGGCGTAGCCATCATCCTTGCGGCCAGCCTCACGCAGTAGTTGCGCTTCGGCGATCGCCAGTCGGGCCTGCTCGGTGGCGCTGCCGCCCTTGGTCGCATGCAGCAGTTCCCGCGCTTCCTCGGGCTTGCCTTGCTGGAGCAGGATCTGCGCGGCGCGGGCGCGCGCAGCGACATACTGGTCGCCCGCGGTGACCTGGCGGAAATGTGCGAGCGCGGCATCGGGTTTCTTTTCTTCCTCGTCGAGTTGGCCCAGGAAATAGTGAATGGTGCTCTTGTCCGGAAAGCTGGAATTGAGCAGTTTTTCCAACAGGACCCGGCCGGTCGCGGCGTCGCCCTGTTGCAGCGCCAGCATGGCGGCCGGGTAGACGATTTCGGGATCGTCCGGGCTGGCCTTGAGCAGGCGGTCGAATTCGACCCGCGCTTCGTCGAAGCGGCGTTCGCTGATCAACAGGCGCGCCAGCGTCAGGCGTACTTCGCGGGCGTCGGGATACGCAGCCAGAAATTCGCGAAGGCTATCGACCGCGCTGGCGGGAGACTGCCGGGCCATGATCTGGGCGCGGGCCAGGGCAGCGGTTTCCCAGCCCGGGCGCAACTGCAGTGCACGCGTCAATTCGCTTTGCGCACGCATCGGATCGTCGGCGTTGGCGGCCGCCTGGCCCATTGCAAAGTGAGCCTCCGGGATTTCCGGGTAAGGCGCGGCCAGCTGGTCGACCAGTTTCTGAACCGCTTTCTTGTCGCTCTTGCCGCCCAGCACCCGGTTGAGGTGCATCAGGTTGGTCGGCAGGTTGGCCTTGTCCTGCTCGAGCAGCTTGGCGAGTTGCGGAACCAGATCATCGATGCGATTGGCCAGCACGAGCAGGGCCGACTCGGTCTGCCGGGCGCGCGTCGAGTCGGGTTCGATCTGTAGCCACATTCGCGTCAGTTCCAAAGCCAGATCGTACTGTTTGGCGGTGGCGGCAACTTCGATGGCGCGCGAGATCACCGCTGGGTCGCGGGTGCGGCGGGCGAGGTCGGCCCAGGCGCTGATGCCGAGTTCGGTGTCGCCGCGCTGCAGCGCCAGGTCGGCGAGCAGCGACTGAAAGACGGTACGGGCAAGCATGTCCTCGGGGCCGTAGGCTGCTGCGGTCGACGACTTGCGGGCGGGCTTTTTCGCCGCGCCTTCATCGGCAGCATGGAGCGGCCCGAACAGGGAGAGGGCAAGGACGGCGAGAATCAGCTTCTTTGACATGCGCTGCTTTCAGTCAGGGGGCGCGCGTTTGAGCGCGTAAAATCGGATTAGTTTGTGATGTTATTGGGGATTGGTCGGAGGAACAAGCAATGCCGGAATTACCCGAGGTCGAGGTATGCCGCCGTGGCCTGCAACCGGAGGTTGAGGGGCAGACGATTCTGGGCGCGACCGTGCGCGTGCCGCGTTTGCGTCTGCCCTTGTCCGCGACGCTCGGCGAGACGCTTGCCGGGCAGCGGGTGGCTGCGGTGCGGCGGCGTGGCAAGTATCTCCTGCTCGATTGCCGGGGTGGTGTCGAGGATGGTTGCCTGATCATTCATCTCGGCATGTCGGGCAACCTGCGTTTCGTGGCGCCGGAGGCGCCGGTCGGCAAGCACGATCACGTCGATCTGCTGTTTGCCCGGCGAGTGCTGCGTTTTTCCGATCCCCGCCGCTTCGGCCTGGTGCTCTGGCAAGCGGCCGACGCGCCAGCTCATCCGCTGCTGGCGGTGCTCGGGCTGGAGCCGTTGGACGACGAATTCACCGCGGAATGGCTGTGGGCGGCGACCCGGCGGCGGGCAGCACCCATTAAGCCGCTGCTGATGGACAGCCACCTCGTGGTCGGCATCGGCAATATCTACGCTTCCGAAAGCCTGTTCCGCGCAGGCATCTCGCCATTGCGCGCGGCCAACCGGATCAGCGGCGAGCGCTATGAGCGCCTGGTGCCGGCCATTCGCCAGACCTTGTCGGATGCCATCGCTGCCGGTGGCAGCAGCATTCGCGATTATGTTCATAGCGATGGTGGTGCCGGCTGCTTTCAAGTGGATTGCGCCGTCTATGACCGGGCCGGTGCGCCATGTCGACGTTGCGGCGGGTCGGTGCGCCAGATTCGCCAGGCCGGTCGGTCAACCTACTACTGTGCTTCGTGCCAACATTAAATTACTCATGCAAGTCCATGTTTTTGTGCTAAATTGACTTGTCGTCAGTAATTGGTAGCTACCATGACCCTAGCCCATCAGTTTGCCGCGTATACCGAATGGCGTTCGCGCCTGTCCGCCAATATCGGCGAATTCAAGGGCTGGCTGTCTGCCAACGAGCTATCGGATGCGCAGACCGACCTGCGGCTCAGCCAGCTTCTCGAGCGT
>JAEUOH010000163.1 GCA_016790845.1 Dechloromonas sp.
GAAAAACCGCCGAGCAGCCCGACCATCAGCTCGATCTGGATGAAGCGGCCGATCAGGTCGCGCGTGATGTATTTCGACAGCCACGAGCCGACGCCCATGGCGAACAGGTAGGTGCCGATCACCGTCGAGAACTGCGTCACCGAATCGCCCAGCAGGTAGGACGATAGCGCACCGGCGATCAACTCGTAGGCCAGCCCGCAGGAGGCGATCACGAAGACGGAGAAGAGAAGGGCGTGGCGCATGGGCGGGGATGCTAACCTGAAACCGCAATCTCCGCATTTTGCAGGCCGGCGGGAACGCCAGCCGCCGCGACCGGTCAGAAAGCCATCCCGCACTTATTGGTTTTTGCCCTTGTTCGAGCGTCGACCGTGACCAAGCTCAAATACATTCTGCCCGCCTTGCTCGCCAGCCTTGCACTGCCGATCAGCGCTGCCGATTACCAGATCGACCCCAGCCACACCTACGCCAATTTCGAAATCGACCACATGGGCTTCTCGACCCAGCGCGGCCTGTTTCGGCAGACCTCGGGCCAGATCCGCTTCGACCCGGAGGCACGCAGCGGCGAAATCGAGATTCGCATCGATGCCGCTTCGCTCGACACCGGCTTCGGGCTGCGCGACGACGTGCTGCGTGGCGCCGACTGGTTCAACGTCAAGGATTACCCCGACATCATCTTTCGCAGCCAACACTTTGTCTTTGATGACGACAAGCCAATCGCCGTCGAGGGCAAGCTGGTGCTGCTCGGCGAAATCCGGCCGCTACGACTGGAAATCACCCGCTTCAAATGCGGTCTCAATCTGGCGGTTGGCAAGCGCGGCTGCGGTGCCGATGCGCAAGGAACGTTACACCGCTCGGAATTTGGCATGCTGACTGGCATCCCCTTCATAGGCGACGAAGTTCGCCTGCGCATCCAGGTCGAGGCCTATCCACCGCCCTGACGGCGCCGGTTACACTAAAGTCGGGCGCTATCTGTCTGTTTCTGCGAAAATAGCACCCCCATTTTTTGCAGTCCCGAAACCCATGCCCCCCCATCCCGCCATCGCCAGCACCGCCGAGATCATTGCCGAACTCAAGGCCGGTCGCATGGTCATTCTGGTCGACGAAGAAGACCGCGAGAACGAAGGCGACCTGCTGATGGCCGCCGAATTCGTGACGCCCGAAGCGATCAATTTCATGACGAAATTCGCGCGCGGCCTGGTCTGCCTGACGCTGACCGAAGAACGCTGCAAACGCCTCGGCCTGACCCAGATGGCGCGCAATAACGGCACCGTGTACGGCACCGCCTTCACCGTTTCCATCGAGGCCGCCGAAGGCGTCACCACCGGCATTTCGGCCGCCGACCGAGCAAAGACCATCCAGGTCGCCGTCGCCAAGAACGCCAGCGCCGACGACATCGTGCAGCCCGGCCACGTCTTCCCGATCACCGCCCGCGAAGGCGGCGTGCTGGTGCGTGCCGGCCATACCGAAGCCGGTTGCGACCTGACCACCCTGGCCGGCCTGGAGCCCGCTGCCGTGATCTGCGAGATCATGAACGACGACGGCACGATGGCCCGCCTGCCGGAGCTGATCGAGTTCGCCAAGGAACACCAACTCAAGATCGGCACCATCGCCGACCTGATCCACTACCGCGCCGGCGCCGAAACGCTGGTCGAGCGCGTCAACAGCAAGACAGTCGCCACCGCCCACGGCGACTTCACCCTGCACGCCTATGTCGACCGCGCCAGCGGCGCCACGCATCTGGCGCTGGTCAAGGGCACGATCCCGGCCGACGGCGAAACCCTGGTGCGCGTCCATGAACCGCTGTCGGTGCTCGATTTCATCGACCCCGCGAGCAAGCCGCAGTCCTTTTCCATCGCCGAAGCGCAAGCCGCGCTGGCCAGGAACGGCCACGGCGTCATGGTGCTGATGCACCGCCCGGAAGACGGCGAAGCCCTGCTCAGCCGCCTGACCGGCAGCGTTCCGAACGCCCCGAAGAAATGGGATCCGCGCACCTACGGCATCGGCGCCCAGATCCTGCGCGATCTCGGCGTCAGCAAGATGCGCCTGCTCTCCAGCCCGCGCAAGATGCCCTCCATGACCGGTTTCGGCCTCGAAATCACCGGTTTCGTCACCTCGCCTGCGGAGCTCTAAGCCATGTCCCGTTTTGACAACATCTTCGAATACGACAACGACCTGAACGGCGCCGGCCTCAAAGTCGGCATCGTGATGAGCCGCTTCAACCTGCCGGTCTGCGAAGGCCTCCTCTCCGCCTGCGTCGCCGAACTCAAGCGGCTTGGCGTCGCCGATGCCGACATGACCATCGCGAACGTCCCGGGCGCCCTGGAAATCCCGCTGGTGCTGCAAACGATGGCGCAAAGCGGCAGCTTCGACGCGCTGGTTGCCCTGGGCGCGGTCATTCGCGGCGAAACCTACCATTTCGAGGTCGTTTCAAACGATTCCTGCCGCGCGATCATGGAAGTCCAGCTCGACACCGGCGTGCCCATCGCCAACGGCATCCTGACCTGCGAAAGCGACGAACAGGCCGAAGTCCGCATGCAGCCCAAGGGGGCCGACTGCGCCCAGGCTGCCGTCGAAATGGCCAACCTGCAGAAAGCCCTGCTCCAATGACCACCTTCCTCAGCGATACGGAACACCCCGAAGAACCCAAGGCGCCGCCCAAATCCGCCCGCCGCCGTGCCCGCGAATTCGTGCTGCAAGGCCTCTACCAGTGGCGTGTCGGTGGTGCCGACGAGGCGGCCATCGAGGCCTATGCGCCGGAAATGGAAGGCTTCGCCAAGGCCGACCGCGAATTCTTCGTAGGCACCCTGCGCGGCGTCATCGGCCAGCATGAAAAGCTTGCCGAGCATATTTCGGCACATATCGACCGCAGCTTCGGTGAACTGTCGCCGGTCGAAGCCTGCGTCCTGATGCTCGGCAGTTTCGAGCTGATCAACCATCCGGAAACGCCCTACCGCGTCATCATCAACGAAGCCATCGAACTCACCAAGGCCTTCGGCGGGACCGACGGCCACAAGTATGTCAACGGCGTGCTCGACAAGGTTGCCGCCGTCGTTCGCCCGGACGAAGTCGCGGCCCGCAAGAAGGGCAAATAATTTCATGCCGGGCGAATTTGCGCTGATCGACAAATACTTCGCCCGCGCCACGCCCTCGGCCATTCTCGGCCCCGGCGACGATTGCGCGCTGTTGCAGCCGTCGCCCGGCAAGCAACTCGCCATCACCACCGACATGCTGGTCGCCGGCACGCATTTCCTTCCTGACACCGATCCCAAGAACCTTGGCTGGAAGGCGCTGGCCGTCAATATTTCCGACCTCGCCGCGATGGGTGCGACGCCGCGCTGGGCGACGCTGGCCGGGGCGCTGCCTGCGGTCGACGAGCCGTGGATCGCCAAATTTGCCGAGGGCTTCTTCGCCTGTGCCGCCGAATACGGCGTCGATATCGTCGGCGGTGACACGACGCGCGGGCCGCTCAATCTATGCATCACCGCGCTGGGCGAATGCGAACCCGGCCAGGCGCTGCGCCGCGATGGCGCCAAGGCCGGCGATCTGGTCTGGGTGTCCGGCCGCCCCGGGCTGGCCAGCCTCGGCCTCGCCCAGTTGCAAGGCAAGATCGAACTGCCGGCGCCGTGGAGCCGCCTGTGCGTCGCCGCGCTGGAAAAACCGCGCCCGCGCGTTGCGCTCGGCCAGGCGCTGGTTGGCGTCGCTTCGGCGGCCATCGACGTTTCCGACGGCCTGCTTGCCGACCTCGGCCACGTTGGTGAACGCTCCGGCCTGGCTGCCGCCGTGCAACTCGTGCAGCTACCGCACCTGAAAGAACTGGCCGGTAGCGGCAACAGTTACGATGCCGACCTGCGGCGCCTCGCCCTCGAATGCCAGCTCACCGGCGGCGACGACTACGAACTCTGTTTCACCGCGCCACCCGCCCACAGCCAGGCCATCGGCCAGATCGCCGCGCGCCTCGAACTGCCACTCTGGTGCATCGGCAGCATGGTCGCTGGCCCAGCCGGCGCGGTCACGGTCTACGATCCCGACCAGAACCCCATCGAATTCACCCGGCAAGGCTACGACCACTTTGGCTGAATCCACCAAAACCCGCCCCAGCCTCAAGTTCCTGCTCGCCGACCCGGCGCATTTCATCGCCCTCGGCTGTGGTAGCGGCCTGGCGCCGTGGGCGCCCGGCACTTTCGGCACGCTGTTCGCGTGGCTCAGTTTCAACGTCTTCCGGCCCTTCGCCAGCGACTTCTTGCTGCTCGCCTTGTTCGCCGTCGCCTACCTGCTCGGCATCTGGGTCATCGACCGAACCGGCAAGGCTATCGGCGACCCCGACCACGGCAGCATCGTCTGGGATGAAATCGTCCCCTTCTGGCTGGTGCTGCTGCTGACGCCCGACACCTTGCTCTGGCAGGCTACCGCCTTCGCCCTTTTCCGCGTCTTCGACATCACCAAGCCGCAACCGGCCCGCTATTTCGACCAGCACGTCAAGAACGGCTTCGGCGTCATGGCTGACGACCTGGTCGCCGCCGGCTACACCCTGCTCTGCCTGGCGCTTCTGAAATTTGTCCTTTTCTGACGGTCGACCGCAACAGGCATAAAATACCGGCAATTCCATTCGCTTGGAGCTTTGCCATGAGTCACAAGCACGCCCACCTGATGCGCAGCATCTTCCAGGATCCGCCCTCGGCCAACATTCACTGGCGCGAAATCGAATCCCTGCTTCACCACCTCGGCGCCGAAGTCGAACCTTCGCATGGCGCCCGCTTCAAGATCACGCTGAACAAGGTCGAGGCTTTCCTGCACCATCCGCACAACAGCAACACCTGCAGCAAGACGGACATCAAGCAATTGCGCGAGGTGCTGACGCACGCCGGGGTGACGCTGGCCGCCTACGAATCCGGCAGTTATTGAGCGGACGGCTGCGGCCCGAGGACAAACGCGGCGGCAGCCTCGGCCAGCTCGTCGACCGACAGCGCGCCACCGGGCCGGAACCAGTGGCTGCAGCCATTGAGCATGCCGAACATCAGCAGCCGCTTCGGCGGGCCCGCCGAATCGATCCGGCCAATGGCGGCAAGCTGCTCCAGCGTCGCCTGCCACGGCGCCTGGTAGCGGTCGAAGGCGGCAGCGACTTCGGCGCGGTCGGCGGCGTCCAGCGCCCGACTTTCGTAAATCAACATCGGCGATCGACAGTCGTCCTCCAGCAGGTTGCCGAGGTGGGTGCGCACCAGCACGCGCAAGCATATTTCCGGGTCGGCAACGCCGTCGACCGCGGCCAGCAGCCGGACGAGGCCGGAATCCAGCCCCTCGATCATCGCCGCCTTGAGCAATTCCTGCTTGCTGCGGAAATGGTAGAACGGGCTGCCGGCACGCATGCCGACCGCCTCGGCAATGTCGCGCGTGGTCGTCGCCGCGAAGCCCTTCTCGACGAACAGGCGGGCGGCCGCGCGCAGCAGCTCGCGCCGCCGGTTGGGCTCGAGGCCGGGCTCCATTCTTGGCCTGGCCATCGTCAGAGCCCCGCGGCGACGCGAGTGCCCTGGTCGATGGCACGCTTGGCGTCGAGCTCGGCGGCCACGTCGGCACCGCCGATCAGCGTTACCGGCACACCCGCCGCCTGCAAGGGTGCGAAGAGATCGCGGCGCGGCTCCTGGCCTGCGCAAACGACGACGGTATCGACCGGCAGCGTCTTCGGCTCGCCGTTGATCGTGATGTGCAGGCCGGCATCATCGATGGCCTTGTAGTCGACGCCGGCGATCATCGCGACGCCGCGCTTCTTGAGCAGCGTGCGGCGAATCCAACCCGTCGTCTTGGCCAGCCCGTCGCCAACCTTGGACGACTTGCGCTGGAGCAGGTAGACCCGGCGCGGCGCATCCTCGTCGACCGCTGGCTTGAGGCCGCCACGGCTGGCATAGCTGCGGTCGATGCCCCACTCGGCATCGAAGCGCTCGGCCTCGCTGCGCCCGTCGTGCGCATGAGTCAGGAACTCGCCGACGTCGAAGCCGATGCCGCCGGCGCCGATGATGGCGACCGACTGGCCGGCCGTCTTGCGACCCTCGATGATGTCGAGATAGTTGCACACCATCGGATGATCGACGCCGGGGATCGCCGGCTTGCGCGGCGTGATGCCTGTAGCGAGTACGACATGGTCGAAGCCGCCGGCTTTCAGGGAATCGGCATCGACGCGGCGGTTGAGTTCGAGCTTGACACCGGTCGTCTGGATGCGCCGGCCGAAGTAACGCAGCGTCTCGTTGAAATCCTCCTTGCCGGGAATCTGTCTGGCGATATTGAACTGGCCGCCGATGCGCTCGGCGGCATCGAACAGCGTCACGTCGTGGCCGCGCTCGGCAGCCGTCGTCGCGCAGGCCATGCCGGCCGGGCCGGCACCGACCACCGCAACCTTCTTCGGTGCCGTGGTTGCGACGATATTGAGCTCGGTCTCGTGGCAGGCGCGCGGGTTGACCAGGCAGGAAGCCACCTTGCCCTTGAAGATGTGGTCGAGGCAGGCCTGGTTGCAGGCGATGCAGGTATTGATCTCGTCGCCGCGATTGGCCGCCGCCTTGTTGACGAAATCGGCGTCGGCCAGGAAGGGGCGCGCCATCGACACCATGTCGGCGCAACCGGAGGCGAGCACTTCTTCGGCCACCTCCGGCGTATTGATCCGGTTGGTGGTGATCAGCGGAATTTTCAGCGCACCCTTGAGGCGCTGCGTGACCCAGGCGAAACCGGCACGCGGCACCATCGTCGCGATGGTCGGAATGCGCGCCTCATGCCAGCCGATGCCGGTATTGATGAGGGTGGCACCGGCCGCCTCGATGGCCTTGGCCAGTTGCACGACCTCGTCCCAGTTGCTGCCACCCTCGACCAGGTCGAGCATCGACAGACGGAAGATGATGATGAAATCGGGGCCGACCCGGGCGCGCGTCGCGCGCACGATCTCGACCGCGAAGCGGATGCGATTCTCGAAAGGCCCGCCCCACTCGTCGTCGCGGCGGTTGGTCTGTGGCGCGATGAACTGGTTGATCAGGTAGCCCTCGGAACCCATGATCTCCACGCCGTCGTAGCCCGCCTGCTGGGCGAGGCGGGCGCAGCGGGCGTAGTCGGCGATGGTCTTCCTGATGCCCCAGCGCGTCAGCGCACGCGGGGTAAAACGATTGATCGGTGCGCGCAGCTTCGACGGCGCCACGCATAGCGGGTGGTAGCCGTAGCGGCCGGTATGCAGGATCTGTAGCGCGATCTTGCCGCCCTCGCGGTGCACCGCATCGGTCACCAAGCGGTGCTTCGCCACCTGCCACGGAAAGCTGAGCTGCGAACCGGCGTGATAGACGCGCCCGGAAAAATTCGGCGCGAAACCGCCGGTGACGATCAGGCCGACGCCGCCCCGTGCCCGCTCGCCGTAAAACGCGGCCATGCGCGCGAAACCGTTCTTCTCTTCCTCGAGGCCAGTGTGCATCGACCCCATCAGGGTCCGATTGCGCAGCGTCGTGAAGCCGAGGTCGAGTGGTTCAAGCAGGTGGGGATAGGGCACTGTGGATTGCGTGTTCATGGGCTGTCTCCGAAATTCGATTAATTATTAACCAAGCAAGCGCTTGGTTATTTTCAATCGACGCCCCGGAAATTGCAAGCCTGGGAAACCCACCCACGACCGGAACACATTTCGCCCCAAGGCAGCGGACCAGGAAATGAAAAAGGGCACTTCAAAAGAAGTGCCCTGATTCGTATCTGATTGGCGCGCCCGAGACGATTCGAACGTCCGACTTGCCTTCGGAGTCTTCGCCTTGCTGTAGGTATGCAGCGATTTGTGGAGCAATGAAATGAGGTCAATAGGCCTTATTTCAATAAAACAATATGTTAGCGAATTCATTCAACACCGAAGTGTGACATCGCGATAACAATCTAGACCGAATTCCCTATCCGGTTGTCACACCCCATGCGCAAAAGACAAGGCCAAAGCGCGACCACTGCCTTAAAAATTCGCTAGAACACAAATGTCCAGCACTCCTGTGAAAGCTCACGCTGCCAGACCACTTGGCGGGGGGGATTGATCAACAAACTCCAGGTCTGCTGGTTGTTTCTGAACGGGTCTGTAACCGAGCTGAACGCCTTTGATAAGAGTATCGCCAGGCAACGCCCCTTCGGCAGTCTTACTGATTCATAACGGATCATTTCCGCACCAGCCTGCCGCGCATTTTCGGCCAGCCTTTGCGTCTCCGTGTAATCGTCAGTACGCACCCAAATTTCACGGTCACTCACCAGTGGCAACTTGGTGAGATCCAGCGCCTTCTGAGTGGCGGCATGGAATTCGAACAAAGTGACCGAAATGGATTTGGATTGCTGGCTGAGGAACTCACTCTCGTTCCAGAACTGCAAGCGCCAATAACCCGCTTCGGCGCATGCTGTTTCCCGCTCCTCAGCACCATAAAAGACGCCCGGATCTGCGGGGCGACGAAACCGCGATCCGCCCGGCAACGGCCAGTAACGGAACGGCGTCGCCAGTAGCCAGTGCAGTCCTTCGACTTCCGGTGGCAATTTCGGCTTGGCTTCTTCGAGAATATCCTCCAGCAAGGACTGCGCCTCAACATTGCCGTGGACAAGCCCCATCGTCGCAACCTTGTGTTGCGCCTCGACCGCCCGCCAGCCGCTGCCCTCCCAGCCGACGAACTCAGATGCGAGCGCGGTAGGCGTCCAGGTAGTCACAGACACGGATGAGGCCGTCGATACGCTTGATCACTGAAATTGGTTCCTGGCCGGCCAATGCCTTGTTGGTTGAACGCAACCAACCCTTGGCCAAATGATCATCGCCACCGACCAATGAAAAAAGGGAGCGATATAGACGAATGAGATGAGATGAAAGCTCCCACTCCTTCCCTGACTCCTTGAGCAAGTATTCACCCTTAAGAATTCTCGACGCCGTTGGCTGACTGACGCCGACGATCCTGCCAATTTCTGTCGGCCCGAGATCCAGTCGATGCGCCGTTTCAACCAGCGCTTGCGTCAGTACCGCCGAGCGATTGACAGCCACAGGTTTCGTCACCTCTTCCATTAATCCCACCGAATCATTT
>JAEUOH010000276.1 GCA_016790845.1 Dechloromonas sp.
TGGGCTTTGTACCCTACAAGGATGCCGAGTGCCTGCTTGGCGAGTTGGCCGGCAATGCCGTCAGCGGCCGCCGTCTCGAACGCCTGCACGACCCCAAGGAGCGTCTCGAATACCTGCGCGCCAAGGCTATCGGCCGCCTGCTCGAAAGCGCGGCGGCGGTTTTTCTGGAAAACGAGGATGCCATCCTCAAGGGCGAATTCGACGATGAACTGCTCGACAAATCGCCGGTCGCCATTCCCCTGCAGGCGATCCTCAAGCTGGCCAAGGAAACCATCTACAACGCCCGCCCGGCGCTGGAGATTGAGACTGCCGGCTTCGAGGTCCTCGGTGGCCTGCTGGCGCTGTTCGCCAGTGCCGTCGAAGCAGGTGCCGGGCAGGAACGGCTGACGACGCGCGAAAAAATGCTGCTCAAGCTCTTGCCGGCGCAGTTCCTCGGCCACGGCGGACAGCCCGATCCCGACCCTTACGTGCGCCTTTTGCAGGTCGCCGATTTCGTGGCCGGGATGACCGATTCCTATGCCGTCGATATGTACCGCAAGCTCAAGGGCATCGATATGCCGCGCTAGCCGGCGACAGGCCTGCTGCAATTTCCTGGCAGGTGAAATGAAAAAATTGGAATATCGACAATTCCCCGACAAGCAAAACCATAGGATGAACACAAACTTTCAGTCCGCCGAACGCAAATACCGTCCGGACATCGATGGCTTGCGCGCCATTGCGATCATTTCGGTGATTGCGTATCACGCGGGCTTTGCCGGTTTTTCCGGGGGATTTGTCGGCGTCGACATATTTTTCGTCATATCCGGGTTTCTGATTACCTCGCTGCTGTTCAACGAAGCCATGGCGGCCGGCGGCCGGGTTCATCTTGGTGCCTTTTATGCGCGCCGTGTCCGCCGGCTGATGCCGGCAGGCCTGCTGGTGGTCGCCGTAACCTTGGTGCTTGGCGCGGCATTCATGCTTCCGGCGTCGAAAGAGCAGCGCTCGCTGGCACGATCGGCAATGGCGGTGGCATTCTTCGTCTCGAATTTCTTTTTTTTCAAGAAGACCGGGGGCTATTCCGACGATCCCTCGCTTGGTATGCCATTGCTTCACACCTGGTCGCTGGCTGTTGAAGAACAGTATTACCTGGTTTGGCCATTGATTACCTTGCTGGTTTTCCGCCTGACAGGTGGGCAGCGAACCGAAGGCTTCATGCGGGCCCGCTTGATGTGGGTTCTCGGCGCCCTGTTCCTGGTTTCGCTTGCTTTGTCCATCGGCACGACGCGCACCCATCAGAATTTTGCGTTTTTTCTCCTGCCAACCCGTGTCTGGGAGTTCGCCATTGGCGGAATCGTCGGCTTGGCGGGAAGGACCTTCTATTTGCGGATGAAAGTATGGGCAGAAGTGCTGGCGGTTGTTGGCCTTGCGCTGATCGTTTATTCGGTTGTCGCTTTTGACCACGGCACATCCTTTCCCGGCGCGGCAGCCATGCTGCCCGTGTTCGGCTCAGCACTTCTGATCATCGGCATGACGGCCGACGAGCACAGCTTGGTGCGGCGGGCTCTTGCCATCAGGCCGATGGTGCTCATCGGCCTGTTGTCCTATTCCTGGTATTTGTGGCACTGGCCACTGCTCTCCATTTACAGGGCCTATAACCTGGGTGTTCAGGATGTTGCGGCCAATGGGTTGATCGTCGCGTTGGCATTGGTATTGGCTTGCCTTACCTACGTTTTTGTTGAAAATCCTGTTCGGGTACGACGGCCAGGACCATTCCGAAAGGTAAGGCCGACGCTGCTTGCCGGGGCCGGCATGTGCGTCATCACGCTGTCGATGGGTGGCGGATTGATGTGGTTCGGGAATCATCAGAATAAATCCTCCGATTTGTACAAACCCATCGTATCGGCACAAAACGATTTTTCTCCCTATCGGGAAAAGTGCATGTTGAATGCGAACATCCCGATTACGGAGTTGCCAGCTGAAGAATGTGTCCATGGGCCGGACAAAAGGCATCCGAGGATTCTGTTATGGGGCGACTCGCACGCCGATCACCTGATGGAAGCGCTAATTGCAGCATTGCCGGATGTGCCGGTT
Source organism: Dechloromonas sp. (assembly GCA_016790845.1). Taxonomy (GTDB): domain Bacteria; phylum Pseudomonadota; class Gammaproteobacteria; order Burkholderiales; family Rhodocyclaceae; genus Azonexus. The sequence continues at coordinate 2,071 of JAEUOH010000276.1, forward strand.
TATGCACTGACCATGACTGGCTGCCCGCCCGTAATCGGTTTCGAATCTTCCGTGCCGGCACAAACCAGATTCTGCGCCGAGTTCAATCAGCGCGTCATGAAGAGAATCCTCGAAATGAAAGACGAAGGACTCACGGGGGTGGTGCTTTCAGCGAGGTGGTCAAGCCATTTGTGGCATCGAAGCATTGCCGTTCTGGAGCCAAGAGGGAGTCCCTTTGGAGAGCCGCAGAAATTGGCCGAAGCTCGCGTCGAAATGCAAGCGGGACTTGATGCAATGCTGGGTACCCTCGAGCGCGCCGGATTGCGCGTTATCGTGATGGCGCCTACGCCGGAACTGGTATATTCGGCGCCCGCCTGCCTTTGGTTAAGAAATGAGTCGTACTGCAATGTTCCGCGTGCGAAGAACGAGCAATTGCTTGGCGATGCAAGGGCCGCACTTTCCGAGGTGGTGAGTCGGCATAAAAATGCTCGACTGGTGAATCCTGCGGATTTCTTTTGCGATGCGCAGACCTGCTTTGTGGTACGCGATGGAAAAATTTTGTACACAGATAATGATCACATTACCGCAACAGCTGCCCGCGATCTGGGGAGTTTCCTCAGAATGGATTTGGGCTGGCTGTTGGGAAAGAAGGATGACTTTGCGCCAATCGAACAGCGTTGATCTCGCACGATGATCGCTCTGTATGCCTGATTGCAGTATTTAATTCGAACCAGCGCAGATGGCTGATAACAATAATCCAGGATGAAAAAAATCTTTCAGCACACCGAGCGTAAATACCGTCCGGACATCGATGGTTTGCGCGCCATCGCGATCGTTTCAGTCATTGCCTATCACGCGGGAATTCCGGGGTTTCCGGGAGGATTTGTTGGCGTCGACATTTTTTTTGTAATTTCCGGTTTTCTGATTACCGGTTTGCTATTCAATGAGGCGGCAATTTCCGGCCGAGTTAACCTGGGCGCATTTTATGCCAGGCGCGTAAGACGTTTGATGCCGGCCGGTTTTTTGGTGGTTGCAGCAACGCTTCTGGCAGGAGCGTTCATCTTTGCGCCTGCATCCGATGAACAGCGCAGTCTGGCGCGTTCGGCAATCGCATTTTCATATTTTGGTTCCAATTTCTACTTCTTCAGGACAACAGGTGGCTATTTCGATGCGCCGTCCTTCAGTTTGCCGCTATTGCACACGTGGTCCCTGGCAGTTGAGGAACAGTATTACCTGGTTTGGCCGTTGGTCATGCTTTTGGTTTTTCGCTTTGCCAAATCGCGCCAAGTGGAATCGATCATGCGCGTGCGCTCCGTCTGGGTTCTCGGCATCATGTTTGTGGCGTCGCTTGCCTTATGTGTGGCTACGACGCGCGAGCATCAAAATTTTGCTTTTTACCTTCTGCCGACCCGTGTCTGGGAATTTGCAATTGGCGGTATTGTCGGCCTGGCGACGACCGGGGGCCAGGCCAGGCTAGGGCGTTGGGCAGACGGGTTGGCGACTGGCGGACTGGCGCTGATCGTTTATGCCATTGTCGCATTCGACCACAGCACACCGTTTCCCGGATCGGCTGCCATGCTTCCCGTATTCGGAACAGCGCTACTGATTGTCGGCATGACAGCAAGTGAGAAAGGCGTTGTGCGATCCTTGCTGGCATCGAGGCCGATGGTTTATATCGGTCTTTTGTCCTACTCATGGTACCTGTGGCACTGGCCGCTACTCTCCATGTACCGAATCTACAATTTGGGTGCCCAGGATGTTGCGGCCAATGCATTCATTGTCATTGGCGCACTGATACTGGCTTGGTTTACCTATGTGTTGGTTGAGAATCCGATACGCGTGCGGCGACCAGGCCCTTTTCGGAGTGTCAGGCCGACCCTCCTGGTCGGTCTGGGAATTGTCCTTGCCACGTTGGCGATGGGGAATGCACTGAGATCGTGGACTGTGTATCAGAAGAATTCGGGTTTGTATGGGCCGACTGTCTCAATGCTGGACGATATTTCACCGTATTGGAGTCAGTGCCTGCTGGGGGTGTCAAGGCAATTCGGTGAATTGCCGCTTGGCGAATGCATGCATGGCCCGGACAAGAAACACCCCAGGATTGTGCTATGGGGTGATTCGCATGCGGCCAACATGATGCCGATGTTGATGGAGGCCTTTCCGGATGTGGCCGTATATCAACTGACCATGGCGGGGTGTCCACCGGTGATCGGTTATGAATCCCAGGTGCCGACGGTTTCCAAAGATTGCCCGGATTTTAATCGGCGAGTTATTCAGGAAATTCTGGAATTGAAGAAAAATGGCCTCGAGGGCGTCGTTATTTCTGCAAGATGGCCGATGTATCTACGTCTTCCAAGTATTGCCATTTCCGAGCAACAGCTTAACGCCTTGAGCGATCCCCAGAAATTGGCACAGGCGCGTGCTGACATGAAGGCGAAATTCGATGAGACGCTTAGCGTACTCAATCAAGCTGGAGTTCGGGTCTTGGTACTCGCACCTAACCCGGAAATGATTTATCCCCCACGGCAGTGTATTGGTTTAAGAAAAGGCTCGTATTGTGATGTTCCGCGTGTGGTCAATGAAAAATTCCTGGGCGATACAACATTGGCGCTTGAAGAAGTTGTAAATCGCTACCCTAATGCGAGACTGGCGCATCTGATGGATTTCTTTTGCGATGCGCAGACCTGTTTTGCGGCGCGCGACGGGAAAATACTGGCTTACGACGAGAATCATATTACTGCATCGGCAGCACGCGATCTCGGACGCTTTCTGGCTGCTGACCTGGACTGGTTGCTTGGGAAATCGGCTGTTATGGGATCGGTCAGTCAGCATTAATCCGGCAGAAGGCTGGTAAGTTCTTTGAATTCAGAAAATAAACAAAAACAGGTCATTAAAAGTAGAAGCACAGAATGAACACAACCTTTCAGTCCGCCGAACGCAAGTACCGCCCGGATATCGATGGCTTGCGCGCCATCGCCATCATTTCGGTGATTGCATATCACGCGGGCATGCCCGGTTTTTCAGGGGGATTTGTCGGCGTCGATATATTTTTCGTCATATCCGGTTTTCTGATTACCGCGCTGCTGTTCAACGAAGCCATGGCGGCCGGCGGCCGGGTTCATCTTGGCGCCTTCTATGCGCGGCGCGTCCGCCGGTTGATGCCGGCGGGGCTGCTGGTGGTGGCAGTCACGCTTCTTCTGGGCGCGTTCGTATTGTCTCCAGCCTCCGATGAGCAGCGCAACCTGGCTCGCATGGCCATTGCCTATTCCTATTTCGGCTCGAATTTCTATTTTTTCAGAACGACAGGCGGGTATTTCGATGCACCATCATTCAGCCTGCCTTTGCTGCACACCTGGTCGCTCGCCGTTGAAGAACAGTACTACCTGATCTGGCCACTGATTACGGTACTGATTTTTCGTCTGGCAGGCGGGCAACGGACTGAGAGGTTCATGCGTACCCGCTCGATGTGGGTTCTCGGTGCCTTGTTGATAGCCTCGCTCGCGCTGTCCATTGGCACGACGCGCGCTCATCAGAATTTTGCGTTTTTCCTCCTGCCGACCCGTGTCTGGGAGTTTGCCATCGGCGGGATCATCGGTTTGGCAGGAATGACTTTTTATTCCCGCCTCCGGCGTTGGGGGGAGGGGCTGGCGATTGTCGGACTTGTGTTGGTTATCTATTCGATCGTCGCACTAGATCACAACATACCGTTTCCCGGTTGGATTGCCATATTGCCGGTGTTCGGAACGGCGTTATTGATTGTCGGCTTGACGGCAAATGAAGGTGGCCAGGTACGACGCTTGCTGTCATCCAGGCCAATGGTTTTCATTGGCCTGTTGTCCTATTCCTGGTACTTGTGGCACTGGCCGTTGCTTTCACTGTACCGCATGCACAATCTAGGTGTTCAGGATGTTACGGCCAATGCGCTGATTGTCGTTATCGCGTTGGTGCTGGCCTGGTTGACCTACATTTTGGTCGAGCATCCTATTCGGGCACGGAGACCCGGGCCGTTCCGTGGCGTCAGATCGACACTCTTTATCGGTCTCGGAATGATGCTGGCGAGCTTGCTCATGGGTAACATGCTGAAATGGTGGCGTGACTATCAGGCAGGTCTGGAGCAGCATCAGGCTATCGTTATGGCACGCAGCGACGTTTCCCCCTATCGGAAAACATGCACCTTGAATGCCTTCAAGCCGATCGGGGAATTGCCAACGGAAGAGTGTATGCACGGGCCTGACAAAAAGCGTCCCAAGATACTTCTATGGGGTGATTCCCATGCAGACCATGTGATGCCGATGCTGATGGAGGCATTTCCTGACGTTGCAGTTTATCAACTGACCATGATGGGTTGCCCACCGGCAATTGGCTATGAGGCGCACGTGCCGGCAACGTCTCCGTACTGCGCTGAATTCAACCAGCGTGTGCTACAGAAAATACAGGAATTGCAAAAAGATGGGCTGCAGGGGGTCGTGATTTCTGCTAGATGGCCCATTTACTTGTGGGAGCGAAGCATTTCCGTCTCCGAAAAGCAGCTTGATACCGTGGGCGACCCGCAGAAAATGGCAACGGCGCGTACCGAAATGCAGGCCAGATTCGATGCGACGCTGACTGCCCTGGAGCGTGCAGGCGTGCGGGTTCTGGTCCTGACGCCGAATCCGGAAATGATTTACCTCCCGCATCTATGTATCGGCTTAGGTAAAGGTTCACTCTGCGATGTTCCACGTGCGGTGATCGATACATTGCTGGGTAACGCAATGGCCGCTCTCGCCGAGGTCGTCAGCCGACATCCCAATGCACGACTGGCGCAAATCATCGACTTTTTCTGCGATGAACAGACCTGCTTTGCGAAACGCGATGGAAAAATTCTCTACATCGATGAGAATCATCTGACCGCGACGGCTGCCATCGGCCTGGCAGAGTTTCTGCGTGCTGATCTGGATTGGCTGCTTGGGCAGCCCGCTGTTGCGATCCAATCGGAAAGCACGGCCAAAACCGCGGAACGGTGAACAGAGGCTGCCTTGGAATTACACTGAAATTGGCCGGCGGGTGCGTGCATGCACCTGGCCTTGGCCGAACAGCGCCGTCATCAGTGCCTGATCTAGCCTCTGAATCTGCCGCGTCGCGAGGTCGAATTCGCAAAGGATGGAGAGCGGCCCGCCGATGATCGCGGCGTCGTAGGCCATCAGGGTCAGCCGCTCGATCTGCACGTGCATGGGTAAATCCAGTTCGCAGGCGGCCATGCGCTGAATCAGTTCAGGTAGTGAAAATTCGCCGCGATACAACCCGCAGGTGACATGCGGCGTGTAGGGAAAGCCGTACTCGGGATTGCTGCCGCTGCCGGTCAATGTGCGGCGGATGGCTAGAATGCCATCCGCGCAGTCGTCGACCGAAAGATAGGCGGCCGAGACGAAGCTGTCCGGGGCGCAGATTTTCAGCGCGAAAGGCTCGGGTGCGCCGGCTTGCAGGGCGGCGATCTGCTCTTGCAGCACGGCAGCGGGGTAATCGTCGTCCAGTTTTGGAACGGCTGCCGGAAATCCGCAAAGGTGCACGGTGACGTGTGCCTGCCGTTGGTAATCTGGCAGCAGGCAGTCGGCGAGATGTTCGCGCAGCGCCGCGCTGGCAGCACGCAGGGCCGGTATGTCGACATCGATCGCCCACACGGCGTAGTGACTGCGTTCCTTGCGCCATTCGACGAAGTCGCGCTGGATGCTGGCGAGTGTCACTTCCGGGCGGGCTGCAGCGGTATTTTTCATGGCCTGTGAAGCAATGTGGAGCGCCGATTTTAATGTGGTGCGGGCTTCTGTAAACAAAGGAAAAATCATCCGGAGCTTGCTTTGGGTCGATTAACTGTATATAAATACAGCTGTCGATCCAGCCGGAGAAAATTATGTTCAAGCTCACGCCGCGTCAGCAGGAAATCCTCGATTTCATCAAGAGCACGCTCGAAGTGCTCGGTGCGCCGCCAACGCGGGCAGAGATTTCGCAGGCCTTCGGCTTTGCCTCGCCGAATGCCGCCGAGGATCATCTCAAGGCGCTCGCCAAGAAGGGGGCCATCGTCCTCGAACCCGGCTCGGCACGCGGCATCCGGCTGGTCGAGCAGCTCGGTTTGCCGCTGATCGGCAGCGTCGCCGCCGGTTCGCCGCTGCTTGCCGTCGAGAACGTGCAGGGGCGCTATGCGCTGGATGCCCAGTTGTTCAGCCCGCGCGCCGATTACCTGCTCAAGGTGCGCGGCCTGTCGATGATTGATGCTGGCATTCTGGATGGCGACCTGCTGGCCGTGCACAAGACCAACCAGGCGCGTGACGGCCAGATCGTCGTTGCCCGGCTTGATGAAGAGGTGACCGTCAAGCGTCTGCAACATCGCGGCGGCTTTATCGAGCTGATTGCCGAGAACCCGGATTTCGAGCCGATTGTCGTCAATCCGGGCGAGGTCGAGTTCGCCATCGAAGGCATCGCCGTCGGCCTGATTCGCGGGGCGATCAGCCGTCTGACATGAACGCCGCGCCAGCGCCCGTCGATCTGGCGGCGGTGCTGGCCCGTGGCGACATCTGGCGCGGCGATGCGCTGGCCAGCCTGCCGGAAGCCAGCATTCCGAGTGGCCACGCCGCGCTTGACGCCGAATTGCCCGGTGGCGGCTGGCCGCGTGGAAACCTGACAGAATTCCTCGTCGACCGCAGCGGCCTTGGCGAAATCGCCTTGTTGTTGCCGGCTCTGGCGCAATTGTCGGCAGCCGGCGGCTGGCTGGCGCTGGTAGCGCCGCCCTGGCTGCCGCACGCACCGGCCTGGGCGGCAGCCGGCGTGGCGCTGGAGCGGCTGGTGATTGTGCGTGCCGGACGGCGGGCTGCCTGGTCGGTTGAGCAGTTGCTGGTCAGCGGCGGGTTTGCCGGCATTCTGGCCTGGCCGGAGGCAAACATCGATGCACGGACCCTGCGTCGTTTGCAAGTGGCCGCCGAAGGACGTTCGGTTTTTGCCTGTTTATGGCGGTCGACCGCAACAGTTGCCAGTCCTTCGCCGGCACCGTTGCGGGTGCTGCTGAAACCGGCGTCGACAACCGGCGCCGGTGTCTTGTCGGTACAAATTCTCAAGCGGCGCGGCCGGCCGGCGGCCCGACCGCTGGTTCTTTCCATTCTTCGCCCCGGGAGAACAACTCGTGTTGTGGCTGGCGCTGCACTTTCCCCTGTTGCCGCTCGAAGCGCTGCCCTTGCGGCAGTCGCCTAGCGCCGTCGTCGTTCGGGGCAGGGTCGTCGCCTGTGATCCAATGGCGGCGCAGGCCGGAGTCGGTGTCGGACAAAAGCTGTCGACGGCGCTCGGTTTGCAGCCCGGGCTGGCGGTGTTCGAGCGGGCTGCGGCACGCGAAACGCAGGCGCTGGAAAATCTTGCCTGTTGGGCCGGGCGTTTTACGCCAAGCGTCAGCCTGGCGCCGCCGGCCGGGCTGTTGCTCGAAATCGGCGGTTGCCGGCGCCTGTTTGGCGGCGCTCCGGCGATTGTCGAGGCAGTGCTGGCCGGCTGTGCGACGCAGGAGTATTCCGTTGCCTGGGCGGCGGCGCCAACGCCGCTCGGTGCTTGTTGGTTGGCGCAGGCCGGCCGGGGCGGGATTTACGAACCAATCGCAGCCATGCAGGCGGCGCTGGCCGATTTGCCTTGCGCTGTTCCTGGCTGGCCGGCCGAGGTGCGGGATCGCTTGGAGTCGTTCGGCGTGAAGCGGCTTGGCGAATTGCGGGCACTGCCCGCCGCCGGGCTGCGGCGGCGCCTTGGTAACGGGCCGCTGGACGACATGCTGCGCGCCTGGGGCGACATGCCCGATCCGCAGCAGCCTTTCATTTTTCCCGAAGCCTATGCGCAGGACATCGAACTGCCGGCCCGCGTCGAACATGCCGAGGCGCTGGCTTTTGCCGGCCAGCGGCTAATTGCGGCGCTGGCCGGGTGGCTGCACGGGCGGCAGTTGCTGGCGGGCGCCTGTCGCTTGCAGCTCACGCACGATGACGGCTCGCGCAGCGCACTGACGCTGCGGCTGGCCGAGCCGGCGGCCGACGAAGGGCGTTTTTTGCGTTTGCTGCGCGAGCATCTGGCGCGTTTGAAACTGGCAGCGCCGGTCGAAGCTTTGCGCCTGCAAGCCGATGAAGTCATCGCCAGGCCCGGTGCCAGCGCCCATCTGTTCCAGCAAGCCGTGGCCGGCGAGGGCGCGCTGGCCTGCCTTGAGCGCTTGCGTGCCCGTCTGGGCGAGGGCGCGGTGTGCACGCTCGGGCAGCGTGCCGACTATCGGCCGGAGCAGGCGACGCTGGCGCGCGAGGTGGGTGCGGGTGCAGATTCCAGCGCAAATTCCGGCATGAAGGCGGATTCGGATTTGGCCCCTTTTTCGCCGTCGACCGCAACAGGCGCCGCAAACCGCCCGCTCTGGCTGCTGCCCGAACCGCAAGCCTTGGCCGAACGTGCCGACGGCCCGCACTGGCACGGCCCGTTGACCTTGCTGACGCGTGCCGAACGGCTGGAGAGCGGTTGGTGGGACGCCGGCGAGGCTGGCGCGGCGGGCGACTTGCGGCGCGACTATTTCGTCGCGCGCAACCCGCAGGGGCAATGGGCCTGGATTTTCCGCGACGCACAGGGGTGGTTTTTGCATGGCCTCTTTGCCTGATTACGCCGAGCTGCATTGCCTGTCGAATTTCAGCTTCCTGCGCGGCGCCTCGCATCCGGAAGAACTGGTCGCGCAGGCGGTGAAGCAGGGCTACGCGGCGCTGGCGCTGACCGACGAATGCTCGTTGGCCGGCGTCGTGCGCGCCCATCTGGTGGCGCAGCAGGCCGGGCTGCAATTGATCGTCGGCAGCGAAATGCTTACGGTCGACGGCCTGAAACTGGTGTTTTTGGCGAAGAACCGCGAGGGTTACGGCAACCTGTCGGCGCTCATCACGCTGGCCCGGCGGCGCGCCGCGAAGGGCTGTTACACCTTGCAGCGCCACGACCTGAACGTTGTTTCGCCGAACGGCGCGCTACCCGATTGCCTGGTGCTGTGGGTGCCGGGCGCGATGCCGGCGGCCGATGACGGGCGTTGGCTGGCCGGGCAGTTTCCCGGTCGCGCATGGATCGCCGTTGAACTGCACGCCGGGCCGGACGACGCGGCCCGCCTTGAGCAACTGCAAGCGCTGGGCGAAGCCTGCGGCTTGCCGCTGGTGGCAACCGGCGACGTCCATCTGCACATCAAGGCGCGGCGCCCGGTGCAGGACGTGCTGACCGCGTTGCGCCTAAAAACCACGGTGTTCGATGCCGGCTACGCGCTGTTTCCCAATGGCGAGCGGCATTTGCGCACGCGCTTGCGCCTGTCGCGTCTCTACCCGCCGGCTTTGCTCGAAACAACCTTGCAGATCGCCGCGCAATGCCAGTTTTCGCTCAGCGAACTGCGTTACGAATACCCGGAGGAAATCGTCCCGGCCGACGAAACGCCCGCTTCCTGGCTGCGCAAGGAGACCGAGCGCGGCTTGTGCCGACGTTACCCGGACGGCGCGCCAGCAAAGGTACGCGGGCGCATCGAGCACGAGCTAGCCTTGATCGCCGAGATGGCTTACGAGGCTTATTTCCTGACCGTCTACGACATCGTCTGCTTCGCGCGCAGCCGCCGGATTCTCTGCCAGGGGCGCGGTTCGGCGGCCAACTCGGCGGTCTGCTACGCGCTCGGCATTACCGAGGTCGATCCGGCGCGCGCCGAAATGCTGTTCGAGCGTTTCGTCTCGAAGGAGCGTGGCGAGCCGCCGGACATCGACGTCGATTTCGAGCACGAGCGGCGCCCCGAGGTCATCGCCTACATCTACGAAAAATACGGCCGCGAGCGGGCGGCGCTGGCGGCGGCGCTGATTACCTACCGGACCAAGGGCGCGCTGCGCGATGCCGGGCGGGCGCTCGGTTTCGGCATCGCCCAGATTGACGCGCTGACGGCGTCGCTGGCCTGGTGGGACAAACGCGAGCAACTGCCGGAACGCTTTGCCGAACTGGGCCTCGATCCGCAAGCGCCGCGTGTCGAAAAGTGGCTGTGGATCGCCGAACAATTGCGCGGCTTTCCGCGCCACCTGACGCAGCACGTCGGCGGCTTCGTGATTTCGCGTGGGCCGCTGGCGCGGTTGGTGCCGGTCGAAAACACGGCGATGGCCGAGCGCACGGTGATCCAGTGGGACAAGGACGACATCGACGCGCTGGGGCTGATGAAGGTCGACATCCTGGCGCTGGGCATGTTGTCGGCGATCCACCGCATGCTGGAAATCGTTGGCGAGCGGCGCGGTCAACCGCTGGAAATGCATGAAATCCCGCCGGAGGATGGCGAAACCTACGAGATGCTTTGCCACGCTGACAGCATCGGCGTTTTTCAGGTCGAGTCGCGCGCCCAGATGGCGATGCTGCCGCGCCTCCAGCCGCGCCGCTATTACGATCTGGTCGTCGAAGTGGCGCTGGTGCGGCCGGGGCCGATTCAGGGCGACATGGTGCATCCGTATTTGCGCAACCGGAAAAACCCGAGCCTGATCGAGAAAATTTCGCCGGCGGTCGATGCCGTGCTCGACCGCACCTGCGGCGTGCCGATCTTTCAGGAGCAGGTCATGCAACTGGCTGTCGTCGCCGCCGATTTCACGCCCGGCGAAGCCGACCAGTTGCGCCGCTCGATGGCCGCCTGGAAGCGCAAGGGCGGGCTGGCACATTTCGAGCACAAACTGCTGGCCGGCATGGCGAAGAACGGCCTGCCGGAAAGCTTCGCCCGCCGCATCATTGCGCAGATCCAGGGCTTCGGCGAATACGGCTTTCCCGAATCGCATGCCGCCAGCTTCGCGCTGCTCGTCTACGCTTCGGCCTGGCTCAAGCGCCATCATCCCGCCGCCTTCCTGTGCGGCCTGCTCAACAGCCAGCCGATGGGTTTCTACTCGCCGTCAATGCTGGTGCAGGACGCGCGGCGGCATGGCGTCGCCGTGCTGCCGCCGGATGTCGCGGCCAGCGACTGGGACAGCCGCGTGGATGAATCCGGCGCTGTGCGCCTCGGCCTGCGCGAAATCAGCGGGCTTTCAAAGGCGGTCGGCGAGGCTGTTGCGGTCGACCGCCAAAAAAGGCCGTTTTTCAATGTGGCCGATCTCGCCGCCCGCGCCGGGCTGACGCGCCGCGATCTTGATCTGCTGGCCGCCGCCGATTCACTGCACAGCCTGGCCGGCCATCGCCGGCAAGCCGCGTGGTCGGCGAGCGCCGAAAACGGCGCAGTGCAGGGCGACCTTTTCGCCGGCCAGGCACCCCGCGAAGCGGCGGTGGATTTGTCCGCGCCGGGCGAAGGCGAAAATCTCATCGCCGATTACAAAAGCCTTGGCCTGACCCTGCGCCGTCACCCGCTGACCCTGCTGCGCCAGCAGTTGGCTGAACGCCGCTTCATCCCCGCCGCCGCCCTGCGCGCCAGCGGCAACCGCGCCCTGATCCGCGCCGCCGGCATCGTCGTCGGCCGCCAACGGCCAGGCACCGCCACCGGCATTGTCTTCGTCACTCTGGAGGACGAAAGCGGCCTGACCAACGTCGTCGTCCAGCCCTGGCTGGTCGAAAAACAACGCCGAGAACTGCTCGGCGCAACACTGCTCGGCGTCTTCGGGCAACTGCAAGTCGAAGGCGAAGTCGTCCACCTGGTCGCCAAACGACTGGTCGATCTTTCCGCCTGGCTGGGGCGGCTGGAGACAAGCAGCCGGGATTTCCATTGATGAAATCCCGAGCGACCGCCTGCGTTCTTCGTTCCAGCGTCCGTTGTGTCTCAGGGTAATTATTGCCCGTTCCGTTGCACCAGAAACGGCTTGCCGAAGCGCAAGCGGTAGGCTTCGGCAAGCCGTGCCGAACCGAAGCCATTCAGATGGTTGTCGTCATCGTAAATTGGCACATTGTCGATGTCGGCAACGCACTTTCCGTCGCTGCATTGCACCGCTTGCAAATCGATGTAGATCAACGACGGGTAACGCGCACGAACATCCGCAATGATATTTTGGACAAAATCGATATGGGTCTTGGCGGCCTGGTCGGATTGCCGGATAACACACTCGTTTTGTTTTTCCTGGCGTAATTTGATGTGCTGGTTGAAGCAGAGATGCATATTGACGCCGGCTTCCGCAGATTGCCCGACGATGAC
>JAEUOH010000101.1 GCA_016790845.1 Dechloromonas sp.
GGCGGAAACGTGGGTGCCGAGCCAGATGCCGGGCAGCGAACCGAGCAGCAGCGCGCCGAGCAGCGACCAGTCGACGCCGCCGAGCATCCAGTGGCCGAGGCCGGCGACGAGGGTCAGCGGCACGGCGTGTGCCACGTCCGATCCGACAATGCGGACCGGCGAAAGTTTGGGGTAGAGGAAGAACAGCGCGGCGACGCCGAGCGCGCCGGCGCCGACCGACGAGATGGTGACCAGGACGCCGAGGATGGCGCCGACGGCGACGGTGATCTTGCCCAGGCAGCACTGGCGCAGTGCGGAGTTCTCGTGCCTGCTGGCGTAGTCGCGCAGCTTGCGGCCGAACAGGATGGCGATGGCGGTGAGCAGCAGGGCAAAGCCGAGACCGTGGGAAATCACGGCGCCGATAGCGTTGCTGCCCTTGGGTAGCTGCGACAGGATGTAGATGGTGATGGCGGCGGCCGGAATGCTGCCGAGCGCCAGGCGGCCGGTGATCGCCCAGTCGATATGCCCCTTGCGGCCATGCGCGACGGTGCCGCCGGCCTTGGTCAGTGCCGCGTAGAGCAGGTCGGTGCCGACCGCGGTGGCCGGATGCACGCCGAAGACCAGCACCAGCAGCGGCGTCATCAGCGAGCCGCCGCCGACACCGGTAAGGCCGACGATGGCGCCGACGGCGAAGCCGGAAAGAGTGTAGAGGGGATCCATGGGGCCGCATCGTACCGGCTATGATTTGAAACAAAAAGAATATTGGGTTAGATTGTTATATCGTTTCGTTATTTGGTGCTGCCATGAAACTCCAGCAATTGCGGTACATCGTCGAAATCCAGCGCCAGGGGCTCAATGTTTCGGAAGCGGCGGAATCCCTGTTTACTTCGCAGCCGGGCATTTCCAAGCAGGTCAAGCTGCTGGAGGAGGAACTCGGGATCGCCATTTTCGAACGCAGCGGCAAGCGATTTACCGCAGTGACGGAGCCGGGCCGGGTGGTGCTGGCGATTGCCGAGAAAATCCTGCGCGAGGCGGAGAACCTGAAACGCGCCAGCGCCGAGTTTTCCTCCGGCGGGAGCGGGCGCCTGGTGCTGGCCGCGACCCACACCCAGGCGCGTTATGCCTTGCCCATCGTGGTGCGCGATTTTGTCGCACAACACCCGACTGTGCGGCTGGAGATGCACCAGGGCAGCCCTACCCAGATCGCCGAGTGGGTGCTGTCCGGCGAGGCGGATATCGGCATCGCCACCGAGGCGCTCGACCAGTACGCCCAACTGATCACGCTGCCGGTGCGCCAGTGGAGCCATTGCGTGATCGCGCCGGAGGGCCACCCGATCCTCAAGTCGGCGCCGCTATCGCTGGCCGAATTGGCGAAATGGCCGCTGATTACCTACGACACGGCGTTCACCGGCCGCTCGCGCATCAACCGCGCCTTCGAGCGCATCGGTGTCTCGCCCAACGTCGCGCTGACCGCCCTCGACGCCGACGTGATCAAGACCTACGTCAGCCTCGGCCTCGGCCTCGGCATCATCTCGGCGCTCGCCTTCGACGCGCAGCGCGACGCCGGGCTGGTAGCGGTCGACGCTGCCCACCTGTTCGAATCCAACACGACACGTCTGGCCCTGCGCCGCGGCACCTACCTGCGCCGCCACGACTTCGACCTGATTTCCCTGTTCGCGCCGCACCTGTCGCAGCGCGTGGTCGAGAAGGCGATGCAGGGCGGTGGGGCCGAGTATCAGCTTTGAGTGGCGAGGCCGGTCAACGCTTCAGGAGGGCGGTGTTGTCACGCCAATCTTCCGACAAGGCCAGGTTGTGGGCCTCCCGCAATTCCTCCGCGTTCATTGTCCGGATCAGATCGTCGCGCTCGTGTATGGCACTGAGGTGCTTGGCTGTCGCTGCGCGGTTTAACCAGACGTAGGCGCGCACATGATTCTGCGGCAACCCGACGCCGTCACGATAATAGCGTCCGAGTTCGAACATGCCCTCGGGATTGCCCGTGGCGGCCGCCAATTGCATCCATTTGGCCGCTTGCTGCGTGTCCTTCGGATATTTTTCCCCAGTGGCCAGAATTTGCCCAAGGTGGATCATCGCGCCGACGTGGCCTTTGGTAGCGGCTTTCTGTAGCAGAGCGACGTTGTCGGTCAGGTTTTCCTGATATTCGTCGGCATCGGAGGGCTCCTTGCCGATTCGGCTTGCGGCCTCGCCGCCTTCCGGATTGCGGGTCGCGCGTTCTTCCGCACCGACCGCCGAGCCGAGCTCGACGGGCCCGGGAGTCCGGTTGTCATTGCTTCCCAGCCAATATTCGGCAGCCGTCAGACCACCCAGGCCCAGTATCACATAGGCGGTGCTGTTGATCAGGGTTCGTTCGAGTGAGGCGCCGCGGGCAGCAAGAAACCGATTGCCGCAGTCTTCGCAACGATACGGTTGGGCGCTCTGATTTGAAAGCTTTTCATGCTTCGAATCCCATCGCGATTGCCGGCATCGTGTGCCATTGCAGGCGGTGCACTTTATGCCTGCGCCGACAAGCCGTGCGATGTCCAGGTATTTAAGCATGTCAGACCTCAAATACGATCAACGAAGAACACGACTTCGCGATTTTACTCTGCCAGGAAATTCTGCTCCATCCGTCATTGTTATCGAAGCATGCCGCGAAACGACAATGCTGCGGGAAATCAGTTGTAGATGCGCGTCGGTTTCATGCGCGGTGCGCTGTCGCGCAGGATCAGGGTGGGCGCCGAGAACGGCGCCAGACGTTCGAGGAAATCGAGCAGTTCGAGCACCGGCGAATTGCGGAAGAAACGCGCGGCCGGTGTTTCCAGCCAGATGCGGTCGGCGTAAGCCAGCAGTTCGTAGGGGCGGTCGCCGAAGCCGTCGCCATCCTGGTCGAATCCCTCGTAGCCGTCCCAGTAGTTGCCCAGCCAGGTATCGTCGAGCGGGTCGCCGTCGCCGATGATGGTGACCGGCCACAGGTTGCTGCGAAAGGTGTTGCCGATGGCGATGTGGCCGCCCTTGGCGCCGTAGAAATAGACGCCGGTGATGTTGTGGGCGACGTAGTTGTCGATGAAGACGATGCGATTGAGCGGGTTCATCGGCGAATCGGCCATGATGCCGTGCGCGCAGTGAACGATCTCGTTGCCGATGACCAGCGCCGCCGAGGTCTCCTTCAGCGCAATGCCGGCGCCGGAGGCGTCCATCGCGTGCAGGATGCGGTTGTTGCGGATGGTCAGCCCATCTGAATTGAGCGCGATGATGCCCGTGGAGTTCTGTTCGAGGTGGTTGCGGTCGACCAGGCTGCGATGGGCAAAAAGGAAATTGAAGGCGCGCCTGCTGTCGCGGATGGTGTTGCCGGAGAAACGGTTGTGCGGCGAATTGGTGACCGTCACGTCGCGAATCTGCGCGATGTCGTTGTTCTCGATGCGGTTGTGGCTGCTATACCAGAGGCGCAGGCCGTCACCGCGATCGGCCGGGTCGACCGCGCGAGAACGGATGCGGTTACCGCGCACGACGCTGTCGCCGGTCTTGTGCAGTGAAATGCCGAACAGGACGTCCTCGATCACGTTGTTCTCGATCAGCAGGTTCTTGCCTTCGGCCATCAGTCCGCTGTCCAGTTGGTCGTGCGAATTGCCGCTGGCGCGCAAGGTCAGGCCACGCAGCGTGACGCCGTCGGCCTGGACGGTGAGGACGGTGCCGTGGCCGCCGGCATCGACGATCACCTGGCCGTCGCCTTCCAGCGTCAGCGGTTTGGAGATCACGGCCGGCCCCTGATAGATGCCGGCCGGCAGGCGAATGCGGGCGCCAGGCAGGGCGGTGTCCAGCCACGGCTGCAACGGCTGTGCGGCTAGTGGCGGCGCGACATGGCAGAGGGCGAGGGTCAGTGCAAGTCCGATGAGCTTCATCGAACCGCAATTTAGCCGGCGTGGCTGACCCGGACGTGGATATGCATCAATTTTCCGGGACGGGCGTCGTAAAAATTTCGCTTGCCCCCGGTTGTCGAGCAGTTTCGTCCTTCGTGCCGGAATCGGGTTATCGCCTTGGCTCCGGCAAGATGACCGGTTTCGCGACCGAGGGGATCGCCCGGTGGTGTCAGAGCACGATCTGCGACCCCAGTTCGACGACGCGATTCGATGGAATTCTGAAGAAGGCGGTGGCGCTGCTGGCATTGCGGAACATGGCGACGAAGAGCAGTTCGCGCCAGTAGGCCATGTCGGAACCGAGTTTCGGGATCAGCGTCTCACGGCCGAGGAAGAACGAGCTATCCATCATGTCCAGATGCAGGCCGGCAGCGTTGCAGAGTGCGAGCGCAGTCGGAATGTCGGGCTCGTCCTTGAAACCGTACTGGACGATGACCTGGGAAAAATTGCCATCCAGGCGACGTACCTCGACACGGTCGATATCCGGCACGTAAGGCACGTCGAAGACGTTGACGCTGAGGATGACCACCTGCTCGTGCAGCGTCTTGTAATGCTTGAGGCTGTGCAGCATGGCGTGCGGTACCGAGTCCGGGTCGGGCGTCATGAAGATGGCGGTGCCGGGCACGCGCCCGATGCCGCTGGTGGCGATGTCTTCGATGAAGGGCTTGAGCTGCAGCGCATCGGCCGCCATGCGTTCATGCAGCAACTCGCGGCCGCGCTTCCAGGTCGTCAGCAGGATGAAGATCGCCAGGCCGAAGGCCAGTGGAAACCACCCGCCGTCGGGAATCTTGACCGAATTGGCGAGGAAGAAGCCGAGGTCGATGACGATGAACGGCAGGGCGCCCAGTGCCGCGCGCCACGGGCTCCATTGCCATAGGCGGACGGCGACGGCGATGGCCAGGATGTTGGTGATCAGCATGGTGCCGGTGACTGCAATGCCGTAGGCCGCCGCCAGGTTGGAAGAACTGCCGAAACCGATGACCAGGGCGATGATCGAGATCAGCAA
>JAEUOH010000160.1 GCA_016790845.1 Dechloromonas sp.
GCGATGCCTACGGCAGCCCGGACGGGCTATGGTTCGACCCGAGCGGCCGCTTGTGGATTCAGACCGACGTATCGACCAGCACGCTGAACAAGGGCGATTACGCCCACCTGGGCAACAACCAGATGCTGGTCGCCGACGTCAACAGCGGCGAAACGCGCCGCTTCCTGACCGGCCCCAAAGGCTGCGAACTGACCGGCATCACCGCCACCCCGGATGGCAAGACCCTGTTCGTCAATATCCAACATCCCGGCGAACCGGCCAGCGAACGCTCCGACCCGAGCAAGCCGACCGCCGTCTCGGCATGGCCGGCCAACCAGTTTCCGCAGGCCGTCGGCGGCCGCCCGCGCTCGGCCACCATCGTCATCACGCGCAACGACGGCAAGCCGGTCGCCGCCTGAAAAAAATAAACCCCGCGAAAGCGGGGTTTATTGGCTGAATTCGCAGAACTCAGGGCTTCGGCGGAACGTAGCCCTGAATCTGGTCGGCCCCTTCGCCGAAGAAATGCTTTTCGACCTGCTCGGTCAGGTACTTGCGATGCTTGGCATCGACCAGATTGAGCCGGTTCTCGTTGATGATCATGGTCTGCATCTTGATCCACTGCTGCCATGCTTCCTTCGAGACGTTCTCGAAGATGCGCTGACCAAGGGCGCCGGGATACGGCGGAAAATCCAGACCTTCAGCCTCGCGGCCGAGCTTAATGCAATTGACGGTACGTGCCATGAGTAACTCCGTGAGGGTAATGCGGCGAATTATAAGGTCTTGAACAGGACCTTGGACCGCCGCTGGTAATTGTACATATCGCGTTTCCTGGCCGGCAGATCGTCGACCGTGCCCAGCTTGAAGCCGCGCTCGACGAACCAGTGCTCGGTGCGTGTGGTCAGCACGAACAGGCGCTTGACGCCGGCCTTTTTCGCACGCCGCTCGATACGCTTCATCAGTTGCTCGCCATAGCCCCATTCGCGATGTTCGGCGCTGACCGCCAAGCAGGCCAGTTCGGCCTCTTCGTCGGAATGGCGATAGAGCGCGGCGCAACCGACGATGATGCCGTCATGTTCCATGATCGAGAAATGCTCGATCTCGCGCTCCAGCAGTTCGCGCGGCCGGTGCACGAGAATGCCCTCTTCCTCCATCGGCTCGATCAGGGCAATCAGCGCGCCGATGTCGTCCGGCTTGGCTTCGCGGATGTTTTCCAGCGATTCGCGGGTAACCACCGTGCCGACGCCGTCATGGGTGAACAGTTCGCGCAGCAGCGCACCATCCTGTTCGAAGCCGATCAAGTGCACGCGGCCGACCCCGGCGCGACTGGCACGCTCGGCGCAGGGCAGGTAGCGGCGAATGTCCGGCGACAGCCATTCGCCGGATTTGATGATTTCAGCGACCTCGTCGGCGGTCATCGCATCGAGCAGTTCGCCCCCTGGATTGGTCACCCCACGGCTGTCGGTCAGGTAAACCAGCTTGTCGGCCTTGAGTGCCGCCGCCACCGCCTCGGCCGCCTCTTCCATCTGCAGGTTGAAAATCTCGCCAGTCGGCGAGGGTCCCTCGCAGTTGAGCAGAACGATGTTGCCGAGCCCGAGCTGGGCGTTGATGCCCTCGGCGTCGACCTTGCGCACCTTGCCGGCATAATGCATGTCGATCCCGTCGAGGACGCCGATCGGCTGGCCGGTGATGAAGTTGCCGCCGATCACGCGGATGCGGCTGTT
>JAEUOH010000170.1 GCA_016790845.1 Dechloromonas sp.
CTGACGGTGCCGGTATTGCAGGCGTTTGGATGAAAGTCGCATGGTTGCGGGAATGATATATGAATAAGATATACAAGGTTATCTTCTGTAAGCGCACCGGAAAACGCATCGCCGTCAGCGAATGCACCAAATCCTCGGGCAAGCAGTCAGGAGGAAAGGCTGCGGTTTGCGTCGCGGCAGCAGCTTTTGCGGCGGGAGTTGCCTTGTTGGGGGTTGGGCAGGTGGCACAGGCGCAGACGTTGCCTGAGGCTCCCTGTACTGCCAATGCGGGTGGCACGATGTGGAATGCCGACCCAACTTGTGTCAATTATGTCAATAACACTCGTATCTATGTGAACTCCCTGTCGACCTCGACCTCGACAGGTCTGAGTACAACGACTAGCCGAATCAATAGTCTCTCCACCGGCGTCTCGTCACTGAGCACCGGGGTGTCCAGCCTGAGTACGGGCCTGAGCACGACGAACAGCAACGTGACGAGTCTGTCGACCTCGACCTCGACGGGTCTGAGCACTGCGACGAGTTCGATCGGTAGCCTGAGCACCGGCCTGAGTAGCACTAACAGCAACGTCTCCAGCCTGTCTACCGGGCTGAGCACGACGAACAGCAATGTGACGAGTCTGTCGACCTCGACCTCGACGGGTCTGAGCACGGCGACGAGTTCGATCGGTAGCCTGAGCACCGGCCTGAGCAGCACCAACAGCAGTGTCGGCAGCCTGTCCACCGGCCTGAGCAGTGTCAGCACCGGCGTGTCCTCATTGAGCACCGGGGTGTCCAGCCTGAGTACGGGCTTGAGCACGACGAACAGCAACGTGACGAGTCTGTCGACCTCGACCTCGACGGGTCTGAGCACGGCGACGAGTTCGATCGGTAGCCTGAGCACCGGGCTGAGCACGACGAACAGCAATGTCGGCAGCCTGTCCACCGGCCTGAGCAGCACCAACAGCAACGTCTCCAGCCTGTCCACCGGTCTGAGCACGACGAACAGCAACGTGACGAGTCTGTCGACCTCGACCTCGACGGGGCTGAGCACGGCGACGAGGTCGATCGGTAGCCTGAGCACCGGGCTGAGCAGCACCAACAGCAGTGTCGGCAGCCTGTCCACCGGCCTGAGCAGTGTCAGCACTGGCGTGTCCTCATTGAGCACCGGGGTGTCCAGCCTGAGTACGGGCTTGAGCACGACGAACAGCACGGTGACGAGTCTGTCGACTGGCGTCAGTAGCATGAGCACAGGCGTCAGTAGTATGAGTACCGCTGTTGGAAGCTTAAGCACCGGCTTAAGCACGACTAATAGTGGGTTGATAAGCCTTTCTACATCGACATCTACTGGTATCAGTAGTCTGTCCACCAGTTTCAGCAGTGTCAGTACGGGATTCTCGTCTTTGAGTACGGGTATCAGTAGCTTGAGCACGGGCCTGAGCTCTACCAACTCATCGCTGTCCACCTTGTCTACTGCGGTATCGCCTATAGTTGATGCTCAGAACGCGGCTACACCCAGAGGTGCTACGGTTGTTGCTAGTATTGCCGGTGGCGCAGCGGGAGCTGGGAGCATTGCCACGCAGGGTAGGGGATTTGATAATACGATTGCGCAAACCGTTTCCAACGCCGCGGGCTGTTCCGTCGCCAATGGTGTTGACTCAACAGCTACCGGCACTTGTGCGGGGGCCGGGACTCTGATTGGGGTCAACGGCGCGACTCGCACGGTGGTAGCGACTGGAGCGACAGCATACGGCGCGCAATCTCTTGCACAGGATACAAACACCACTGCGATTGGTTTCCGGGCGACTGCGAAGTATGCCGGGTCGGTGGCTATCGGCTATCAAGCCCAGGCTATTGCTGATCCTGCTACGGCTGTTGGTGCAAATTCACTCGCATCAGGCAATGATTCCGTGGCTTTAGGTGCGGGCGCTCAGGCGACCGCTGATCGTTCGGTAGCTTTGGGCGCGTATTCTGTAGCAAATCAACCCAATACCGTTTCCGTCGGGGCTCCAGGCTCGGAACGCAGGATTACCAACGTAGCGCCCGGCGTGTATGCAACCGACGCAGTCAACGTTTCTCAGCTTCAAGGGGTGCAACAAAATATCGACAATGTTGCCAACATTGCTTATTCCGGTATTGCCATGAGCTTTGCCATGTCGGGTGCCTACATGCCAAGTCTTGAGCCTGGCGAGAAAGCACTCGGACTAGGGGTCGGCGCATTCCAGAGTCGTAGTGCGGTTGCGCTCAACTTCAAGCAGATGGGCGAGGATGGCAAAATGTCTTGGGGCGCTGGCGTATCTTCAACTGGAGATCAGTGGGGTATGAACGTGGGTGTTGGCTGGAAGTGGAAATAATCATCTGTCAATCATTTTGATTTTTCCTGTCAGTTGATGCGCCTGTTTTGATAGGCATCATTTTTCTAGTCAGAGTGACATGCGCATTGGAATTTCCACGCTCAGTACTGCAGAACAAAATATTTGGTCTGCGGGTATTACACAGAACGCGCTGTTTCTGGCGAAACTGCTACGGAGCATTCCTTTCGTCTGCGACGTGGTTTTGTTGGATGTCGGTAGTGAAGACAATCTTGGCCCTCAGGTAAATCTCGGTTGGTTTGGCACGCGCATGCTCAAATTGCCGGATGCCGCAGACCAGGTAGATGTCATTATCGAAATGGCGGGAGCCATTGATACACAATGGCTGGATCTGCAACGCGCTCGGGGAAAGAAGGTGGTTTGGCACTGCGTCGGACAACCCTATGCAGGCTTGGTGGAAGGAACGCTTTTCCGCGAGACAGGTTTCTTTTTGCGAACCGAACGGCATGATGCGATCTGGTTGCTGCCGAAGGATGAAGTATTCATCCCGATGTTGCGTACCCTGCATCGTTGTGAGGTTGAGGTTGTACCTTACATTTGGGATCCCATTTTTCTCCAGCAACGGATAGATGAAGTTGGCAAGCTGGGCTTACATTTTGGGTATCGTTCCAGAGCAGAGGTGGCTGACTCTTCCGTGGGTTGGAATTTGGCTATCTTCGAGCCCAATATCTCACCCATAAAGTCTGGCTTGATATCGATGCTAGTTGTGGATGCTGTATGTCGCAAGGAGCCGGATGCCGTCCAGCAACTCCAAGTATTAAACACGCTTCACTTGGTAGATCATCCAACGCTGTTGTTCTTGGCGAACTCATTGGATGTGGTGCGTCAGCACAAAACCATCTTTACAGGGCGTCATGACATCGCGGGCTTTGTGAGCCATCACCGGGTTGATGCGATCGTCGCCCACCAGTGGCAAAACGATCAGAACTATGCCTATCTTGATGCTTTGTATGGCGGCTACCCGCTGATCCATAACTCGCCGTGGCTCAAGCACGCAGGCTATTACTATCCCGATTTTGAAATTCAACAAGGCGCGGCGCAGCTACGCAACGCCATGACATCCCATGATGAGAATCTGGACGGGTATGCTGAGCGCTCAGCCCATTATCTGGAGTCGGTGGCGCTCACCTGTGAGCCAAATGTCATGGTTTACGCAGAACTATTGCGCAATCTGTGTGCCGATAAACCCGAGTGGCTGGAGTCCTGAGGTGAAGCAGCATTCCCCCGTACGTGTCGGAATTACATTGTTGGTCAGGAAGGGGGCGCAATCCATTTGGGAAAACGGTATATTCCAGAACTGTTTTTTTCTGGCCAATCTCCTTCGTTGCTCTCCTGTCGTAGCGGAGGTGTCGCTGGTTTGCAGTGGCGATGGCGATGCTCAGGACCGGGAGCGATTCCTGGCAGACTCTCCCGTGCCCTGGATGAACGAGCAGGAGGCGTTTCAGACGCTGGATGTCCTGATCGAAATGAGCAGCACTCTCGGCGATGACTGGACGGTGCCTTTTCGTGCGCGCGGAGGCAGGATTGTCGCTTGCTGTGTAGGTAATGATTTCGTGATTGATGCCGAAAGGCTGGCCTTTGGCCTGCCTCATGGCCGTCTGGTGCCGCAAACGCAGCGCGATGCAGTGTGGACGCTGGAGGAGTATCGCAAGACCTGCAAGCCCTATTACGAGGTACTGTTTCGCGCACCTGTTTCCATCATGCCGCATCTTTGGGCGCCAGACTTCATCGATCGCAGTGTTGTGCCGGGCGGCTTCACCTATCAACCAGGGAAAAAACGCTGGAGGATTGCGATCGTCGAGCCAAATATCTGCATGGTCAAGACTTGTCATCTCCCGATGCTGTTGTGCGAATCAGCGCATCGCTTGAATCCCGACGTGCTCGAGAGAGTGCGAGTATTCAATACAGTTCATCTCAAGGATCACCCTGTCTTCAATCCATTTGCAAATAGCTTGGATATTGTGCGTCATGGCTTAGCCTTGTTTGAAGGGCGCTTGCCGATGGTTGAAATCCTGCCTCGCCACGCGGATGGGCTGGTTTGTCATCAATGGGAAAATGCCCAGAACTATGTGTATTACGAAGCGCTTTTTGGCGGATTTCCTTTGATTCACAACTCCGATTTGCTGGGGGAT
Source organism: Dechloromonas sp. (assembly GCA_016790845.1). Lineage (GTDB taxonomy): Bacteria > Pseudomonadota > Gammaproteobacteria > Burkholderiales > Rhodocyclaceae > Azonexus. The sequence goes on from JAEUOH010000170.1 coordinate 4,481, forward strand.
TGCGGCTATCGCTACCATGGCTTCGATTGTGAGGAAGGGGGGCGAGTGCTACTTGAGGCTTGGCAGACACATGATGCACATTTGGCCGATTATCGGGCACGTGCACGGCGCTATTTGGAATTGCTTGATCCGGCTAACCCGGCCAATATAGAAACCTATACTCAGGCGCTTTTGAAAGTGCTTGAATCCTGAGCGAATTGTCATGTTCCAGTATCAATCTCTGAATGACTTTGCTTCCGCTATAGGGAGTTGCCGATATGGTGTTCGTCGCATGATGTTGTTGGCTGCCTGTGGTGCTGGAGTTGTTCATGCGCAAGGCGTGCTTGCTCCACCGCAGCCGGCTCGGGTGCAGAATGCGTTATCCACGGCAGCAGCCAACGTTGGGCTAACCGCCTGCAAACCGGCACTGGAGCGGCTCTCTACTCTTGCTATCAACGGCACACGCAATAACGATGTGTTACTCGATTGGGATCGCAAGCGCCCTGCTACCAGCCCCGTCTTCGCTTTGATCGGACTTGAATACCCTAATGGTGGTGCTGCCATGTCTGTCACGACCATACCCGATGGAGCAGGTGGATGCTCCGTTTCCGGCGAGCGAATTTCCTCGGCCCCAATTGGATGCGACGCCGTAGCGGTACAGGAGTTGAAAGGTTACAGTGCCACCCGATTGTTGTCGAATATGACGGTCTACACAGACGGCAAGGATCCCAATTCGACAGTGTCATTGATCGACACGCCTCCCGGTTGTTTGGTCATAAGACGTTACGTCGAATTCAACTGGAAGGCGCGTATCAAGTAAGTCCTGCCCGGCTTACACCACTGCCCCATCTTCATTGGCGCCTTCGACGACTTTTTTCGGCTTTGGGGCGAACTGTTCGCGCGAGACGCCGAGCCACATGACCAGCGGGCTGGCGACCAGGACCGACGAGTAGATGCCGAAGCAGATGCCGATGGTCAGGGCCATCGCGAAGTAGTGCAGGGTTTCGCCGCCGAAGATCAGCATCGACAACACCATCAACTGGGTGCTGCCGTGGGTGATGATGGTTCGGCTGATCGTGCTTGTGATGGCGTGATCAAGCACTTGCGGCGTGGTCAAGCCGCGTGACTTCTTGAAAGTTTCGCGCACGCGGTCGAAGACGACCACTGACTCGTTGACCGAGTAGCCGAGCACGGCGAGCACCGCAGCGAGTACTGACAGCGAGAATTCCCACTGGAAGAAGGCGAAGAAGCCGAGGATGATCACCACGTCGTGCAGGTTGGCGATGATGGCAGACACCGAGAAGCGCCATTCGAAGCGGAAGGCAAGGTAAATGACGATCCCGATGACGACCAGCAGCAGCGCCATCGCACCGTTCTCGGCGAGTTCTTTGCCGACCTGCGGGCCGACGAACTCGACGCGGCGCAACTGGGCACCCGGTGCGTCGGCTTCGAGCGACTGCATGACCGCTGCGCCGAGTTGCGAGGTGTTCTGATCGCCCTTGAGCGGCAGGCGGATCATCACGTCCTGCGACGAACCGAAGTTCTGTACCGAAAAGTCGCTGAAGCCCGACTTGCCGAGCGCGCCGCGAATCTTTTCCAGATCGGCGGCCTGCGCGTAATTGACTTCGATCAGCGTGCCGCCGGTGAACTCAACCGACAGGTGAAGGCCTTTGGTGAGCAGGAAGGCTACGGCGAGCAGGAAGGTGACCAGCGAGATGATGTTGAACTTCAGCGCATGGCGCATGAAGGGGATGTCTTTTTTGATGCGGAAGAATTCCATGACCGTTTTCCCTTATTTCTGGCCGTTGACCGCAGCAGGGCTGGCGTTGATGCCTGGTTTCCAGATCTGGCCAATGGAAACCTTGGTCAGCTTCTTCTGGCGCCCGTAGATCAAATTGACCAGGGCGCGCGAGACGACGACCGAGGAGAAGATCGAGGTCAGGATACCGAGGCAATGCACCACGGCAAAACCGCGAATCGGGCCGGAGCCGAAGATGAGCAGGGCAAGGCCGGCGATCAGCGTGGTGATGTTGGAGTCGAGAATGGTGCCGAAGGCGCGCTCGTAGCCTTCCGAGATGGCGGCTTGCGGTGGCATGCCGTTACGCAGTTCTTCGCGTATCCGTTCGTTGATCAGCACGTTGGCGTCGATCGCCATGCCCAGCGTCAGCGCGATGGCGGCGATGCCGGGCAGAGTCAGCGTTGCCTGCAGCAGCGACAGCAGCGCAATCAGGAAAAGGAGGTTGGAGGCCAGTGCGATGACCGACACCACCCCGAACATCTGGTAGTAGAGGATCATGAATACGGCAATGGCAGCAAAGCCCCACATCGTCGAGTGGAAGCCTTTCTTGATGTTGTCGGCGCCGAGGCTGGGGCCGATGGTGCGTTCTTCGATGATGTCCATCGGTGCCGCCAGCGAGCCAGCGCGCAGCAACAAAGCAGTGTCGTTGGCTTCCATGCTGGTCATGCGGCCGGAAATCTGCACACGGCCACCGCCGATTTCGCTGCGGATGACCGGCGCGGTGACGACTTCGCCTTTGCCCTTTTCGATCAGCAGGATGGCCATGCGCTTGCCGACGTTGTCGCGCGTGATGTCCTTGAAGATGCGTGCGCCGGCGGAGTCGAGCGTCAGGTGAACCGCCGGTTCCTGCGTCTGGTTGTCGAAGCCGGGCTGGGCATCGGTGAGGCGGTCGCCAGTCAGCACGACCTGTTTCTTGACCAGCAGCGGCTGCCCGCCACGTTCGTTGTACACCTCGGTGCCGAAGGGCGGATTGCCGGCGAGCGCCGCCTCCAGCGCGCCGGGCGAGTCGTCGACCATGCGGATTTCCAGGGTCGCGGTACGGCCGAGGATGTCCTTGGCCTTGGCTGTGTCCTGCACGCCGGGCAACTGGACGACGATGCGGTCGGCGCCTTGCTGCTGGATCACCGGTTCGGCAACGCCGAGTTCGTTGATCCGGTTGTGCAGCGTGGTGATGTTCTGCTTGAGCGCGAATTCGCCGATCTTCTTCTGCGCTTCCGGCTTCAGCGTGGCGACCAGTCGCAGGTCGCCGCCTTCGCCCTGTTCGACCAGCACCAGATCGGGCTGGCTGTCGGAGATGGCATTGCGTGCCTTGTCGCGGGTCTCGGCGTCGCGGAATTTGACGACCAGGCGCTCGCCTTCGCGGCTGACGCCGGCATGACGCAGATTCTTGTCGCGCAGCACGGTGCGCACGTCGGCGGCCATCGAGTCGAGGCGCTTGGTCAGCGCGCCCTTCATGTCGACTTGGAGCAGGAAATGCACGCCGCCGCGCAGGTCGAGGCCGAGGTACATCGGCAAGGCGTGCAGCGCGGTCAACCAGCTGGGCGAAGCGGAAAGCAGATTGAGCGCGACGACGTATTGCGGGTCGGCCGGATCCGGGTTGAACGCCTTCTCCAGAATATCCTTGGCCTTCAGCTGGGTGTCGGTATCGTGCAAGCGGGTCTTGACGCCGTTGAAGTCGAGCTGGATGCCGTCGTGAACGATGCCGGCGCCTTTCAGCGTTTCTTCGACGCGGGCCAGCGTTTTCTGGTCCACCTTGAGCGTGGCCTTGGCGCTGGAAACCTGGACCGCTGGCGATTCGCCGAAGAAATTGGGCAGGGTGTAGATGAAGCCCATCACCAGCGCGATGGCGACGACGATGTACTTCCAGAGGGGGTAGCGATTCATGGTGGCTTCAAAGCGAAGAAGGCGGCGAGTGGTTGACCACTAACGCCGCCTTCCGGGGTGGATTACAGCGACTTCAGCGTGCCCTTGGGCAGTACCAGACCGATCGAAGGCTTCTGGACGACCACTTCGGTGCCTTCGGCAATTTCCAGCGTCACGTAGTTGTCGCCGACCTTGATCACCTTGCCGACCAGGCCGCCACTGGTGACCACTTCGTCCCCCTTGGCCAGCGCCGCGATCAGGGCCTTGTGTTCCTTGGCCTTTTTCATTTGCGGGCGCACCATCAGGAACCACAGCACGACGAACATCAGGATCATCGGCAGCAACTGCATGAAACCGCCGGTCGGGTCGGAAGATGCCGCCGCAGTCTGGGCGTGGGCGAGACTAATCATGGAAAACTCCTGAAAGCGAATAATTCGAAACCCCGCATTCTATCACTGCCCGGACGAACGATCGCGGGCAAAGCCGGCCGCCCAGCTGCGCAGCGTGCCAGCCTCGATGGCGGCACGCATCTCGGCCATGATGGTCTGGTAGAAATGCAGGTTGTGGTTGGTGTTGAGCATGCTGCCGAGGATCTCGCCAGCGCGGAACAGGTGGTGCAGGTAGGCGCGGCTGAAGTTCGTGCAGGTGTAGCAGGTGCAGGAAGGATCGAGCGTGCCGGTGTCGGTCTTGTGCCGGGCGTTCTTGATCTTGATGTCGCCGAAGCGGGTGAACAGGTGGCCATTGCGCGCGTTGCGAGTCGGCATCACGCAGTCGAACATGTCGATGCCGGCCTGAACCGAATGCACGAGGTCTTCCGGCGTGCCGACGCCCATCAGGTAACGCGGTTTGTGCGCCGGCATTCGGGGTGCGACGTGGGCAAGAATGCGCGCCATGTCTTCCTTGGGTTCGCCGACCGAGAGGCCGCCGATGGCCATGCCGTCGAATCCGATCCGGTCGAGTCCGGCCAGCGACTCCTCGCGCAGGTCTTCGTACATGCCCCCCTGGACGATGCCGAACAGGGCGTTGTTGTTTTCCAGTTTGTCGTGCTCGTCGCGGCTACGCTGCGCCCAGCGCATCGACAAGCGCATCGACTTCGCCGCTTCGTCGCGGGTTGCGGGGTAGGGCGTGCATTCGTCGAAGATCATGACGATGTCGGAATTCAGCGCATGCTGGATCTGCATCGAGATTTCCGGCGACAGGAAGAGTTTGGCGCCGTCGATCGGCGAACTGAACTTGACACCGTCCTCGGTGATTTTGCGCAGGGCGCCGAGCGAGAAAACCTGGAAGCCACCGGAATCGGTCAGGATCGGCTTCTGCCAGCCCATGAAGTTGTGCAAGCCGCCGTGGGCGTGGATGACGTCGAGTCCCGGGCGTAGCCAGAGGTGGAAAGTGTTGCCGAGGCAGATTTGTGCGCCGATGTCATTCAGGGCCTGCGGCGTCATGGCCTTGACCGTACCATAGGTGCCGACCGGCATAAAGACCGGGGTCTGGACGATGCCGTGGGCCAGCCTTAGATTGCCGCGCCGGGCGGCGCCATCGGTGGTGAGGAGGTCAAACTGCATCGGATTTTTCCAGGAGCATGGCATCGCCGTAACTGAAGAAGCGGTAGCGTTCGGCGACAGCATGCGCGTAGGCGGCGCGAATATTGGCGTAGCCGGCAAAGGCCGAAACGAGCATCAACAGCGTAGATTTCGGCAAGTGGAAGTTAGTGATCAGCCGGTCGACGACCTTGAAGCGGTAGCCGGGGGTAATGAAGATGTCGGTTTCCGAGGCGCCGGCCTTGACCGTGCCATCGTGTTTCCCTGCCGATTCCAGCGCCCGCAGGCTGGTCGTGCCTACGGCGATAACGCGGCCACCAGCGGCGCGGGTGCTCGCGATGGCGTTGGTGGTTGCTGGCGAAATCTCGAAGTGTTCGCTGTGCATCTTGTGTTCGACGATCTTGTCGACGCGTACCGGCTGGTAGGTGCCGGCGCCGACATGCAGGGTAAGGAAGACGGTACTAACGCCCTGGGCGCGCAGGGTGTCGAGCATCGCCTCGTCGAAGTGCAGCCCGGCCGTGGGCGCGGCGACGGCGCCCGGTGCGCGGGCGTAGACTGTCTGGTAGCGCGTTTCGTCAGCGCCTTCCGGCGGGTGCTCGATATACGGCGGCAACGGCAGTTGGCCAAATCGTTCGGCGAGATCCCAGAAGCTGCTGCGGTCGACGCTCTCCAGGGCAAAGAATTCATCGTTCGCCCCGGCACGCCCGGTTACGGCCACTTCGAAGGCATTGGCCAGCCTGAGTCGGGTTCCCGGTTTGGGCGATTTGCTGGCGCGAATCTGGGCAATGGCGTGCGTAGCGTCGAGAATGCGTTCCAGCAAGACCTCGACCTGTCCACCGGTTTCCTTGGTGCCGAAAAAGCGCGCCTTGATGACACGGGTGTCGTTGAAGACGAGCAGATCGCCAGGCCGGAGCAGCATCGGGAGGTCGGAAAATTGGCGGTCTGCAAGTCGTTGACCGCAGACATGCAACAACCTGCTGCCGCTTCTTTCGGCAGCAGGATGCTGGGCGATCAGTTCGGGCGGAAGGGGAAAGTCGAAATCGTCGACGGTCAGCGACATGGTGTCAGCAGCGGGCCCGTCGACGAGCAATCTTTTGGCAGATCACTGGCCAGGCGCCTGCATTTTTTCACCGAACATCTGCGCGACGGTGCGCTGGTGGGTGAGCAACGCCTTCTCGAACGGTTCGGGCTGAACACGGCATTCGTATTCGGAGGTCGAAGAGAAACCGCCAATGCCGCCGGCCCCGCCGGCCCCGGCCAGGCGCGCGCCGATGCTCAGCACGTTGAGCGCTACGATGGCGACGTTTTTCGCTGTATCGGTCGCCTTGGAGCCGTCGCTGGTGGTATTGACCAGTTCGCCGATGTCGCCGGTTTCGGCGATTTCCTTGAGTGCAACCCGCGTCTTGTTGCCATCGGGCGTAATGAATGCGTAACGGGTGACGAAATCGACAAAGCTTGCTGCCGCGCGCGTTGACACCTTGCCACCACTCCAGAAACTCGTATCCGGGGTCAATTGCCCGCCAAGTACCGTAAGGCGAACCTTGAGGGCGCTGGCACCGAGTTTCTTGGCGATCTTCTCTTCGATCATCTGCGCTTGTCCGGCCGAGAAGCCACCGGAGAAACGTGTGCCGAAAGTCAGGAAGTCATCTTTCTTCGGCTTGGTAAAGGGCGCGCGGAAAGTGGGAATGAACTGGGTCTCGTCACTCAATTGCAGCGGCAGGCCCTGGGTCGTGAAAAACAATCCCTTGCCGGCGGTTGCATCCTGTTCGCTGGGAACCGGCGTGACGCCGCTGGCCGCGAGTTCGGCGAACTCTGGTAATGCTTTCAGTTCCTCATTGCTGACGACCTCGATGCCCTGTGCCTTGAGCTGTTCCACGGTCTGCTGATAGAACTTGTCGGTAATCGCCTGGTATTGTTCGTTATTGCTGCCGACCAGCTTGATCGTGACATCGGAATCGGCGCCGATCATCGCCTCCAGCCCACTCAGTGACTTCGAATATTTCAGTTCGCTGACGAAATCGACTGCGTAGCTGGTAATCACGACACGCTTGATGCCCGCCAGGTATTCAGGGTTATCGACTTTGACGAACTTTTCGGCTTGAGCCTTGATGTCGCCAGCGGGATCGAGATCGGCTGCGATGACGGTGCCGAACATCAGGCTACATGCGGCAGCCAGAAGCGCTTTTTTTGCGGATGCGTGCATTTGCGATGACTCTACAAGGTTGGAGTAGCCGCGATTCTAGCAACCCTGCACGCAAGATCAATGACGTATGCGTGTTGGACACTGGCTAAACGAAAAAGGCTTTCATCGCTGAAAGCCTTGTCCGGCCTAACTGGTGCCCCGAGCCAGACTCGAACTGGCACACCTTTCGGCGGCGGATTTTGAATCCGCTGCGTCTACCGATTCCGCCATCGGGGCGAATGGAGGGCGGATTATCCCCGAATCACTTCTTCGGTTCAAGCGGCTCGGTGCACGGAAAGGTTTTCGCCAGCGCACCGGCGACCAGCGTGGCCGTGCTGCCTTCGGGATTCGGCGGTTGCCGTTCGAGGTGGGCAAGCACCGCACGCACCAGTCGATAGGAAAGGTCGCGGCCGGGCGGCAGGCAGAAGGCGTTGAGCTTGACGCCGACCGATTCGGCGAGAAAATCGCTGATTGCGTATCCGTCGGCAAAGCCCTCGACATACCCGACGCAACGGGCAGCGCCAGCGGAGGCCCGCGGGTCGAGACGCCCGCTCTTGGCAAAGGACTCCTCGGCAGCCTGGCAGTCCTCGCGCAGTTCCTTGCCGGTATAGGCGTGCGCCTGCAGGCTGAGCAGGGCGGCGATCAGGAAAATCCAATTCTTCATGATTTTTCGAACCAACTGAGTTTGGCGTGCAGTTTGACGACGTTGCCGACGACGATCAGCGCCGGCGGCTTGATGCCGGATTCTTCGATGCGCTGCGGCAGGGTGCCGAGCGTGGCGAGCAGTGTCTGCTGGTCGGGCAGGGTGCCGTTGCGGACGACGGCCGCTGGGGTCAGCGACGGCAGGCCGTGGTTGATCATCTGCCGGCAGATTTCGCTGGCGGCGCCAATGCCCATGTAGAAGACGACCGTCTGGTTGGACCGGGCGAGGGCTGGCCAGTCGAGATTCACCGTACCGTCCTTGAGGTGGCCGGTGACGAAGGTGACGGATTGTGCGTGGTCGCGGTGCGTGAGTGGAAAGCCGGAATAGGCGGCACAGCCGGCAGCGGCGGTCACGCCGGGCACGACCTCGAAGGAAATGCCGGACGCGGCCAAGGTTTCCAGTTCCTCGCCGCCGCGGCCGAAGATGAAGGGGTCGCCACCCTTAAGGCGAACGACAGACAGGCCTTCGCGCGCCAGGTCGACCAGCAGGTGATTGATCGATTCCTGCGGCAGGGTGTGTTTGGACGCTTCCTTGCCGGCGTAGATGCGCCGCGCATCCGGGCGCGCCAGATCCATGATGCCGTTGCCGACCAGATGATCGAAGACCAGGGCGTCGGCGCGGGCGATCAGGCGGGCTGCCTTGACGGTGAGAAGTTCGGGGTCGCCGGGGCCGGCGCCGATCAGCCAGACCTTGCCGGCCGCGTGAGTGGTGTGCTTTTCCATGATGCCCTTGTGTCGTAGGGCGTTCATCCTAATGCCGGAACCCCGCCCTGCCAATAGGGGCACGAGGGCAAGTTCGGGCGCTACGCCATAAGTAGTAGTCGACTAGTGCTTATTGTCTATAAGTTACTGAATATAAATGATTTCTTATGAATTAAAAGATTGATGGGCATCAAGGATGGGAAGTCATCGACGGTTCAACCTGACGCCTATCGCGTCGGGGAATGGATGCGCCTTGTTTTGTTCTAGGAGAGGAAGATGAAAACAACCGTAGTGGGGATGCTTGTAATGACTGCCATGGCAGCCGCCATGGGTTCCGCGTTCGCCCAGGAGGCTGCCAAGGCGGCGCCGACCTTGACGGCCGAGGAAAAGGAGCAGGCCAAGAAGATCTATTTCGAGCGTTGTGCCGGCTGCCATGGCGTGCTGCGCAAGGGCGCCACCGGCAAGAATCTCGAGCCGCACTGGACGAAGAAGGACAAGGATGGCAACGTCACCGAGGGCGGCACCACCAAGCTCGGCCAGCAGCGTCTCGAAAAGATCATCGGTTACGGTACCGATGGCGGCATGGTCAACTTCGACGACATCCTGACCAAGGATGAAATCGCCCTGATGGCCAAATACATCCAGAACACGCCGGATGTGCCGCCGGAGTTCAGCCTCAAGGATCAACTGGATACCTGGAAGGTCATCGTGCCGGTCGATCAGCGGCCGAAGAAGCAGATGAACAAGCTGAACCTCAAGAACATCTTCTCAGTCACCTTGCGCGATACCGGTGAAGTGGCGTTGATTGACGGCGACACCAAGGAGATCGTCAGCATCGTCAAGACCGGCTACGCCGTCCATATTTCCCGCCTGTCCGCATCCGGTCGTTATGTGTATGTGATCGGCCGCGATGGCCGCTTGTCCTTGATCGACCTCTGGATGGAAAAGCCGTCGGTCGTGGCTGAAGTCAAGGTTGCCTTCGATGCGCGTTCGGTCGATACCTCCAAGTTCAAGGGCTTCGAGGACAAGTACGTCATCGCCGGCGGCTACTGGCCGCCCCAATACACGATCATGGATGGCGATACGCTGAAGCCGCTCAAGGTGGTGTCCACCCGTGGCATGACGGTCGATGGAGAATATCACCCCGAGCCGCGCGTTGCCTCCATCGTCGCCTCGATGACCAAGCCGGAGTGGGTGGTCAACATCAAGGAAACCGGCCAGATCCTGCTCGTCGATTATTCCGACATCAAGAACCTGAAGACGACCACCATTGGTTCCGCCAAGTTCCTGCACGACGGCGGCTGGGATGCGTCCAAGCGCTACTTCCTGGTGGCCGCCAACGCATCCAACAAGATCGCCGCGGTCGATACCAAGACCGGCAAGCTGGCGGCGCTGGTCGATGTCGCCAAGATCCCGCACCCGGGCCGCGGTGCCAACTTTACGCATCCGAAGTTCGGCCCGGTCTGGACCACGGGCCATCTGGGCGCCGATGTCCTGACGCTGATCTCGACGCCTTCCGACGATCCGAAGAACGCCAAGTTCAAGGAATACAACTGGAAGGTCGTCCAGGAAGTGAAGCACGTACCGGGCAACCTATTCGTCAAGACGCATCCGAAATCCGCCAACCTGTGGGCCGACTCGCCACAGAACCCGGACAAGGATCTGGCTGAATCGGTGTCGGTGTGGGACAAGTCCGATTTGTCGAAGCCGAAGGCCGTTTTGAACGTGGCCAAGGATTCCGGCCTGCCTGAAACCAAGGCGACCAAGCGCGCCGTGCATCCGGAATACAGCGCCGACGGCAAGGAAGTCTGGATTTCGCTTTGGGGTGGCAAGGTTGACCAGTCGGCGATTGTTGTCTATGACGACGCGACCCTGAAGGTCAAGAAGGTCATCACCGATCCGAAGATGATTACACCGACCGGCAAGTTCAATGTCTACAACACTCAGCACGACATTTACTGATCTTTCGCCTGCCTGATCGGGTAACGAAAACGGGGGCGCAAGCCCCCGTCTCGCATGTAAAACGGAGATAACGATGAATCAAAAACTGACTACGCTGTTCGTGACGGCTGCCCTGATGGCGATCGCTTCGCAGGCTGCCTTGGCGGCCCCGGACTGGAGCAAGGTACCGACGAAGAACATTCCTGTCATTCATCCCGGCGTCGCGCCGCTCGAATGGGTTCAGAGCCGGGATCACAGTGGCGCCAGCGCCCTCAAGAAAGGCGAGACCTGCGCCGGTTGTCACTTTGATGGTGGCAAGCTGGATATCGACCTCAAGCGTCTGGCCGGCAAGGAAATGGAGCCGAAAGGCGCGCCTAAGACGATGACTTTTCCAGTCGGCGTGCAGTCGGCCTACGACGCCAACAACCTCTATGTGCGTCTGACCTTCAAAGCGCCAGCCGGTGGATTTGACCATTCCGACAAGGACAATGAAGTCAAGGCCACGGTGATGTTCCCGAACGACAAGGTGCCGCTGGCCGAGCAGGCCGGTTGCTGGGGCGCCTGTCACAAGGATGCACGCACCATGCCGGGCGCCGACGAAAAGAAGACCAAGTATGCAACGCCGGGCGCGATGGATCTGATGCAATGGTCGAGCAGCGGCAAGGTTTCCGATGGCGCGGTCACCGACAAGCGCAACATGGATGGCGGCAAGGCGGGGGTGACGGCGGAGGGCGGCAAGTCAGGCGATACCTACACCGTGACCTTCACGCGCAAGCTGGCCGGTGGCGTCAATCTGGTGCCGGGCAAGGCCGTGCCCTTCGGCGTGGCCATCCATGCCGATCATGCCGGAGGTCGTTTCCATCACGTTTCTTTTGGTCACACCATCGGCCTCGGTGCCGATGGCGATGTGAAGGCCGCGAAGCAATAAGCGTGACGATCGTCCAGGTGTCATGACAGTTGTCCGTTGGATGAGGCAGGGGTGGGCGCTGGCCGTGCTGGCGCTCGCTCCCTTCGCGGTGCTGGCCGGGCAGACGGTCGAGGTCGGTATCGAGAATTACAAGTTTTCGCCGCCGGAAGTCACCATCCGGGTCGGGGATACGGTGAAATGGACCAACCGCGAAAAGCGGACCAGCCATTCCGTGGTGTTTCCGCAGGAGGGGGGGCTCGAATCCGAGCGCATGTTTCCTGACGAGAGCTGGCAGCGGGAGTTCCTGAAGGCGGGGCGCTACGATTACACTTGTGGCCCGCATCCCGAAATGAAAGGCGCCGTGATTGTTCGGGAATAAACTGATTTTTGCCCTTTTTTTGGTGTCGACCGCAACAGGCGCCAGCGAGCCGGATGCGGTACGTCAAAAGGAGCTGGTGCGCCTGGTCCGCCAGGATTGCGGCTCCTGCCACGGCATGACGCTGCAGGGTGGGTTGGGCCCCGCGCTGTTGCCCACCAGCCTGCGCGACAAACCGGCGGAAGGGTTGGCGGCGACCATCTACTACGGCCGCCCCGGCACGCCGATGCCGCCGTGGAAGCAGTTCATGTCGGAAGCCGAAGCCGACTGGATCGTGCAAAAATTGATGAGCGGATTCCCGCGGTGAGGATGCGATGCGTCTGGTACTGAGTCTTTTCCTGGTCCTGTTCCTGGCCGCCTGCGCCGGCCCGCAAGTGCGCGGCACCGGCGATCTCGGGTTGATCATCGAACGCGCCAGCGGCCAGGTCACGCTGGTCGACACCACGAAGCGCCAGCCCTATGCGCGCATCGGCGGGCTGGGCGATCTTTCGCACGCCTCCGCCGTCTATTCGCGTGACGGCCGCTACGCCTTCGTCTTCGGCCGCGATGGCGGGCTGACCAAGATCGACATGCTGGAAGCGAAGGTGGTCAAGCGCATCATCCAGTCCGGCAACGCCATCGGCGGCTCGATCTCGCAGGACGGCCGCATCGTCGTCGCCCAGAACTATTCGCCGGGCGGCATCAAGGCCTTCGATGCCGAAACGCTCGAATTGCTCTCCGAGGTGCCGGCCGAATACGCGCCGGGGCAGTTCTCCAAGGTGGTCGGGCTGGCCGACACGGCGGGCAACAAGTTCGCCTATGCCTTGTTCGAGGGGGGCGAGATCCGGGTTACCGATTTCAGCGATCCCAGGCAGCCCGTGACGCGGCGCTTTTCTGCCGGCAGCCAGCCCTACGACGGTCTGGTGACTCCCGATGGCCGCTATTTCCTGGCCGGTCTGTTCGGCGAGGACGGCGTCTCCATGCTCGACCTCTGGCAGCCGGAAAAGGGCGCCCGCAAGATTCTCGAAAAATACGGCCGCGGCGAGGAAAAACTGCCGGTGTTCAAGATGCCGCACCTGCGCGGCTGGTCGGTGGCGCAGGGCAAGGCCTACCTGCCGGCGATCGGA
>JAEUOH010000242.1 GCA_016790845.1 Dechloromonas sp.
CAGTCCGAAATCGCAAACCGGTGGATTCAATGCGACCATGTTTTTCCCCTGGACTTTTATTTGCCTGATAATAGCACCGATGAATCTGCCTCGTTTTTACTGCCGGGAAGCCCTTGCGCCAGGCGCTCACATCGATCTGCCAGAACCGGTGGCGCGCCATGCCGTGCGCGTATTGCGCCTGCCGCCGGGGGCGGCGGTGGTGCTGTTCGACGGGCGCGGCGGCGAGTATGAAGCGCGCATCGAACGCATCGAAAGGGATCGCGTGGTGGCGGCGCTCGGCGCCTGGCGCGATGTGGAACGCGAATCGCCGCTGGCGGTGACACTGATCCAGGCCGTGCAGGCCGGCGAGAAGATGGATTTCACGATCCAGAAGGCGGTGGAGTTGGGCGTCACCCACATCGTACCGGTCGACAGCCGGCGCAGCGTCACGCGCCTTTCCGGCGAACGGGCGGGCAGGCGGGTGGCGCATTGGCAGGGCGTCGCTGCTTCTGCCTGCGAGCAGTGTGGGCGCAACCAGGTGCCGCAGGTGGCGCCGCTGGAAAAGCTGGATAACTGGCTGGCGCGGCCGGCCGATGGCGCATTGCGGCTGATGCTGGCGCCGGATGCGGAGCATGCGCTGGCCGATTTGCAGCCGGTGCCCAATGTGCAGATGCTGATCGGTGCCGAAGGGGGGCTCGATCCGCAAGAAGAAGAGGCGGCGCGGTCGGTCGGTTTTCAGGCAGTGCGCCTCGGCCCACGCGTGTTGCGCACGGAAACGGCGGCCTTGGCGGCGCTGGCTGCCTTGCAGGCTTTGTGGGGGGATTTCAAGGGGGGAAATCATGTTTGAGTCGGCAGAACTCGGTCACGCGATCGACAAGGAAACATTCAAGAAGGAAGTGCCCAAGCTGCGTGCGGCATTGCTCGATATCCAGTACGACATGCTGGAGAAAAAGGAATTTCCGGTCATCATCCTGATCAGCGGGGTCGACGGCAGCGGCAAGGGCGAAACCATCAACCTGCTCTATTCGTGGATGGATCCCCGGCATATCTCGACGCTGGCCTTTTCCGAGCCGAGCGACGAGGAAACCTCGCGCCCCTTCATGTGGCGTTACTGGCGCGCCCTGCCGCCCAAGGGCAAGGTCGGCATCTTTGCCGGCTCGTGGTATTCGCAGCCGATTGCCGACCGTATTGCCGGCAAGATGCGGCGCACCGCGCTCGACGAGCAGCTTGAAAACATCAACCATTTCGAGGCGATGTTGCTCAACGAGGGGGCACTGGTGCTGAAATTCTGGTTCCACCTTTCCAAGGACGGCCAGAAAAAGCGCCTCAAGGCATTGGAGAGTGATCCGCGCACCGCCTGGCGGGTGACCAAGGAAAGCTACGACCGCCTGAAGACTTACGACAAGTTGCAGGAGGTTGCCGGCCATGTGCTGCGCGTGACCAATACCGCCAAGGCACCGTGGATCATCGTCGAAGGGACCGATGACGCTTATCGCTCGCTGACCGTCGGCCACATGGTGCACGATGCGATCCAGCGCCGCCTGCAGCAGGGGCGCCTGCAAGTGCCGGTGGCGCCGCCGGTCATCCAGAGCATCGACAACAAGACGGTGCTCAGCGAGCTGGACCTGACGCGCAAGCTGGCCAAGAAGGACTACGAGCGCGAGCTTGCCAAATACCAGGCCCGGCTTTCGGAGCTGGCGCGTGACCCGCGCTTCGTCGGCAAACGGTCGCTGGTGCTGGTGTTCGAAGGTTCGGACGCGGCCGGCAAGGGCGGCAGCATCCGCCGCGTGGCGGCATCGCTCGACGCGCGTCAGTACCAGATCATCCCGATTGCCGCACCGACCGAGGAAGAGCGCGCCCAGCCCTACCTGTGGCGCTTCTGGCGGCATATTCCGCGCACCGGGCGGGTCGCGGTGTTCGACCGCTCATGGTACGGGCGGGTGCTGGTCGAGCGCATCGAGGGCTTCTGTTCGGAGGCCGACTGGCTACGCGCCTACGCAGAAATCAATGATTTCGAGCACGAGCTGGCGGCGGCCGGTGTCGTGGTCGTCAAGTTCTGGCTGCAGATCAGTGCCGACGAGCAGTTGCGCCGCTTCAAGGAGCGCGAGGCGACCGACTTCAAACGCTTCAAGATCACCGACGAGGACTGGCGCAATCGCGAGCGCTGGGACGATTATGTGCAGGCGGCCTGCGACATGGTCGACCGCTGCTCGACCGGCTCGGCGCCGTGGACGCTGGTCGAGGCCAACGACAAGAACTACGCCCGCGCCAAGGTGCTGAAAACCATTTGCGAGCGCCTGGAAAAGGCCTTGCCGGACGACAACGGGAAATATATCCATCAATGAGCGATACCCCTTACGACGAGCATTTCGTCTCCTGGTTCCGGGCGGTCACGCCCTATATCAACGCCTTTCGCGGCAAGACTTTCGTCATCGCCTTCGGTGGCAAGGCGGTGGCCAGCGAGTTCGCCAAAACGCTGGCTTACGACGTCAACCTGCTGGTCAGCCTGGGCATCCGCCTGGTGCTGGTGCATGGCGCGCGACCCCAGATCGAGGAAGAGCTACGCGAAAAGAACCTTGAGTCGGTCTATCACCGGGGCTATCGCGTCACCGATGCCGAGACGCTCGATTGCGTGCTCGACGCGGTGGGCAGCGTTTACCTGGAAATCGAAGCGATGCTGTCGCAGGGGTTGCCCAACACGCCGATGGCAAACAGCCGCATCCGCGTGATCGGCGGCAACTTCATCACCGGCCAGCCGATCGGCGTCCTCGACGGGATCGACATGCATTATGCCGGCAAGGTGCGCAAGGTCGACGCCGAGGGCATCAACGCCCAGCTCGGGCTCGGCAAC
>JAEUOH010000261.1 GCA_016790845.1 Dechloromonas sp.
GGCACTCATGCCCTCGCCGCGCGCGGCCGAAACGCGGAAGATGGTCAGGTCAGGATTGACGCGGCGGGCGTTCGCTTCAGCGAGGTCGGCATCGAAATCGAGGTGCGGCAACAGGTCACACTTATTGAGGAGCATCACGTCGGCGGCGCGGAACATGTCCGGGTATTTGAGCGGCTTGTCTTCACCCTCGGTCACCGACAGGATGGCGACCTTGTGGTGCTCGCCAAGGTCGAAGGCCGCCGGGCAAACGAGGTTGCCGACGTTCTCGATCAGGAATAGCGAGCCATCCGCTGGCTTGAGGTGCTCGACAGCGTGGCCAACCATGTGGCCATCGAGATGGCAGCCTTTGCCGGTGTTGATCTGCAGCGCGGGAACGCCGGTGGCGCGGATGCGCTCGGCGTCGTTCGAGGTCTGCTGGTCGCCTTCGACGACGGTGATCGCCACCCTGTCACGCAGCAGCTCGATGGTCTTCACCAGCAGCGTGGTCTTGCCGGAACCGGGGCCGGAGACCAGGTTGAGCGCGAAGATGCCACGTTCGTCGAAATAGCGACGGTTTTCGGCGGCATAGGTGTTATTTTTGGCGAGGATGTCCTGCTCGATCCGCACCATGCGCGACTGGCTCAGGCCCGGCGCGTGGGCATGGGCCGGGCCGGCGCCGAAATCAAGGTCGCCGCCGCTGCCGTGCGCGTGGTCGTGGCCATGCTCGTGCGCATGGCTGTGCACGGTTCCGTCTTCATGAACGTGCGCCACGCCTTCGATCCGCGTTTCGCCCTCACCGCACCCGCATACTGTGCACATCGCCAGACTCCTATTCAATCTCCATTTCGCGAACCCGCATCTCGGTTCCGGCGGTCGCTTGCAAGCGGTGACTTCCGCAATCAGGACAAACGCCGAACAAGGATTCCATCGCCACTGTTCGCCCGCAAGACAGACAGCGACCCGCACCGGGCACATCGACGATCACCAGGCGCGCTCCATCGGCCGGCCCGCCAGCAGCCACCGCCGCAAAGCAGAATTCGAGCGCCGACGTTTCGACCGACGACAGTTGCCCGATCTCCAGCACGATGGTCTTCACACGCTGCGCCTGCTCGCGGCGGGCAGTTTCCTCGACAAGCTGGAGCATGCCTTCGGCCAGTGACATTTCGTGCATCGATCGCCCACTTTCCCGCAAAATGCCGCCCGCCATTGCCGACGCCCGACATTTGGTTGATCCGGACATTTTAGCGATAGTTCATAATGGTGACGAAGCCATATTCCCCATGCCGCCATGCCCATTTCTATTTCCGTTCTGAAACCCCCTGTTTCGGCCCCGCGCCAACGCCATTTTCCGGCGCTCTTTTTCGCTGTCGGGGTTTTGGCCATGGGCGTTTCGGCGTTCGCATCCACCGGCCCCGCCGTCGCCAACGAAACGCAGGCAACCAGCGTATCGCCCTTGCCCCAGCAGGATGCCGAACTCCGTGAGGCGCTCGCCCGCTACCGCGAGCTGAGCGGCAACCCGGCCTGGCAACAGAGCCTGCCACCGCCGCCCGACGGTAAACTGACCGCCGGCCAGCCCTACGTCGGCATCGCGCTGCTGACCCGGCGCCTGCTACTGCTCGGCGATCTGCCCGCCGGGACGACGACGCCAGCCCGTTACGAAGGCCAACTCGTCGAGGGCGTCAAGGCGTTCCAGGCGCGGCATGGCCTGACGACGGACGGTGTCATCGGCAAGGGCACGCTTGAACAGCTCAACGTCGCGCCCGAAACGCGGGTTCGCCAGCTCGAACTGGCGATCGAACGGCTACGCTCTACTCAGTTGCCGGATGCGCCCCGCGCCATCGTCGTCAATGTGCCGGAGTTCCGGCTGCGCGCCTACGAAATCCGCGATGGCAAAGCCGAGGTCAAGGCAGCGATGAACGTCATCGTCGGCAACGCCCAGAAGACGCGCACGCCGCTTTTCGAGGCCGAAATGCAGTACATCGAGTTCAGCCCTTACTGGAACGTGCCGCGCTCGATCGCCAGGGGCGAAACGCTGCCCAAGCTGCGTCACGATCCCGCCTATTTCCAGCAGCAGGGATTCGAGTTCGTCGGCAGCGACGGCCGTGTGGTCGGCGAGTTTTCGGAAGCCAGCCTCGATGCCGTCGAGCGCGGCCAGATGCGTATCCGCCAGCGGCCGGGCGCCAAAAACGCGCTCGGCGACATCAAGTTCGTGTTCCCCAACCCGGACAACATCTACCTGCACCACACGCCGACGCCGCAACTGTTCAAGAAAGACCGGCGCGATTTCAGCCACGGCTGCATTCGCGTCGAGGAACCCGTCGAACTAGCCAAATTCGTCCTCGCCGACGAACCCGAATGGACGGAAGAACGCATCGTCCAGGCGATGACCAAGGGTCGTTCGGCGACGCTGCGCCTGCGCGAACCTTTTCCGGTGATCATTGCCTATTCGACAGCCGCCGTCCGGGATGGCCGCGTTCATTTCTTCCCCGACATCTACGGCCATGACAAGGTTCTGGACGAAGCCATGCGCCAGCGCCCGGTTGCAGCGCAGTCTTCCAATACGGGAACGGCAGGCGCAAAATCAGATAATTAGCTTTTGCTGGATCCGCAATGCCCAATTCTCACAAGCACTCGCGCCGGCTCTTTCTCAGCCGTGCAGCACGCCTGGCGCTGGTCGGCGCCGTCCTGCCGGTCGCCCGCCCGGCGCTCGCCGCGCTGCCCAATGCGCGCAGTCTGGATTTCGATCACACCCACACCGGTGAGCGCCTGTCCGTCGTTTTCGCAGTCGGCAATCACTATGTTCCGGACGCGCTGATCACCCTCAACCATTTCCTGCGCGACCACTACTCGGGCGAGGTCGGCACCATCGACCCGCAGCTCTTCGAGTTGCTGTACAAAACGCGCCAGGAACTCGGCAGCGACCAGGCCTTTCAGGTCATTTCCGGCTACCGCTGCGCCACCACCAATTCCCGCCTGCGCAATTCCCGGGGCGGCGGCGTTGCCCGCCAGAGCCTGCACATGCACGGGCAAGCCATCGACGTCCGCATTCCCGGCGTGCCGCTTTCCGACCTGCGCGACGCTGCGACATCGCTCAAGGCTGGCGGCGTCGGCTTCTACCCGCGCGACAAATTCGTCCACGTCGACACCGGAAAAGTCCGCTACTGGTAAGCGCCACGAATTTGGCCCGTTTTTCCGGGTCCATCGCGGCAGGAGGGCTACGGCCCCCGTTTTTCTGTCTTCATTTGTTTGATGATCGTCAATCTGCCGGTACACTTGCGCGTTCATAATTTGCGCCTGATTTATTTCGGTTTTTTCCCTGATGCTTGAAGCTGACAATCTGGAATGCGTGCGCGGCGAGCGCCGCCTGTTCACAGGCCTCGGCTTTCGGCTGGAAGCGGGGGAATTGCTGAACCTGCAAGGGCGAAACGGCTCCGGCAAAACCAGCCTGCTGCGCATGCTGATCGGTCTGCTGCCGCCGGAAGCCGGCGAAATCCGCTGGAATGGCGTGTCGACCAAGGCACAAGGCGACGAATTCCGTGCCGACCTCTGTTATCTCGGCCACCTCAACGCTATCAAGGAAGAGCTGACGCCACTGGAAAACCTGCTGGCCGCTGCCCACCTAGCCGACGAAGAACTATCCGAAGACGACGCGCTGGATGCGCTGGAGCAGGTCGGCCTTGCCGGACGCGAGGATCTGGCCTGCAAATACCTGTCGCAGGGCCAGAAGCGGCGCGTCGCGCTGGCCCGACTGGTCAAGGAAAAGCGCCCGCTGTGGATTCTCGACGAACCCTTCGTCGCGCTCGACACTGCTGCGGTCGACTGGCTGACGGGCATCATTTCCGGCCACCTGCAGCGCGGCGGCATGGCCGTGATGACCACCCACCAGCAGGTCAAAATCCCGGCCGGCACCATTCGTGAATTGCGGCTCGGCTGATGTTCAGGATCATCGCTGCGGTCATCGGCCGCGATCTCAAACTGGCCATGCGACGCCAGGCGGACATCGTCTCGGCCCTGTTCTTCTTCATCATCGTCGTCAGTCTCTTCCCGCTCGGCATCGGTCCGGAACCCGACCTGCTGCGCAAGCTGGCCCCCGGTGTGTTGTGGGTCGCCGCGCTGCTCGCCACCATGCTGTCGCTGCCCCGGCTGTTCGCCGACGACCATCGCGACGGCACGCTGGAGCAACTTGCGCTGGCACCGCACCCGCTCGGGCTGGTCGTCACAGGCAAAGTGATCGCTCACTGGTTGGTCTCCGGCCTGCCGCTGGCGCTGATCGCGCCGGTGCTCGGTATCCAGTTCGATCTCTCTGCCGATGCGCTGGTCGTACTGACCGGCGCCATTCTGCTCGGCACGCCGGCGCTGTCCGGCATCGGCGCCATCGGCGCGGCGCTGACCCTGGGCCTACGTGGTGGTGGTGTTTTGTTGTCGCTGCTGGTGCTTCCGCTCTACATCCCGGTGCTAATATTCGGCGCTGGCGCAGTGGATGCGACGGTGTCCGGACTCGGGGGAGAAGGACATCTGTCCCTGCTGGCCGCCATCGCATTTGCCTCCGTCGGTTTCGCCCCCTGGGCGTCCGCCGCTGCCTTGAAGATCGCCCTCGAATGAAAGACCGCTTCAATCTCTATCGCTACGCTGCGCCATCTGCCTTCTACCCGTTGGCCGGCGCGCTGATTCCTTATTTCGCCGCCGTCTCGGTCGTTTTCGGCCTCGCCGGCCTGTGGCTGGGCATGCTGGTCGCACCGACCGATTTCCAGCAAGGCGAAGGCTATCGCATCATCTTCATCCACGTTCCTGCGTCCTGGATGAGCATGTTCATCTACCTCGTCATGGCCTTCTGGGCCGCCATCGGGCTCGCCTTCAACACCCGGCTGTCAGGCATGATGGCCCAGGCGCTGGCGCCGACCGGTGCGCTGATGGCCTTCCTCTCGCTGTGGACCGGCGCCTTGTGGGGCAAGCCGATGTGGGGCGCGTGGTGGGTGTGGGATGCGCGGCTGACTTCCGAGCTGATCCTGCTCTTCCTTTACATCGGCTACATGGCCCTGACCGCGGCCATCGACGATGCGCGCCGCGCCGACAAGGCGGGCGGGCTGTTGCTGCTGGTCGGCGTGGTCAACATCCCGATCATCTATTTCTCGGTCAAGTGGTGGAACACCTTGCACCAGGGTTCCAGCGTCAATCTGACCAAGTCGTCGATGGCCGAGACCATGCTCTGGGGCATGCTGCTGATGGCGCTGTGCTTCTGGATGTATTCGATCGCCGTCGCCCTGATGCGGGCGCGCACCATCATGCTCGAGCGCGAACGCCACACCGACTGGGCCAAGGCGCTGCTGGCCGGGGAGGG
>JAEUOH010000289.1 GCA_016790845.1 Dechloromonas sp.
AACTCACCGGCGACACCCGCTTCCCCGGCGAATCCTGGAAACAGTCGCGCCAGACACGCTGGATCAGCATCCCCTGGGTCAAGGCCGAACTGACGCCGGAACGCGGCCCACTCGTCACCAGCAACCTGATCGTGCAACTGCGCCCGAAATAACCCACTACCCGGAGCCCTTCCATGAAAACCCCCATCCTGCTTGCCTTTTCAGCCTTTGCGTTGAGCGCCTGCGCCGGCTTGTCCAGCCCCTCCGCCGACGAAATCGCCCGCCTGCCCGTCGTTCGTTATGGCCAGGCGGCGCCGGCCGACGGGAATTTCGTGCTGCTCTATCCTGCGGGCGCCAAACTGCCGGTCAATGCCAAGGTCGTCGGCACCCTGTTTGAAAAAGAGGATGAGGCAACCCTGAACGTTCGCCTCAAGCAGGACATTTATATGTACCGCGATCAGATCAGCTTCGACGGCAAGAACTGGAGCAACGGACAAGGCAAGGTCGGCGGCAAGATCTGGCTCGCCCTGCCCGGCGACAAGGAAGGCAAGCGCGATGCGCGAAGCCCGGGCGAGCTGGGCGCCGAGTTCAACCTGAAGTAGTCATCGCTTTGCCAGCGAACCCGCCAAGGAAAACCAAAGTCATGGAAGAACTCGACGCCCTGCTCCACCAGCCGCTGCGAACGCAACTGGTGGCCTTTCTCGCCGGTGCCGGCGAGCAGACCTTCAGCGATCTCAAGCGCCAGCTTGCGGTTTCCGACGGCAATCTAGATGCCCATCTGAAAAAGCTGCTGGCTGCCGATTATGTGGCGGTGCGCAAGGAATCCGGCAACGGCCGGCCGCAGTCCTACTTCGTGCTCACCGACAGCGGACTGGCCGCCTTGCAAGCCTACGTTCTGGCCTTGCAGCGCCTGCTGCCGATCGGCCCGGAGGCTTCTTCGCATGCTCCCGCAGTTATCGAGCCCCGGCTGGCCGACTGATGCCGCGCGCGGGCAACGCAGCCTGCGCCGCTTCATCGTCATTTCGCTACTGGCGCACGCATTGGCCGTGGCGCTTTGGCCCCAATTTCGGCCTTTTTCGGCAGTCGACCGCAACAGGCCCCCGCTGGCGATCGACTTTCGCCCGCTGGCACCGCGCGCCGCGCCCGAACCATCGATTCCGCACGACTTGATGCCAGCGCCGGGCAGCAGCGAAGCGGGCCGCACCCGGCCGCGTCTGGCGTCGCCAGCGCCCGCCGGCGCTTCGTCGTATGTCGAAATCATTCCACCAGGCACACGGCAGCCCGATGCCCAAGACATGATCGAACGCGGCAAGGCCGAGATCGACGCCGCCAGCCGCCGCCAGATGCTCGACCCGATGTTTTCGCCGCCCGCGCCCTACCGGCCGCCGGCATCGCCGCTCGAACGCGCCACCGCCAAACGCGAAGCCAAAGTCGAGATGATTCGCGACGACACCCTGCGCCATACCGATGCCGACGGCCGCAGCTATTGCCTGCAAAAGCCGCCGGATGCCGCCACCCGCGACGGGCCGGTACCGATCACGCTGGTGCCCATGTATTGTCCGTGAGTTGCCCGCCGGAAAACGCTATCATCGGCGCCCGACCTCGATTCACCCAGCCATGCGCCCCCTCGCCTTCGTCGACCTCGAAACCACCGGCGCCACCGCCACCAGCGACCGCATTACCGAAATCGGCATTGTCGAAGTCGATGCCGACGGCTCGGTGCGCGAGTGGCAGCAACTGGTCAATCCCGGCACGCGCATCCCGCCCTTCATCGAGCAACTGACCGGCATCAGCAACGAGATGGTCGCCGATGCACCGCCATTCGCAGCGGTGGCCGAGGAAACCCTGCGTCGCCTCGAAGGCCGGCTGTTCATCGCCCATAATGCGCGTTTCGATTACGGCTTTCTGAAGAACGAATTCAAGCGCCTCGGCATCGCCTTTCGCGCGCCCGTTCTGTGCACCGTCAAGCTCTCGCGCACGCTCTACCCGCAATTCCACCGCCACAACCTGGACAGCCTGATCGAGCGCCACGGCCTGCACGCCGACGCCCGCCACCGGGCGCTGGCCGACGCGCAACTGATCCACCAATTTTGGCAAAAAATCCACGTCGACCGCAGCAGGGATGAAATCAACGCCGCACTGAACAAACTGAACGCCCGCCCCAGCCTGCCGCCGCATCTCGACGCTTCTCTGATCGACGACCTGCCCGACACGCCCGGCGTTTACCTTTTCTACGGTGAAAAAAGCGACCACGGCGACTTGCCGCTCTACGTCGGCAAGGCCAAGGACATCCGCCAGCGCGTGCTGTCGCATTTCGCCGCCGACCACAGTTCGGC
>JAEUOH010000290.1 GCA_016790845.1 Dechloromonas sp.
CTTCGGTTCCATGATGTCCACCCCGATCATCAACCCGCCGCAATCGGCCATTCTGGGCATTCACGCCACGAAGGACCGCGCCATGGTTGAGAACGGTCAAGTGGTCGTGCGTCCGATGAACTATCTGGCCATGTCCTACGACCACCGTATCATCGACGGCCGCGAAGCCGTCCTCGGTCTGGTGACCATGAAGGAAGCGCTGGAAGATCCGTCCCGCCTGCTGCTCGGCGTCTGATCGACGTTTGCCGGCGCCAGTTCCCCGCGAGGGGCGCTGGCGCCTTTGCACATCTGAACACTGAAAGGTTGTCCCATGTCCAAGCAATTTGACGTGCTCGTCATCGGCGGTGGCCCCGGCGGCTACATTGCCGCCATTCGTGCCGCGCAACTCGGCTTTAGCTCCGCCTGTGCCGAATCCAATCCTTATGCCGACCCGAAAGGCGAACCGCGCCTTGGCGGTACCTGCCTGAACGTCGGCTGTATTCCGTCCAAGGCGCTGTTGCACACCTCGCACCTGTTCGAGGAAGCGAACCACAGCTTCGAAGCACAGGGCATCAAGGTCGGCAAGGCCACCATCGACGTTCCGGTCATGAAGGCGCGCAAGGATGGCGTGGTCAATCAGTTGACCGGCGGCATCAAGATGCTGCTGAAGAAGAACAAGGTTACGTTCCTGCCGGGCCATGGTTCGTTCGTCGGAAGGGAAGGCGATTACTGGAAGGTCAAGGTTGGCGCCGAGGAAGTGCTGGCCAAGCAGGTCATCGTCGCCACCGGCTCCAAGGCCCGTCACCTGCCTAACGTGCCGGTCGACCAGAAGATCGTCATGGACAACGAAGGCGCGCTGAATCAGGAATCCGTGCCGAAGAAGCTGGCCATCATCGGTGCCGGCGTCATCGGTCTGGAAATGGGTTCGGTCTGGCGTCGCGTCGGTTCCGAAGTCACCATCCTCGAAGCCATGCCTGACTTCCTATCCGCAGCTGACGTCGATGTCGCCAAGGAAGCCCAGAAGCTCTTCACCAAGCAGGGTCTCAACATCCAGATGGGCGTCAAGATCGGCGACATCAAGACGACCAAGAAGGGCGTCTCGATCGCCTACGAAGACAAGGACGGCAAGGCCCAGAAGCTCGACGCCGATCGCCTGATCGTCTCCATCGGCCGCGTGCCGAACACCGACGGCCTGAATGCCGAAGGTGTCGGCCTCAAGCTCGATGCCCGCGGTTTTGTCGAAGTCGATGGCCACTGCCAGACCAACCTGCCGGGCGTGTGGGCGATCGGCGATGTCGTGCGCGGCCCGATGCTGGCGCACAAGGCGCATGAAGAAGGCGTCATGGTTGCCGAACTGATGGCTGGCCAGGCAGGTCATTGCAACTTCGATACCATTCCCTGGGTTATCTACACCTCGCCGGAAATTGCCTGGGTCGGCAAGACCGAGCAGCAGCTCAAGGCCGAAGGCATCGAGTACAAGCCGGGCAAGGTGCCGTTCCTGGCCAATGGCCGTGCGCTCGGTATGGGCGATCCGTCCGGCTTCGTCAAGGTCTTGGCCTGCAAGAAGACCGACCGCATCCTCGGCGTCCATATCATCGGCGCCAATGCCTCGGAAATCATTGCCGAAGCCGTCGTCGCGATGGAGTTCGGCGGTGCTGCAGAAGACCTCGCCCGCATCTGCCATGCCCACCCGACGCTGTCGGAAACGGTGCATGAAGCAGCGCTGGCCTGCGACAAGCGCACGCTGAATTTCTGATTCGCCATTGACTGGCCTCGGAGCCGGTTGAAGCTGACATGCAAAGAGCCCTGAGGGGCTCTTTGTTTTTGACTGTCTTGCGGCCATACTACAGGCTCGATTGAGATTACATCCCATTCTGACCGCGAAATGCTTGGTAACGACGATCAACTGGCCCTGCTCGATGACACCTTGGCGCCTGAAACAGGTTTGGTGGAAGAGCTTTGCTGGTATTTGCTGATTGTCGACGACGATGAGGATGTGCACCACGCCACCGAATTTGCGTTGAGCGATTTGCGTGTGCTGGGCAGACCGCTAAGATTTCTGCATGCCTTCAGCGCAGCGGAGGCCATCAGCCTCCTGGCGCGGCGTCGCGACGTTGCGGTCATTCTGCTCGATGTGGTGATGGAGCGCGAAGATGCCGGTCTCAAGGCGGTTGAGGCGATTCGCTGCGACTTGGGGCTGGATGCGGTACGGATCGTCCTGAGAACCGGGCAGCCCGGCTATGCGCCGGAACTCGACGCCATTACCAATTACGATATCAACGATTACAAGACCAAGAGTGAGCTGACCAGAAGCAAGCTGTTCACCACGGTGACAGCGGCAATTCGTTCCTTCGACCAGATTCAGCGTCTGGAAGCGAGTCGCAGCGGCCTCGAAAAAATCATTCGCGGTTCCAGCCAATTTAGCGCCGAGCAAGGTTTGCATTCGTTTGCCAAGTCGGTCATCGAGCAGTTGTCGGATCTGCTGGGCATTCCGCCCAACGGCATGGTGTCCGTGTCCGGCGAGGGCGATGCACCGGCCGGAGTCGTGCTGGCCGCGACCGGCAGCTACGGCCGCTATGCAGGCCAACCGGTGCTTGCGATTGCCGATGCCGCCGCCCGGGAAATGCTCGAGAAATGCCTGGTCACGCGGCAGTGTCTGAACGGGAAAGGTTCGCTGGCGCTCTATTTCGCGGGGCACCACGGCAGGGATTTTGCCGTCTATATCGAGTCGACCGCAGCTATCCTGCAGATGGACCGCCACTTGCTCGACGTGTTTCGTACCAACATTTCGATGTGTGGCGAGAACATCGGTCTTGTCGAACGGTTGCGAACGACGGCCTACGTCGATGAACTCACCCGACTGCCCAACCGGGCGGCCCAGATTGCCGCGATGGACGAGTATCTTGCCTGCCATGGATCGACCGACCAGGCCTTGGCACTGGTCGATATCGACCAGTTTTCGGAAACCATTGACGCCTTTGGCTATCGCTTTGGTGACCAGCAACTGCGGGCCGTCGCCGGGCGTTTGCGCAAGATGTTGCCCGCCGGCTTGCTGGTCGCACGGGTCGGCGGCGATGTGTTTGGTGTTTTTGGGCCCAGCGAGATCGTCAACCCCGACAGCTTGCGGGCCATTCTGCAGGAGCCCTTCGATAGCGAGGGCGGGCTGCACACGATTTCCTTCTCGATTGGCCTGGTACGTGCCGATGCCGCGCATGCCGACGGTGCCGATCTGCTGCGCAATGGTGCCATCGCGCTCAAGCACGCGAAACTGGCCGGTCCCGGCAACGACGCTTACTACACTGCTGAAGTCGGCCGGCTGACCAGGCAGCGTATCCATATGCTGCACGATCTGCGTACCGCGCTGGAGGAACGCGATCTCTTCGTTGTCTACCAGCCGCAGATCGATCTTGCCAGCGGTGCTGTCGTCGGTATGGAAGCCTTGTTGCGCTGGCGAAATTCGAAGGGCGAGTTCGTGCCGCTGGAGCAGTTCATCTCGGTTGCCGAGCAGTCGGGTTTGATCGTCGAGGTTGGAGCCTGGGTGTTGAATACCGCGCTCGTCGCCCAGCGCGAACTCGACGCGCAGGGCTATCGCTTGCGCCTGGCGGTCAA
>JAEUOH010000291.1 GCA_016790845.1 Dechloromonas sp.
GCGAAAATCGCCGCCTTCGTCGCGGCAGTACGGAAAGCCGATGAGTCAATATAACTTCCCCGACGCCAAGGGCCATTTCGGCCCCTACGGCGGCGTTTTCGTCGCCGAGACGCTGTTCGGCGCGCTCGACGAACTGAAGGCAGCCTATGCTGCCGCCCAGGCCGATCCGGCCTTCCGCGCCGAATACGAATACGAACTGAAGCACTTCGTCGGTCGCCCGTCGCCGATCTACCACGCCAAGCGCTGGTCCGAACTACTCGGCGGCGCCCAGATTTACCTCAAGCGCGAAGACCTCAACCACACCGGCGCCCACAAGGTGAACAACTGCATTGGCCAGGCCATGCTCGCCAAGCGCATGGGCAAGCCGCGCGTCATCGCCGAAACCGGTGCCGGCCAGCACGGGGTCGCCACCGCGACCGTCGCCGCCCGTTACGGCATGGAATGCGTTGTTTACATGGGTAGTGAGGACGTCAAGCGCCAGGCCGCCAACGTTTACCGGATGAAGCTGCTCGGTGCCACTGTCGTCCCGGTCGAATCCGGCTCCAAGACGCTCAAGGACGCGCTGAACGAAGCGATGCGCGACTGGGTTACCAACATCCACAACACCTTCTACATCATAGGCACCGTTGCCGGGCCGCATCCGTATCCGATGCTGGTGCGAGATTTCCAGAAGATCATCGGCGAGGAGTGCCTGGTGCAGATGCCGGAAATGGCCGGGCGCCAGCCCGATGCGGTGATTGCCGCGGTCGGCGGTGGTTCCAACGCGATGGGCATCTTTTACCCCTATATCAACGTCGAAGGCGTCCGCCTGATCGGCGTCGAGGCTGCCGGATCCGGCATCGAAACCGGCCATCATGCCGCTTCGCTGACCGCCGGCGTGCCGGGTGTGCTGCACGGTAACCGTACCTACCTGCTCCAGGACGAGGATGGCCAGATCATCGAGACGCACTCGATCTCGGCCGGTCTCGATTATCCGGGCGTCGGTCCGGAGCACGCCTGGCTGAAGGACATGGGGCGCGCCGAGTACCAGCCGATCAACGATGCCGAAGCACTCGAAGCCTTCCACAACCTGTGTCGCCTCGAAGGCATCATCCCGGCGCTCGAGTCCAGCCACGCGCTGGCCTATGCCGCCAAGCTGGCGCCGACGTTGCCGAAGGACAAGATTCTGCTAGTCAACCTCTCCGGCCGGGGTGACAAGGACATGCACACCGTGGCCGAAAAATCCGGGATCGTTTTCTGATGTCGCGCATCAAGTCCGCTTTTGAACGCCTCGATGGCGAAGGCCGCAAGGCGCTGATTCCCTTCATCACGGCCGGCGATCCGGATGTCGCATTGACCCTGCCGCTGATGCACACGCTGGTTGAAGCTGGTGCTGACGTCATAGAACTCGGCGTGCCGTTCTCCGATCCGATGGCCGATGGCCCGACTATCCAGCGAGCATCCGAACGTGCGCTGGCCAAAGGCATGACGCTGCGCAAGGTGCTCTCGCTGGTCGTCGAGTTCCGCAAGGCCGACAGCAAGACGCCGGTCGTGCTGATGGGCTACGCCAACCCGATCGAGGCCATGGGCCTGCAGAAATTCGCTGCCGCCGCTGCCCAGGCCGGTGTCGATGGCGTGCTGGTCGTCGATTACCCGCCAGAAGAGGCTGTCTCGTTTGGCGCTGCCATGAAGGCGCACGGCATGGATCCGATTTTCCTGCTGGCGCCGACCTCCTCGGCCGAGCGCATCGCGCACGTGGCGGAAATCGCCAGCGGATATGTTTACTACGTCTCGCTGGCCGGCGTCACCGGATCCGGGGCGCTGAACGTCGATGCCGTGGCCGAACGCCTGCCGCTGATCCGCGAAAAAACCGGCTTGCCGGTCGGCGTCGGATTCGGCATCCGTGACGCGTCGACCGCAGCACGCATTGCCGGTATCGCCGACGCCGTCGTCGTTGGCAGCCGGATTATCGAAGAAATTGAAAAATCCACGGCAGAAACTGCCTGTGCCAACGTAAGAACTCTGGTCGCGGAAATTCGTCGCGGTGTGGATGAGGTGAAAAAATGAGCTGGCTGAACAAACTCCTGCCCCCCAAGATCAAGCGCGAGCAGGGGCCGCAACGGCGTGGCGCGCTGCCCGAAGGCCTGTGGAGTAAATGCCCGTCGTGCGAGGCAGTGCTCTATGCGACCGATCTCGAGAACAACCTGCAGGTCTGCCCCAAGTGCGGCCACCACAATCGCCTGGATGCGCGTGCGCGCCTTGACGTGCTGCTCGATGCAGAAGGTCGGTTCGAGATCGGTGCCGAAGTGATTCCGGTCGACAGCCTGAAATTCAAGGATTCCAAGGCCTATCCCCAGCGCCTTATGGAGGCCAACGAGGCGAGTGGTGAGAGCGATTCCCTGGTCGTCTTGCAGGGTGCCATCAAGACCATGCCGGTCGTCGCCGCTGCCTTCGAATTCGACTTCATGGGCGGTTCGATGGGCTCGGTGCTTGGCGAACGCTTCGTGCGCGGCGTGCAGACGGCGGTCGAGCAGAGAATGCCCTTCATCTGTATCACTGCCTCCGGCGGTGCACGCATGCAGGAAGGTCTGTTCTCCCTGATGCAGATGGCCAAGACGACGGCTGCGCTGACCAAGCTTTCCGAGGCCGGGCTGCCGTTCATCTCGATCCTGACCGATCCGACGATGGGTGGCGTCTCCGCTTCCTTCGCCTTCGTCGGTGACGTGGTGATCGCCGAGCCGAAGGCACTCATCGGCTTTGCCGGGCCGCGCGTCATCGAGCAGACGGTACGCGAGACGCTGCCGGAAGGCTTCCAGCGTTCCGAATTCATCCTCGAGAAGGGCGCGATCGACATGATCGTCGACCGTCGCGAATTGCGCGATCAGGTTGCCCGGGTTCTCGCGCTATTGCAGAAACTGCCGGCCGCCGCTTGAAGACGCTCGAAGACTGGCTGTTTCACCTGGAAGGCCTACACCCGAAAGGTCAGGCCGGCATCGAACTGGGGCTGGAGCGAATCCGGCGCGTCAAGGCAGCGCTCGGGCAGACGCAGGATTGCCCGGTCATCATCGTCGGTGGCACTAATGGCAAGGGCTCGACCTGCGCCTATCTGGAAAGCATCATTGATCGCGCTGGCTACAAGGTGGGCTGCTATACGTCGCCGCACCTGCTGAATTACAACGAGCGGGTACGCGTCAATGGCCAGCCGGCCAGCGACGAAGCCCTGTGCGCCGCATTCGCCCGTGTCGAGGCCGCACGGCAGCAAGTCGCCACGGCACTGACCTACTTCGAGTTCGGCACCCTCGCCGCCTGGGAGGTATTTGCGGCTGCCGGCGTCGATGCCGCGATTCTCGAAGTCGGACTCGGTGGTCGGCTGGATGCGGTCAACGCCTACGAACCCGATGTTTCCGTCGTCACCACGATTGCCCTCGACCACACCGACTGGCTGGGGCCGGATCGCGAAAGTATCGGCTTCGAGAAGGCAGGCATCTTCCGTTCCGGCAAGCCGGCCCTGTGCGCCGATCCGCAGCCGCCGCAAAGCCTGCTCGACCATGCTGCCACGATCGGCGCCGACCTGCGGCTGATCGGCCGCGATTTCGGCTTCGAGCGGCCCAGTACGGAAACTGGGGAAAACCGGCTGCAATGGCGCTGGTGGTGCCGATCCGACGGTCAATTGATCAAACGCGCGCTGGCCTATCCCGGCCTGCGCGGGCCGACCCAACTCTACAACGCGGCGGTCGCGCTGGCGGCGCTCGAAGCGCTCGGCGACAAATTGCCGGTGACCATGCAGGCGATCCGTCCGGGTCTGATCGAAACCGAACTGCCTGGCCGTTTTCAGGTTCTGCCAGGCAAGCCAGCTGTCGTTCTGGATGTCGGCCATAATCCGCAGGCGATCAAGGTGCTGGCCGACAATCTCTCGAACATGGGTTTCTTCGACCGCACGCTTGCCGTGGTCGGGATGCTCAGCGACAAGGACATCGTCGCTGCACTGCAAGCCTTGAAGGACAAAGTCGATGTCTGGCATGTGGCGAGCCTGGGCGGCCCGCGCGGCACCCCCGCCGATGTGCTGGCCGCCAAGATTGCCGGTTCGTGTCTTGGGGGCGAGATCGTTTGTCACGACTCGCCGCAGGCGGCGATGCAGGCGGCCAAGGGGCAGGCCGCTGAAAGTGATAGAATTCTGGCCTTTGGATCCTTCTACACGGTAGCCGGCGCGTTGCAGGCGCTCCGGGCAAGCCCTAGTCATGGAAGATAACGACGCTCAGTCTCAACTCAAGAAGCGCGCCCGACGCCGGTTGGTGGGTGCCGTGGCATTCGCATCGGTGGTTGCCGTCGTGTTGCCCATGGTGATGGATCACGAGCCGCGTCAGACCGTGCAGGACGTGGAAATCCGCATTCCGGGACAGGACGAGAAGCCGCTGGCGCCCAAGCTGGTGGTGCCGCCGCCCAACGAGAAGTCGGCACCCAAGATTCCCGAGCCTGCTGCCGAAAGCAGGCCCGCTGCGACCGCTGAAACGACTCAGGTCAAGCCGACGGCGCAGGTGATCGAGACCAGCAAGGACAAGCCGGCCGAGAAGCAGCCGGAAAAACCGGTCGACAAGTCGCCGCAGAAGGCAGCCGACAAGCCGCCTGCCAAGCCGGAGAAAGCGCCGGAAAAGCCGGTCGAAAAGCCTGTGGCCAAGGATGCGTCGGCAGAGGCCAAGCGCGCGGCGGCGATCCTGGCCGGGCAGGGCGGCGCAGCTGAATCAGCACCAGCACCGTCCAAGTCTGGAGAGTACGTAATCATGATCGGCGCCTACTCGAACGAGGACAACGTGCGCAACCTGAAGGCCAAACTGGCTGAAAAGAACATCAAAACCTACAGCGAACCGCTGCAGACGCCCGGGGGCACCAAGACGCGTGTCCGCGCCGGGCCGTTCGCGAGTCGCGAGGCCGCCGAGAAGGCACTGGAAAAGATGAAGCAGATCGGTGTTTCAGGTGTGATTGCAGGCAGGTGATGGCAACGTTCGACTATGTCGTGATCGGCATTGTCGCCATTTCTCTGGTGCTGGGGTTGTGGCGTGGTGTGGTGAGCGAGTTGATCGCGCTGATTGCATGGGTAACGGGTTTCATGGCGGCACTGGAGTTTGGGGCCGCGGCGGGACATGCGGTGTTTACCGGGTTGACCGATCCGGCGCTTCGGGTGCTTGCCGGTTGCATTCTGGTTTTTGTAGGCGTGCTGGTTGCCATGTCGGTGATTCGCCTGGCGGTACGCAGCATGGTCAAGGCACTTGGGTTGACCCTTTCCGACCGCCTGCTGGGCATGTTTTTCGGTCTGGCGCGCGGTGTGCTGCTGGTGATGATGCTGGTTGCCGCCGGCGGCATGACTTCGGCACCGCAGCAGCTTTGGTGGAAGGAAGCGACGCTCGCGCCGCCGTTGGAAACAGCCGTTCTGGTCGCCAAGCCTTGGTTGCCGGACGATTTGGCAAAGAAGATTCGATTCAGTTAGGCAGGAAACAGCTATGTGCGGGATTCTCGGCGTGATGGCCACATCACCGGTTAACCAGTTGCTCTACGACGGGCTGATGGTGCTCCAGCATCGCGGCCAGGACGCCGCAGGCATTGCGACGGCGGAGGGCAATACCTTCAATCTGCACAAGGGGCCTGGGCTGGTGCGCGACGTGTTCCGCACCCGCAACATGCGCGCCCTCCCGGGCAACTGGGGGATCGGCCATGTCCGCTACCCGACCGCAGGCTCGGCCTACAATTTCGCCGAGGCGCAGCCGTTCTACGTCAATTCGCCGTTCGGCATCGTGTTGGGCCACAACGGCAATTTGACCAACGCCGAGCAGTTGAAGGGCGAGATGTTCCGTCTCGATCGCCGCCACATCAACACCAATTCCGATTCCGAAGTTCTGCTCAATGTGCTGGCGCATGAATTGCAATCGGCGGCGCATGGCTACGAACTCGACGTCGACAGCATCTTCCAGGCCGTGGCCGGCGTGCATCGCCGCTGCCGGGGCGCCTATGCCGTGGTCGCACTGATCGCCGGCTACGGGCTGCTTGCCTTCCGCGATCCCTACGGCATCCGCCCGTTGGTCTATGGGCAGAACGAGACCGAGGCCGGTACCGAATACCTGGTCGCTTCCGAATCGGTGGCGCTGGATACTTTGGGCTTCCAGATGGTGCGCGATATCGAGCCGGGCGAGGCGGTGTTTATCGATCTCAACCACCAGTTGTTCAGCCGCCAGTGCGCGCAGCAACCGACCTACTCGCCGTGTATTTTCGAGTACGTCTATCTGGCGCGCCCGGATTCGGTGATCGACGGCGTGTCGGTTTACGAAGCGCGTCTGGCGATGGGCGAACTGCTTGCAGAGAAGGTCAAAAAACACATTCCGGTCGATCAAATCGACGTCGTCATCCCGATTCCCGATTCCAGCCGTCCATCCGCCATGCAACTGGCGCAGGCGCTCGGCATCCCGTTCCGCGAAGGTTTCGTCAAGAATCGCTACGTCGGCCGCACCTTCATCATGCCCGGCCAATCGATGCGCAAGAAATCGGTGCGCCAGAAGCTGAACACGGTCGGCCAGGAATTCAAGGGCAAGCGCGTGCTGCTGGTCGATGACTCCATCGTGCGCGGCACGACCAGCCGCGAGATTGTCGAAATGGCGCGGGCGGCGGGGGCAACCAAGGTTTATTTCGCCTCGGCGGCGCCGCCGGTGCGTTTCCCGAACGTGTACGGCATCGACATGCCGACGCGCGCCGAGCTGATTGCCACCGGGCGTACCGACGAGGGCATCGCCCGCGAGATCGGCGCCGATGCACTGGTCTATCAGGACATCGATGCGCTCAAGCAATCGGTAACGAGCATCCGCGCCGACCTCACGGATTTCGACGCATCGTGCTTTGACGGCTGCTACATCACCGGCGATATCGACGAGTATTACCTCGACGCCGTCGAGGGCAACCGTGGCGCCAAGTCTGGAAAAGGTAACGACGACGAGGCCGATGGCGATGGTCGTGCGGCCCAGCAACTCGTGCTGCAACTGGCGTCCGGGGGGCAGGATTGATGACTGAATCAGGCAACGACAGCCCGAAATACCATCCGGAGACACTGGCTGTCCGCGCGGGCCAGGAGCGCAGCCAGTTCGGAGAGCATTCCGAGGCGCTGTACCTGACTTCCAGTTTCGTCTTCAAAAGCGCAGCGCTGGCCGCGCGCCGCTTTTCCGGCGAGGAAGAGGGCAACGTCTATTCGCGCTTCACCAACCCGACCGTCACCATGTTCGAAGAGCGCCTCGCCGCGCTGGAAGGCGCCGAGGACTGCGTCGCCACGGCCAGCGGCATGTCGGCGATCATGGCTGTCTGCCTCGCTCACCTGAAGAACGGCGACCACATCGTCGCTTCCAGCGGCCTGTTCGGCGCCACTGTCCAGCTGTTCTCGAACATCCTGGCACGCACCGGCATCACCACCACCTTCGTGCCGCAGACCGATCCAGCCGCCTGGGAAGCCGCCATTCGTCCCGAGACGAAGCTGTTTTTCCTCGAAACGCCCTCCAACCCGTTGACGGAAATTGCCGATATTTCGACGTTGACCGCAACAGCCCACGCCAAGGGCATTCTGGTCGCCGTCGATAACTGTTTCTGCACGCCCATCCTGCAAAAGCCGCTCGAATTGGGTGCCGATCTCGTCGTTCACTCGGCGACCAAGTATCTCGACGGCCAGGGCCGCGTACTCGGTGGCGCCGTCTGCGGCCCGAAGAAGCTGACCGAGGAAGTCTTCAAGTACCTGCGCACGGCCGGTCCGACGCTTTCCGCCTTCAACGCCTGGGTGCTGCTCAAGGGGCTGGAAACGCTGAAGATCCGTATCGATGCGCAATCGGCCAACGCCATGCAATTGGCGCGCTGGCTCGAAGCGCATCCGAAGGTCGCGCGCGTCTTCTACCCCGGCCTGCCCTCGCATCCGCAATACGAACTGGCGCAACGGCAGCAGAAGGGCGGCGGCGCCATCGTTTCCTTTGAAGTGAAGGGTGTCCGCGAGCAGGCGTGGACGGTCGTCGACCACTGTCGGCTGCTGTCGATCACCGCCAACCTTGGCGACACCAAGACCACCATCACGCATCCCGCATCCACCACGCACGGCCGCATCACCCCGGAAGCCCGGGCGGCTGCCGGCATCAGCGAAGGTCTGCTGCGCGTCGCCGTCGGCCTCGAAGCCGTCGAAGACCTGCAGGTCGACCTCGAGCGCGGCCTCTCCCTCATCTGACATTCAGGCGGTGCCCGGCGCAGGCCGGGCGCTTCGCCACGGAGTTCCCATGCATTTTTCCGACCTCGGCCTCAAGGCCGAAATCCAGCGCGCCGTCGCCGAACAGGGCTACGACACACCAACCCCGATCCAGCAGCAGGCAATTCCCGCCGTGCTCGCCGGTCACGACCTGATGGCCACCGCGCAGACCGGCACCGGCAAGACCGCCGGCTTCACGTTGCCCATCCTGCATCGCCTTTCGACGGGCGCCAACGACCGCCTGACCCGCGTGGCCCGCACGCCGCGCGTGCTGGTGTTGACGCCGACCCGCGAACTGGCGATCCAGGTCGAGGAAAGCGTGCGTACCTACGGCAAGCATCTACCGATCAATTCGCTGGCCGTCTTCGGCGGCGTCGGCATCAATCCGCAGATCGCCAATCTGCGCCGCGGCGTCGACATCCTGGTCGCCACGCCGGGCCGCCTGCTCGACCACGTGCAGCAGAAGACGGTCGACCTCGGCAGCATCGAGATCTTCGTCCTCGACGAAGCCGACCGCATGCTCGACATGGGCTTCATCCGCGACATCCGCAAAATCATCGCGCTGTTGCCCAAGCAACGGCAGAACCTGATGTTCTCGGCGACCTTCTCGCCGGAGATCCGCGAACTGGCGGCCGGCCTGCTGCACCAGCCGGTCTCCGTCGACGTCGCGCCGCGCAATACGGCGGCCGAAACGGTGACGCAGAAGGTCATCGAGACCAACCGCGAGCAGAAGAAAGACCTGCTCAAGCACCTGTTCGAGACGCGCGGACTACATCAGGTACTGGTCTTCGCCCGCACCAAGCACGGTGCCGACGCGCTGGCGCGCACGCTGGACAAGGCAGGCATCAAGTCGGCGGCCATTCACGGCGACAAGTCGCAGGGGGCGCGCACGCGCGCGCTGGGCGACTTCAAGGATGGCAAGCTGGTTGCGCTGGTCGCCACCGACATTGCCGCGCGCGGCATCGACATCGACGCGCTGCCCTATGTCATCAACTACGAACTGCCCAATGTCGCCGAGGACTACGTGCACCGCATCGGCCGCACCGGCCGTGCTGGCATGGAAGGCGAGGCCATCTCGCTGGTCTGCCATGATGAGCGGCCGCAGCTGAAGGACATCGAGAAATTGATCAAGCGCAATCTCGAGCGCGTTGTCATTCCCGGCTTCGAGCAGTCAGCCACTGCCGCGCCGCGTCCGCCTCAGCCGCCGCGCGGCCCGCGCAAGCCGCAGTCACCGGGCAAGCCACAAGGCCAGAAAATGTCGCAAAAATCCGGTCGACCGCAACAGCACCACAGCGGCAGCCGGCATCGCTGAACGCCTCAGGTTTCGGCGAGGCCTTCCAACTGCCGATCATGCAGGCTGGAGAGGACGGCCACGGCGCTCGTCGATCCGATCAGGGCCATGAGCATGTCCGATTGCGTATCCCAGGTGTCGCCCTGGGTGCCGAGAAACTCGTCGGCACCCTGCCCTAGTGCGAGGGCGGCGCCCCATTCGATCAACTCGTAGGCAGCGCTGACCGCCATTGCAACGCAGATGCACAGGAAGGCGGTCATCCACCGCCCGCGTACGTAGGCGCCGCGCAACAGGATTTCGCGCGCCACCATGGCGGGCACGAAGCCCTGCATGAAATGGCCGATCCGGTCATAGGGGTTGCGCGTGGTTCCGAGCAGATCCTGCAGCCAGAAGCCGAGAGGAACGCGGGCGTAGCTGTAGGTGCCGCCGACGATCAGTACCAGCATGTGGGCGGCGATCAGGCAATAGAGCAGGGTGGTCAGCCGATAGCTGTGGCGCGTGGCGATCAACACAGGGAGCGCGATCAGTACCGGCGCCACTTCCATGATCCAGGTGGCGCGGTCGAAAGGGGCGATCCCCGAGACCAACAGCGCCAGCATTACCGCAGCGAGCAGGACGGGCCGGAGCGTATTGCCCGCCTTCATTCAAGCCGCCTCGCCGCGAATCAGTTCCAGCAACTCTTCACCGTAGTGCTCGATCTTGGCGCTGCCCATGCCGGTGATTCCGGCAAGCAGGCCGTGGCTTACCGGGCGTGCTTCGGCCAGTTCGCGCAGGGTTTTGTCGTGCAGGATGACGTAAGCCGGCACAGCCTGTTCACGCGCCGTGTCGGCACGCCATTTGCGCAATAGCTGAAATAAGGCCTCGTCGGCGGGGTCCAGGTCGGAAACGGGCACTCGGCTGACTTTTGCCGACGTTGGTTTGCGTTTCGTCTGGCGCCTGAGCTGCACCGTGCGCTGGCCCTTTAGGACTTCGCGCGCGGCTTCGGTCAGTTGCAGGGCGCCGTGCTCGGCCATGTCGACATGCACCAATCCGGCGGCGGCGAGCTGGCGGAAGACGCTTTTCCAGGCGTGGTCGTCGAGGTCGTTGCCGACGCCGAAGGTCGGCAGCTGGTCGTGATTCCACTGCCTGATCTTGTCGGTTGTCTTGCCGCGCAGGATGTCGGTCAGGTGGGCGACGCCGAAGCGCATGCCGGTGCGGATGATGGCGGAAAGGGCCTTCTGCGCGGCCAGCGTGCCGTCCCACAGTTCCGGCGGTTCGGCGCAGACATCGCAGTTGCCGCAGGGTTGGTGCTCTTCACCAAAATAGTCGAGCAGTACCTGACGGCGGCAGCGCGGCGCTTCGCAGTAGGCGAGCAGGGCGGTCAGGCGCTGCGCTTCAAGGATTTTCTGGCCTTCGCCGGCGCCGGATTCGGCGATGCGGGCATGTTGCAGGGCGACATCCTGCATGCCGTAGGCCATCCAGGCTTCGGCCGCTTCGCCGTCGCGTCCGGCGCGGCCGGTTTCCTGATAGTAGGCTTCGATGCTTTTCGGCAAATCCAGATGCGCGACGAAGCGCACGTCCGGCTTGTCGATGCCCATGCCGAAGGCGATGGTGGCGCACATCACCAGCCCTTCCTCGCGCAGGAATCGGCGCTGGTTGGCCGCGCGCTCGGGAGCGGGCAGGCCGGCATGGTAGGGCAACGCCGGGTAGCCTTGGGCGGATAGCCATTCGGCGGTTTCCTCGACCTTCTTGCGCGACAGGCAATAGACAATGCCGGCCTGGCCCTTGCGCCCGGCGAGGAAGCCAAGTAGCTGCTTCTTGGCGTTGTCCTTTTCGACGACGGTGTAACGAATGTTCGGGCGGTCGAAGCTGGAAAGGAAGACGCGGGCATCGGCGAGGCCGAGGCGTGCAAGTACCTCGTTGCGCGTCGCCTGGTCTGCAGTGGCGGTCAGCGCGATGCGTGGCACGGCCGGGTAGCGCTCGTGCAGGGCGCTGAGTTGCAGGTATTCCGGCCGGAAATCGTGCCCCCATTGCGAGACGCAATGTGCCTCGTCGATGGCGAAGAGCGCCAGCTTGCCGGCTCCGTAGAGCGCGTCGAGCATGGCCAGCGTGCGGTCGAGCAGCAGGCGCTCGGGGGCGATGTAAACAAGGTCGAGCCCGCCCGAGAACATCGCCTGCTCGACGGCCTGCGCTTCTCGCCAATCCAGGGTGGAATTGAGGCAGGCGGCCTTGACGCCGAGCTGGGTCAGCGCGTCGACCTGGTCCTGCATCAGCGCGATCAGCGGCGAGACGACGACGGCGCAGCCCGGGCGGAGCAGGGCGGGAATCTGGTAGCAGAGGCTCTTGCCGCCGCCGGTCGGCATCAGCACCAGGGCATCGCCGCCGCCGGATACGTGGTCGATGATCTCGGCCTGCGCGCCGCGAAAGGCCGGGTAGCCGAAGACATCGCGCAGGGCGGCGAGGGGGTTGGTTGCGGTCGACACCGTTTTAAGGCCGATTTTCAAAAACGATGGCTTCGCGCTTCAGCATTTCGCCATCCCAGACCAAAGCTTCTCCGCGGTCTTCGTGCCAGTCGGCCAGCACCCAGCGCTCTACATGGATGCCGTCGACGATGTGGTCGTGCGTGGCCGGTTGGTGGGTGTGGCCGTGGATGAAGGTGACGTAGCCGTGGTCGCGCAGGAAATCGTCGGTGGCTGACGGATTTAGGTCGGCATAGACGGCGCGTGCCGTATTGCGGCTACGCCAGCGGAAGTAGCGGGCAACCAGCCGGCGCACGAAGCGCGGGCGGGCGAGCATTTTCTCCTGCCATTCCGGCGCGCGCACGCGGGTACGGAATTCCTGATAGGCGGTGTCGTCCAGGCAGAGCGCATCGCCATGCGAGAGGACGAAGCTCCATTCGGGAAGCGTCAGATCGTAAGGATCGGCCAGCAAGCGGAGACCGGCGGCATCGGCGAACTTCTGGCCGAGCAGGAAGTCGCGGTTGCCATGCATCAGGCTGATCTGCACCCCGGCATCGGCGGTGGCACGTAGCGCGGTGACGATGCGGGCGTGATATGGGTCGTCGATATCATCGTCGCCGATCCAGGCCTCGAACAGGTCGCCGCGAATGTCGCGCGCCTGGGCCTGGCGGGCGCGATCCGCCAAAAACCGGAGGAACAAAGCAGTCGCCCCGGGTGACCGGGGCGACAGGTGCAGATCGGAAATGAAGAGGATCAAACGATCTCGGCTTTCTCGATGATCACTTCCTCGACCGGGACGTCCTGATGGAAGCCTTTATTGCCAGTGCGCACGG
>JAEUOH010000049.1 GCA_016790845.1 Dechloromonas sp.
CAAGGGCAATTACTACCGTTCGCTGCACACCGCGGTGCGCTGTCCGGACGGGCGCAGCCTGGAAATCCAGATTCGCACCTGGGAGATGCACAAGCACGCCGAGCTCGGCGTCGCTGCCCACTGGCGTTACAAGGAAGGCACAAAACGCGCTGCCGAGGACACCTATGACGAGAAGATCGCGTGGCTGCGCCAGCTGCTGACCTGGAAGGATGAAGTCGCCGACAGCTCGGACTGGATCAGCCACTACAAGCAGGCCGCACTTGACGAAACGCTGTATGTGATCACGCCGCAAGGCAAGGTTGTTGATCTGCCGCAGGGTGCGACGCCGGTCGATTTCGCCTACCGCGTGCATACCGACCTCGGCCACCGCTGCCGCGGCGCCAAGGTCAACGGTCAGCTGGTACCGCTAAACACGCCGCTGGAGACCGGGCAGCGCGTCGAGATCGTGACCGCCAAGCACGGCGGACCGTCGCGCGACTGGTTGAACCCGACACTGAACTACATCCACACCAAGAGCGCGCGGGTGAAGGTGCGAGCCTGGTTCGCCAACCTGGCGCTGGAAGAAACCTTGGCCGAGGGCCGTGCGCTGATCGCCAAGGAATTGCAGCGGGCCGGGCAGACCGGCGCCAATATCGAAGAACTGTCCCACAAGCTGGGTTTCTCGCGTGCCGACGACCTTTACATCGCGGCAGTACGCGGCGAACTCAACCTTCGCCAGTTCCAGCTCGTCGCACGCGGCGGCGATCTGGCGGCCGAAACGCAGTTGCCCGACGAGGTGCAGGCGCGGCCGAGCAAGCCGGTGGCCGGCAATCAGGGCATCCTGATCGTCGGCGTAGATAAACTGCTGACCCAGTTGGCGCGCTGCTGCAAGCCGGCGCCGCCCGATCCGATCCAGGGTTTCGTCACGCGCGGCAAGGGGATTTCGATCCACCGCATGGACTGCCCGAACTTCGCCAATCTCGCCGCGCTGCATCCCGAGCGCGTCATCGAAACGGACTGGGGCGGCCAGACCACCGGCGTCTTCCCTGCCGACATCGTCGTCGATGCGCACGACCGCCAGGGCCTGTTGCGCGACATTTCGGAAGTCTTCACGCGCGAGAAGCTCAACGTCATCGGCGTTAACACGCAGTCCAAGCAGGGCAAGGCGCACATGAGCTTCACCGTCGAGATCACCAATCTGCAGCAATTGCAACGCACGCTGACGCTGATCCACGAAGTCGAAGGCGTGGTCGGCGTGCGCCGGGCTTGAGTTCCGGTCGGTTGCGGTCGACCGCCAAAAGAGGGCAAAAAACGATGAAGGGCAATTTCATATCCATCGCGCTGATCGTGATCGGTGTCATCGCACTCGCGGTCAATCTCGATCTGATCGAATTCAACCTGATCGCACTGATGCGCAAATGGTGGCCACTGGCGCTGATCGCCATCGGCGCCGCGCTGTTCTTCACGCCGGAAAGCGGCACGAAGAAAAAATAGTTTTCCGCCCATGAAAAATGCGGCCCGGAAGCCGCATTTCATTTTCGCCCTTTTCTGGCGGTCGACCGCAACAGGCCGTTAATTTCCGCCCAGCGTCACCATCAATTCGCCCTGCGCGCTGTGCGGCTTGGCGCGGGAACTGCGGCGGCGCTGGTAGATGCCTTCGCCATTCATGTCCCAGCTTTGCTGGTTGTCGGCCAGGTAGAACTTGAGGCCCTCGGTGATGACGCGCTTCTTGAGCTTGGGGTCGAGTACCGGGAAGGCGAGCTCGATGCGGCGGAAGAAGTTGCGCTCCATCCAGTCGGCGCTGGACAGGTAAACCTTTTCTTCGCCACCGGCATGGAAGAAGAAGACGCGGTGGTGTTCGAGAAAACGGCCAATGATCGAACGGACGCGGATGTTTTCAGACAGCCCCGGCACACCAGGGCGTAGCGCGCATACGCCGCGTACGATCAGATCGATGGAAACGCCGGCCTGCGAGGCTTCGTAAAGCGCGTGGATGGTTTCCGGTTCGAGCAGCGAATTCATCTTGGCGACGATCATCGCCTTGCCGCCGGCGCGCGCCGTCTCGGCTTCCGCCTGGATCGCCGCGACGACGTTGGGTTGCAGCGTGAAGGGCGCCTGCCACAGGTGCTTGAGGGTGCGCGCCTTGCCTAGCCCGGTCAGTTGCTTGAAGACTTCTGCGACGTCGTTGGTGATCTCCTCGTTGGCCGTCATCAGGCCGAAATCGGAATAAAGGCGGGCGGTGCGCGGGTGGTAGTTGCCGGTGCCGAGGTGGGCGTAGCGTTTGAGGCCGCCTTCCTCGCGGCGCACGATGAGCAGTGCCTTGGCGTGCACCTTGTAGCCGACCACGCCATACACCACATGGGCGCCGACTTCCTCCAGCCGGGTCGCCCAGCCGATGTTGGCTTCTTCGTCGAAGCGCGCCATCAGCTCGACGATGACGGTAACTTCCTTGCCGTTCTGCGCGGCGCGGATCAGCGACTGCATCAGCACCGAGTCGGTGCCGGTGCGGTAGACGGTCATCTTGATCGCCACCACCTGCGGGTCGCTCGCCGCCTGGTTGAGCAGGTCGATGACCGGCGCGAACGACTGGTAGGGGTGGTGCAGCATGATATCGCTGCGGCGGATGCTGTCGAAGATGTTGGCGCCTTTGCCGACGGCCTTGGGCACGCCGGGCACGAAGGCGGAAAACTTCAGTTCCGGGCGTTCGACCCAATCCGGCACCTGCATCAGGCGCACCAGGTTGACCGGCCCCTCGACGCGGTACAGATCGCCGACTCCGAGGCCAAACTGCGCGAGCAGGAACTCCGTCATCGATTGCGAACAATTCTCCGCGACTTCGAGGCGCACGGCGTCGCCGAAATGGCGTGTGGGCAGTTCGCCCTGCAGCTTGGTGCGCAGGTTGGTGACTTCTTCCTCGTCGACGAAAAGGTCGGAATTGCGCGTGGCGCGGAACTGGTAGCAGCCGAGTACCGTCATGCCGGTGAACAGTTCGCCGACGAACTCATGCAGGATGGACGACAGAAAGACGAAGCCGTACTCGCAGTCGGCCAGCTCGGCGGGCAGGCGGATGACGCGCGGCAGCACGCGCGGCGCCTGGACGATGGCAGCGTTGGAACTGCGGCCGAAGGCGTCCTTGCCTTCCAGTTCGACGGCGAAATTCAGGCTCTTGTTGAGCACCTTGGGGAAGGGGTGCGAGGGGTCGAGGCCGATCGGCGTCAATACCGGCACCATTTCGCGCACGAAGTAATCGCGGATCCACTCGCGCTGCGCCTCGGTCCATTTCGAGCGGCGCAGGAAGCGGATGCCTTGTTCCTCCATCAGCGGCAGGATCACGTCGTTCAGATGGCGGTACTGCTCGGCGACGATGGCATGCGCCTCGGCGGAGACCAGGCGGAAAGACTCCAGCGGTGTCTTGCCATCGGTGGTGATGGTCGGCACATGCGCCTTGATCTGCTCCT
This sequence comes from Dechloromonas sp., assembly GCA_016790845.1. Taxonomy (GTDB): domain Bacteria; phylum Pseudomonadota; class Gammaproteobacteria; order Burkholderiales; family Rhodocyclaceae; genus Azonexus. The sequence goes on from JAEUOH010000049.1 coordinate 3,438, forward strand.
TGAGCCCGGCCATGCGAATTTCGAAAAACTCGTCGAGGTTGCTGGAGACGATGCACAGAAAGCGCAAGCGTTCGAGCAGCGGCATGCGCTCGTCCTGCGCCTGGGCGAGCACGCGGCGGTTGAAGGCCAGCATGCTCAGCTCGCGGTTCAGGTAATCCTCGGCCGGAAAGCGTGAAGTCGGATGATGACGGGTCATGAAAAGTCTCCTCTTTTTCTTGAAGTATATGCTTCAAGTCCGTCATTTTGTTGCATTTGTGTTACGAGTAAATGACTTGCCTGCCAGCTAGCCGAGGCAATTTCTCTCAGCGTCGGGCGGTGCGGCCAGCGCCGATAGCAGCGTGCCGAATTTGGCCTCGGTTTCCGCCAGTTCCTGCGCCGGGTCGGAACCGGCAACGATGCC
>JAEUOH010000085.1 GCA_016790845.1 Dechloromonas sp.
TCATTTTGAGGGCAACCACCAATGATGAACCTCTACTCGGGCACCACTTGCCCATTCAGCCATCGCTGCCGCATCGTCCTTTACGAAAAGGGCATGGATTTTCAGGTTATCGATGTCGACATGTTCAACAAGCCGGAAGACCTGGCGGTCATCAATCCGCATAATCGGGTGCCGGTACTGGTCGAGCGCGACCTTGTTCTCTTCGAGCCGAACATCATCAACGAGTACATCGACGAACGCTTTCCGCATCCGCAATTGATGCCGGCGGATCCGATCATGCGTGCGCGTGCGCGTCAGTTGCTCGTGGGCATGGAGCGGGAAATTTTCTCGTTCATGGAGGCGATCGAAAAGAACGCCAAGACCGCCGACAAGGCGCGTCTGGAAATCCGTGCCCGTCTGACCGAGATCGTACCGATCTTCAACAAGCAGAAGTTCATGCTGGGCGATGAATTCTCGATGCTTGATGTAGCCATCGCGCCCTTGCTCTGGCGTCTGGATCACTACGGGATCGATCTCGGCAAAGCTGCCGCTCCGCTGATGAAGTACGCCGAACGCATCTTCAGCCGCCAGGGTTTTATCGATGCCCTGACACCCTCCGAAAAGGCAATGCGCAAGTAAGGCATGGAACTTCCTTCGACCAAACCCTACCTCCTGCGCGCAATCTGGGAGTGGTGTAACGACAATGCCTTTACACCGTACATCGCCGTGCAGGTCGATGCGCGGACCAATGTGCCGCGCGAATTCATTCGCGACGGGCAGATCGTCCTCAATCTCGGTATCGAAGCCACCAACAAGTTACAGATCGGTAACGATCTGATCGAGTTTCAGGCTCGCTTTGGCGGTGTCGCTCGTCAGTTGTCGGTTCCAGTGAGTCAGGTATCGGCGATATATGCTCGGGAAAACGGTGCCGGCATGGCCTTCGAAGTTGGAGGTGAGGACGAAGGCCCAGTTTCCGAGGTGCCGGAGTCCGAGCAATCTGTTGAGGAAAATCCCGAGCCACCACGCCCTGATGGAGGGCGTCCAAAGCTCCAGCGCATCAAATAGGGACGGCGGTTGCGGTCGACGCACCAAAACGGGGAGATTTCCAGTGGAGATCTCCCCGTTTCACGTCCAAGTCCATGATTCTTCTATATGGCATGGGTGTTGCTCCCAGCATGCCCGGAAGGAAGATCATGAAGAAAGAAAGCAAATCCACTTGTTGCTACTGCGGTGTTGGCTGCGGTGTGTTGATCGAAACCGACGACGGTATGATTACCGGCGTTCGCGGCGATCCGGAGCACCCGGCCAACCGTGGCCGCTTATGCACCAAGGGTGCCACCCTGAACCAGACGGCGGAGCCGGCGTATCGCCTCCTTCACCCCGAGCGCCGGTCCATCCGGCAGGGGCGGCGCGAAACGCTCAGCTGGGACGCCGCACTCGACGAGGCGGCGGAACGCTTTGCCGACACCATCCGGGCCCACGGGCCGGACTCCGTGGCCTTCTATATTTCTGGCCAGTTGATGACCGAGGACTACTATGTCTTCAACAAGCTGGCGAAGGGCCTGATCGGCACCAACAATGTAGACACCAATTCGCGCCTTTGCATGTCGTCGGCAGTGGCGGGCTACAAGCAGACGCTGGGCGCCGACGCGCCGCCCTGCAGTTACGGGGATATCCTGCAAGCCAAGGTCATCTTCATCGCCGGTGCCAATCCGGCTGTCGCACACCCGATCGTCTTCCGCTATGTCGAGGATGCCCGCGCCGCCAATCCCGCTCTGAAGATCATCGTCGCCGACCCGCGTCGCTCCGAGAGCGCCGAGATTGCCGACCTCCACCTGCCGATCAAACCGGGCACCGACATCGCGCTGTTCAACGGCATGCTCAACATCCTGATCAACGAGGGGATGATCGACGAGGACTATATCGCCGCACACACCACGGGTTTCGAGTCGCTGTGCGCCATCGTCAGGAACTATCCGCCGGCCATTGCTGCGGACATCTGCGGAATCCCGACGGCCGATCTGCTGCAGGCTGCGCGCTGGTTCGGCAGCAGCGGTGCTTCGCTGTCGATGTACTGTCAGGGCCTCAACCAGTCGTCGCATGGCACGCATAACAACGCCGGCATCATTCACCTGCATCTTGCGACTGGCCAGATCGGCAAGCCGGGCGCCGGGCCCTTCTCGCTGACCGGGCAGCCCAATGCCATGGGCGGGCGCGAAGTCGGCGGGCTGGCCAACCTGCTGTCGGCCCACCGCGATCTTGGCAACCCCGCGCACCGGGCCGAAATGGCCCGCTTCTGGGGCGTGCCTTTCGTTCCCGCCAAACCGGGCAAGGCTGCGGTCGACCTGTTCAAAAGCCTTAAAACCGGCGAAATCAAGGCGGTCTGGATCGCCTGCACCAATCCCGCGCAGTCGCTGCCCAACCTGGCCGCCGTGCGCGAAGCCTTGCAGGCTGCCGAATATGTGGTTTTGCAGGAGGCCTATGGCAATACCGATACCGCCGACTATGCCGATCTCCTGCTGCCGGCCAGTGGCTGGGGCGAGAAATACGGCACGGTGACCAACTCGGAGCGTTGCATCACCCGCGTTCGGCCGGCCGTCCAGGCGCCGGGCGAGGCACGCCACGATTGGCAGATCGTCGTCGATTTCGCGCGCCGGCTGGGCAGGAAACTCGGCCACGATGGCACTGAGCGCCTGTTCCCTTACGCCGATGCCGAAGCTATCTTCAACGAACACCGAGAAAGCACGCGCGGCCGCGATCTCGACATCACCGGCCTGAGCTATGCCTTGCTCGATGCCCAGGGGCCGCAGCAATGGCCTTTTCCGGAAGGTGCGTCTGCCGGGAAGGTCCGGCTCTATGAGGACGGCATTTTTCCGACGCCCGATGGCAAGGCGCGTTTTGTGGCCATCGAACACCGCTTGACGAACGACGTTCCCGATGCCGAACTGCCGATCAGCCTGCTTTCCGGCCGCATGCGCGATCACTGGCACGGCATGAGCCGTACCGGCACCGTGCCGCGCCTGTTCAACCTGGAAGACGAGCCGCTACTCGCCATGCATCCCTGCGACATGCGTCACCGCGGCCTGGATACTGGCGATCTGGTGCGCGTGAACAATGACCGTGGCACGTTCATCGTTCGCGTCGAGGAACGGCCCGGGCTGCAGCTTGGCCGGGCATGGATGCCCATGCACTGGGGAAACCAGTTCATGAACTCCCCCGGCTTCAACGCCATTGCCTGCGATGCCGTCGATCCCTACTCGATGCAGCCGGAGCTCAAGCATGCTGCAGTGCAGATCAGCAAGGTCGACCTGCCTTATCCGCTGGCTATCGTCCGCCGCTGCGCCAGCCGCAGCGATGCGCTGGCGTTGATGCAGGAAGGCAGATCAAAGATTTCCGCTTTTCCCTATGCGACGATAGGCATGTACGGACGCGGCAGCCCGCTGGTGGTTTTCAGGGCGGCGGCGGAAACGGCGCTTTCTGATGAAACGATAGCCGAACTCGATCGCCTGTT
>JAEUOH010000097.1 GCA_016790845.1 Dechloromonas sp.
GCGCCATGAAGGCGCCCGGCCCGAAGAGGTCGGCCAGTGTTTCGGCGGTGCGGCGCAACTGGATGAAGTCGCCGGAAAGCAGCAGGTCTTCGTCGATCAGGCCGACCTTGAGGTTGCCGTGGTGCATTTTTTCGACACGCAGGGTCCAGCGTTCCTGGATGTCGTCGAACTTCGGCACGGTATGGATGCCGGCCGGCAGATGCTGGGCCAGCAGGTCGGCGCTGGCGCGGGCGCCAGCTTCGGAGGCGAGATCGAGCTTCAGGTTGTGCTGCACGAGCGCCTTGAGGACGAGCGGGTCGACCAGGTGCGAGACGCGCTCGATGACGGCTTCGGTCAACAGCCAGGAGCGGGCCAGTTCTTCCAACGCCGGGCCGGCGATGGGTTCGCTGCCGGCGCGCGGCGTCAGGCTGGCTTCGTCCATCGCCATGCGCAGCAGAAACTGGTGGTATTCCTGGTCGTCCTTGAGGTAGCGCTCGGTCTTGCCGTGCTTGACCTTGTAGAGCGGCGGTTGGGCGATGTAGACGTAGCCGCGCTCGATCAATTCGGGCATTTGGCGATAGAGCAGCGTCAGCAACAGGGTACGGATGTGCGCGCCGTCGACGTCCGCGTCGGTCATGATGATGATGCGGTGGTAGCGCAGTTTTTCGATCTTGAATTCGTCCTTGCCGATGCCGGTGCCGAGGGCGGTGATCAGGGTGACGATCTGCTCGGAGGAAATCAGCTTGTCGAAACGTGCCTTTTCGACGTTGAGCACCTTGCCGCGCAGCGGCAGGATGGCCTGGAACTTTCGGTCGCGGCCCTGCTTGGCGGAGCCGCCGGCGGAATCGCCCTCGACCACATACATTTCGCACAGGGCCGGGTCTTTTTCCTGGCAATCGGCCAGCTTGCCGGGCAAGCCAACGCCATCCAGAACCCCCTTGCGCCGCGTCATTTCGCGGGCGCGGCGGGCGGCCTCACGGGCGCGCGAGGCTTCGACGATCTTGCCGGTAATCATCTTGGCATCGACCGGACGTTCCAGCAGGAAATCGGCCAGTTTCTGGGCAACGACTTCCTCGACCGCCGGGCGCGCTTCGCTGGAAACCAGCTTCATCTTGGTCTGCGAGGCGAACTTGGGGTCGGGCATCTTGACCGACAGCACGCAGGCCAGGCCTTCACGCATGTCGTCGCCGGCGATCTCGACCTTGGCCTTCTTGGCGATCTCGTTTTCGTCGATGTACTTGTTGATGACGCGCGTCATCGCGGCGCGCAGGCCGGTCAGATGGGTGCCGCCGTCCGACTGCGGAATGTTGTTGGTGAAGCAGAGCACCTGTTCCTGGTAGGAATCGTTCCACTGCAT
>JAEUOH010000100.1 GCA_016790845.1 Dechloromonas sp.
TAGGCCTCGTTGGGACGCTTGGTCGCGCTGTTGAACGGCACGCCGTAATCCGGCCGGTCGCTGGTCGTCAGGTAGTAATAGCTGAGATTGACCTCATGCTCGGTCCCCAGGCCGAACGAAATGCTCGGGGCGAAGCCGGCGCGCTGGATATGCGGCGTGGTGCCGCTCACCGGGTTGGAGCGCGCGCTGTCCTCCTCGCGCGCCATCATGTTGATGCGGATTGCCGTGGTATCGCCGATACGCTGGTTGAGGTCGGCATTGAAGGCGGCATAGCCGTCGGTACCGACGCCGACGCCGGCCACGTTGATGCCGTAGAGCATCGGCGTCTTGCTGACCTGGTTGATGACGCCCCCGGCCTGGCCGCGCCCGAACAGCATGGCAGCGGCACCGCGCAACACTTCGACCCGCTCCAGGTTGAAGGTTTCACGGTTGTATTGCGCGGTATCGCGAATCCCGTCCAGATAGATGTCGCCGAAGGTATAGAAGCCGCGCAGCATCATGTTGTCGCCGGAGCGCCCGCCTTCGGCCGCATTGAACGAGATCCCGGGAACGTTGCGTAGCGCTTCGCGCAGCGTGTTGGTTTCCTGCTCGTCCATCAGTGAACGCGTCACGGTGACGATAGACTGCGGCAGATCGTGCGGATCCTGTTCCACGCGGCCAACGCGGGTCTTGGTCGCGCGCAGTCCATCAGGTGGCGGCGGTTCGGCGTTTGCCGTCACCGTCACCGCCGACAGGGTTTTTTCCTCCTCGGCCAGCACCGTATCGCTTGCCCCAAGCAAGCCGGCGACAACCATCGCCCCCAGCGGCAGCAATTTCCGCTTTTCCACTGCCGCCTCGGCGGCGACCGACGACGAAAGCGCGCACGCTTTCGACTTTACCCTCTTGTTTTTCACAGGCAGTTTCCTTCAGCTCGTTGTTAGGGAGGCTGGCTGGCTGAAGGGCTGGCTTGCCGAATCTGCTGTTCGGCGCGAATCGCCGCCGCTGGGCGGGAAACGTCGCAGGAGCCGGCTGAAATTTGTCGCCACCGGCTCGCTCAAACAGCTTTTTTCAGAACCTTGCTGGCTGAGCGATATGGCTGGCTGACTCCTGAATGTAAATGCGAATATATCGCATTTACAAATCAGAAACAACTATTTGCTGCTTTGGAGCTTGCGCCCGAATGGTGCACGAATCAAAACGCGGGCTATCTGTACGCTACGCCGAAGCACCCCGCTCCGCATCCTGTTGGTGCCGGGGTATAGCGAACTTCGTCGGCTTCCGGCTTCGCCGATCAGGCAACCTCGATCCCCGGCTCGCCCTCGATCACTTCGCCGATCACCGATACATGCGAAAAACCCTGCTGCAGGAAGATCGACAACACCTCGGTTACCGTCTCCGGCGTACACGAAACCAGCAACCCGCCCGAAGTCTGCGGGTCGGTCAGAAGAGCCCGCTCGTTGTCGCCAAGCCCGGCGGCCAATTGCACCGCATCCCCGTAGCTGGCCCAGTTGCGCGCCGAAGCGCCGGTCACATAGCCGGCATCGGCAAATTCCAGCGCGCGGCTCAGTAGCGGCAAGGCCGAAAAATCGACCCTGGCCCGCACGGCGCTGCCCTTGCACACCTCCATCAGGTGCCCGAGGAGGCCGAAGCCGGTAACGTCGGTCACCGCATGTACCCCGTCGAGACAGGCCAGCACTGGCCCCGGCGTGTTGAGTTGGGTGGCGCTGGCGACCATCACTTCGTAGTCGCTTTCGCTGAGCTTGTCTTTCTTGAGCGCCGCGCTATAGACGCCAACTCCGAGCGACTTGCCGAGGATCAGGCGATCGCCCGGCCGGGCACCGGAATTGCGCTTCAGGTGCTCCGGATTGATGAGGCCGATGGCGACCAGCCCGTAAATCGGCTCGACCGAGTCGATCGTATGGCCGCCGGCAATCGGAATGCTGGCAGCCCGGCACACCGCTTCGCCGCCCTCGAGAATCTTGCCGATGGTCTCCAGCGGCAGGACGTTGAGTGGCATGCCGACCAGCGCCAGCGCGAACAGCGGCGTGCCGCCCATGGCATAGACATCGGAAATGGCGTTGGTCGCCGCTATGCGCCCGAAATCGTAAGGGTCGTCGACGATGGGCATGAAAAAATCGGTCGTCGCGACGATGGCCTGCTGCGCGTTGATCTGGTAAACCGCCGCGTCGTCGCTGGTTTCGGTGCCGACCAGCAGTTGGGGAGGAATGATGCCGGGTTTGACGCCGGCCAGCAGCTTCTGCAGCACGCCCGGGGCGATCTTGCAACCACAACCGCCACCATGCGAAAGCGCGGTAAGCCTTGGTTTTTTTTCTGTCACGACTGTTCTCTCGGGTTAATTTCTGCCGGCGAGTTTAGCTCACTCAGCGTCGAAGCCTGCATCCTCGATCGCTGCCACCAAGGCGCTGCGCGTGACCGCCTGCGGATCGAAAGCGACCCGCGCCTCTCCCGCTTCGAGTGACACCTCGGCCGACGCGACCCCGGGCAAGGCGGACAGGACACCGGTGATGTTCTTGACACACCCCTGGCAACTCATGCCGCCGACCTTGATGATGCTGCTTTCCATGCGTTACTCCTTGCCTTGCAAATTGTAATTTTTCAAAAATGCCACGAACTGCTCAGGCGGCAATGGACGGCTGAAATGGTAGCCCTGCACCAGTTCGCAACCAAAGCTCCGCAGAATGTCGTACTGCTGCTGCGTTTCGACCCCTTCGGCCAGCACCTCCAGACGCAAGCCACGACCCATGCTGAGTATGGTCGAGGTGATGGCCCGGTCATCCATGTCGAATTCCAGATTGCGGATGAACGAGCGGTCGATCTTCAGCTTGCCTACCGGGAAGCGTTTCAGATAGGCGAGCGAGGAATAGCCCGTACCGAAGTCGTCGACTGCCAGTTCGACGCCCATCCGGTTCAGTTCCAGCAGGGTGTCGAGCGTCTGCTCGGCATCCTGCATCACGGTCCGTTCGGTCAATTCCAGTTCGAGGAAGCGGGGGTTCAGCCCGGAAGCGGCGAGCGCGCTGGCCACCGTATCGACAAAACCAGGCTGGCGAAACTGGACTGGCGAGACATTGACCGCAATCATCAGGGTCGGCAAACCGGCATCCTGCCAGGCGCGCAACTGACGGCAGGCCTCGCGCAAGACCCATTCGCCGATCGGGTTGATCAGGCCGATGTCCTCGGCCACATGAATGAACTGATCCGGAGCCACCAGCCCGGCATCCGGGTTCTGCCACCGGATCAGCGCCTCGACCCCGATGATGTCGCCGGTTTCGACATGCACCAGGGGCTGGTAGTGAAGCACGAATTCGCGGGCCCCGAGGCCGCGGCGCAAACCGCTTTCCATCAAGAGATGCTTCAGCGTTGCCACGTTCATCTCGCTGGAATAGAAGCGGAACGCGTTGCGGCCCGCCTCCTTGGCCTTGTACATCGCGGCATCGGCATTGCGCAGCAGGATCTCGAAATCGCGGCCGTCATCGGGATAGAGGCTGATGCCCAGTGATGGCGTGATGATCAGATCGTGACCGCCAACCGAAAACGGCGTTGCGCAGACTTCCAGCAGACGGCCGGCGACTTCGGCAGCCGCCCCGGCACGGATGCCTGGCAGGGCGATGATGAACTCGTCGCCGCCAAGACGGGCCAGCGTATCCACTTTGCGCACGACCGACGACAGACGATGGGCGACAGCGCGCAACAGTTCGTCGCCGACGCTGTGGCCGAGAGAGTCGTTGACCCGCTTGAAGTGATCGAGATCGAGGAAGATCAGCGCGATTTCCGATCCCTCGCGCTCGGCACTCGCCAGCAACTGGCAGAAGCGGTCATTGAGCAGACGACGGTTGGGCAAGCCGGTCAGTGGGTCGAAATCGGCCAGTTCCCGGGCACGCCGCTCGGCGTCCTTTTGGGCAGAAATATCGGTCAGGGTACCGACCGAGGCCGGTTGCCCCTCGTAAGTCGACGGGGAGCCCATGATCATGATCGGCAGGGTGCTGCCATCCTTGCGCATCGCCGTCAGTTCGTAGGGCCTACCTGGCTCGCCGGCCGCCCGCAACTGAATCTGCTTGCGCACGAATTCGCGCTGCTCGGGCACGATCAGATCGAGCGGCCCGAGTCCGTCCAGCAACTCTTCTTCCGTATAGCCGCACAGGCGCACCAGGAAAGGATTGACGTAGCGGAACAGACCGTCCTGCAACACGAAGATGCCGACCTGCGCCGCCTCCATGGTGGCGCGGAACTGCGCTTCCTTCTCATGCATGGCCACATCGGCCAGCACCCGCCGGCTGACATCGACGGCGACGCCGAAAGCCATCAGCGCCCGGCCGGTCGCATCCACGTCCAGGGTCATCGAATCGTGGCAATGCCTGACCCGGCCATTGGCGCCCTGCACACGATACTGCGCAGTCAGCGAAACGCGCTGCCCGGGGTTGGCCGCCGCGACTTCCGCGATGTGCGCCATGACCGCGTCGAAATCACCCGGCAGCATGTGCTGGCTGACCAGATCCATCCCGGCATCGCGCACCACATCCGTATCAAGGCCGAAGAGTGCCGCGGCGGCGCTCGAGATATATTCGAAACGCCCGCTTTCGAGATTCAGGCAATAGACGACGCGCTGCATGCTTTCCAGCAGCGCCTCGTAAAATGCCAGTTTTTCGTATGCTTGCAGACAACCCCCTTCAAGTGCCTAGCGGGCCTTCGGATGCCAGCGCTTGAGCAACAGGGAATTCGACACCACGAACACCGAACTCATGGCCATCGCTGCGCCGGCAATGACGGGATTCAGCTCGCCGAAGGCCGCCAGCGGAATCCCCAATACATTATAGATAAAGGCGAAGAACAGATTCTGGCGAATCTTGCCAAGCGTCGCCCGCGACAGCTCGATGGCATCGTCCACCCCATTCAGGTCGCTGCGGATCAGGGTCAGGTCGGCGACCTCCAGCGCTGCGTCGGAACCGGCGCCAATGGCGAAACTGACATCGGCCGCCGCCAGGGCCGGTGCGTCGTTGATGCCGTCGCCGACCATCGCCATCAGCCCGCCGGCTTTCAGTTCGGCGACCGCCGCCGCCTTGTCGCCGGGCAGGATGCCGGCGCGGAATTCCTCGATCCCCGCTTCATGGGCTATCGCAGCCGCCGTCGCCGCATTGTCGCCGGTCAGCATGACGACGCGGATGCCGCGCGCACGCAGGCGCTCGACGGCCGGGCGCGAGGTCGGCCGCAAGGAATCGGCAATCGCCAGCAAGGCCAGCGCGCTTCCGTTCTCTTCCAGCACGACCACAGTACGGCCTGCCTGCTGGAGCCGCATAACTGCCACGTCGTCGGCCATGCCCAGCCAAGCCGGCGAGCCGAGTCGCAGCGATCTGCCATCGACCTCACCGGCTACGCCGTGACCTGGAGTGGCCTTGAAATTTGCCACTTTTGGCAGGTCGACCGCAGCAGCCCTGGCCAGCACGGCCCGCGCCAACGGATGTTCCGACCCCTGCTCCAGCGCTGCGGCCAGGTGCAAGGCGTCTTCTTCACCCGCCGCCAGCGGCACGATGTCGGTCACCATCGGCTCACCGCAGGTCAGCGTGCCGGTCTTGTCCAGGGCGAGAACTGCGATCTTCTCCGCTCGCTCCAGCGCCTCGACGTTCTTGACCAGAATGCCTGCCCGCGCGCCCTGCCCGGTACCGACCATGATCGCCGTCGGCGTTGCCAGCCCGAGCGCACACGGGCAGGCGATGACCAGCACGGCCACGGCATTGACCAGCGCTTCGGCAAATTCGCCGGTATGGAGCCACCAGCCGGCAAAAGTTGCCAATGCGATGACGCACACGACTGGCACGAAGACCGCCGAAATCTGGTCGGCCAGCCGCTGCACCGGCGCCTTGGAACCTTGCGCTTCGCCGACCATCCGGATGATGCCGGCCAGCAGTGTCTGCTCGCCGACGCCCGTCGCCCGGCAGCGCAGGGCGCCCTGGCCGTTGGCGGTGGCCGCGAACACCTTGTCGCCGACGGCCTTGGCCACCGGCATGCTCTCGCCGGTCAGCATCGCCTCGTTGATGCTGGAAATGCCATCGATGACCTCGCCATCGACCGGCACGCTGTCGCCCGGACGCACCATGAAAACGTCGCCCGGCATTAACGCATCGACCGCGATTTCGACCCACTGGCCGTCGCGCTCGATACGTGCTGTCTTGGGCTGCAGGCGGACCAGCGATTCGATGGCTTCCGAGGTCCGCGCCTTGGCCCGCGCCTCCAGCAATTTGCCGAGCAGCACCAGGGTGATGACCGCCGCGCCACCTTCGAAATACACGTGTTGATCGAGGCCGAACAGCGTCACCACGGCCGAGAAACCCCAGGCCATGCTGGTCCCCAGTGCCACCAGCACATCCATGTTGGCGCCGCCGCCGCGCAATGCCTTGTACGCACCATCGTAGAAGCGCCAGCCGATCCAGAACTGCACCGGCGTCGCCAGCAGCAGTTGCAACCAGCGCGGCAATTCGGGATGGTGATGCGCATCGCCGAACATGAAAAGCATCTGCCCAACCAGCGGCAGTGTGAGCGCCACGGCGATCCGGAAGCGGTTGATCTCGCGCCTGTAGTCGGCCGCACGGCGCGCTTTCTCGCGTTCCCGCGTGTCCTTGTCGACCAGGCTGGCCGAAAAACCGGCCTTGGTCACCGCCGCAATGACCGCCGCTTCGTCCGCCATGCCTGCCAGACGCACGCGCGCACGCTCGGCCGCCAGATTCACATTGGCCTGAATGCCCGGCTGACGGTTGAGCACTTTTTCCAGGCGCGCCGAACACGCCGCGCAGGTCATGCCGGCAATGGCGAACTCGACGACGCGACCGTCGGCCGCTTCGTTCATTTGACCAGCAACACCGGGCATGGCGCGAGATGCAGCACACGGGAAGCGACCGAGCCCATGACCAGTCCGGCGACACCGCCACGGCCGTGCGTCCCCATGACGATCAGATCGCAGCCGAGTTCGCCCGCCACCTTGGCGATCACCTCGGCCGCCTGGCCGACGTGGACATGCGTGGTATGAAAGCGGCCGGCCACATCGAGCTTCTGCTGGGCCTCGCGCAGATGCTCGCGGCTCTCTTCCAGGTAATGGTCATGCAGCGTCTCCTTGCTCACATGCGCCAGCGCACGCCCGACGGGAATCGGCGGCTGCACGTGCAGCAGGTGAATTTCCGGCATTTCGCGGAACCAGGAAACGTGGCCGATCAGGTGGTCGACCGCGCGCAACGCCACATCCGAACCATCTACCGCCAGCAGGATTTTCATCGTCATGGTTTCTCCTAGATCCAGTGCAGCATACGCATCAAACCGATCAAACCGTAGATGCCGAAGCCCAACACCAGCAGGCCGGAAGCGATACGCACCACCGGGCGCCGCACAAATTCGTTGAGCCTTGCCAGCAGGATGCCCGCCAGCAGCAGATTTGGCAACGTGCCCAGGCCGAAAGCCAGCATCAGCAAGGCGCCGCGCTCGGGCGACCCGGCGCTGAGCGCCGTCGCCAACGCGCTATAAACCAGCCCGCAAGGCAACCAACCCCACAGCAGCCCCAGCGGAAAAGCCTGAGCAATTGTCCGTGCCGGCAGGAAACGACGCGTCAAGGGCTGGATCAGCCGCCACAGGTGCTGTCCTGCACGCTCGGTAAAGGCCAGAGCCCGCGTCACGCCAAGCAAATAGAGGCCGAGCGCGACCAGCATAAGGTTAGCCAGCAGATAGAGTGTCAGACGTACTGGCGCCTGCCCGTCAAGACTCAGGCTGGCAGCACCGAGGACTCCGGCCAGCGCGCCGGCGGCGGCGTATGAAATGATGCGGCCGGCGTTGTAAGCAAGGTGCATGGACCATCGCGCGGGCGCCCCCAGCGAGAGCGCGCCGACGATGCCACCGCACATGCCGACGCAGTGCGTGCCACCCAGCAGTCCGACGAGGAACAGGGCTAAGTAAGCGGAATCAGGCATCGTGCAACGTTGGCTCAGGCGGAAACGCGCAGTTTACCCGCCCTCCCCGCCGCTTGCACGCGAATCAGATCACTTTCGAGTAACGCGTCCGCTGGCGGTCTGCCCGCAGGTAGCGGTCGAATACCATGGAGATGATGCGCACCAGCATGCGCCCCGGCGGCAGCACGGTAATCCACTCGCGCTCGACCTTGAGCAGGCCGGCATGCTCCATTTCCTTGAGATCCTCGAGTTCGCCTGCGAAATACTTGTGAAAATCGATCAGATGCGCGCTTTCGATCGACTCGATGGACAGTTCGAAATGGCACATCAACGCCTGGATGATTGAACGGCGCAGGATGTCGTCGGCGGTCAGCTCGATGCCGCGGAACACCGGCAACATCCCGGCGTCGAGGCGGTCGTAGTATTCGTCCAGGGTCTTGACGTTCTGGCTGTAGGTCGGCCCGACCTTGCCGATCGACGAGATGCCGAAGGACAGCATGTCGCAGTCGGCGTAGGTCGAATAGCCCTGGAAATTGCGGTGCAGTCGCCCCTGGCGCTGGGCCACCGCCAGTTCGTCGTCCGGCTTGGCGAAGTGATCCATGCCGATGAAGACGTAGCCGGCCTCGGTCAGTTTGCGGATCGCCAGCGCCAGGATTTGCAGCTTGGCGTCGGCCGACGGCAGATCCGGCTCGGCAATGCGTCGCTGCGGCTTGAACAGGCTCGGCAGGTGCGCGTAGTTGTAGATCGACAAGCGGTCGGGATCCATCGCCAGCACGCGCTCCAGCGTGCGGTTGAAGCCCATCACCGTCTGGTGCGGCAAGCCGTAGATCAGGTCTACGGAAACCGACTTGAAGCCGTTGGCACGCGCCGCGTCGATCACGTTGGCGGTTTCTTCCTCGCTCTGGATCCGGTTGACGGCCTGCTGAACCTTTTCGTCGAAATCCTGAACGCCGACGCTCATGCGATTGAAGCCCAGTTCGCCGAGCAACGCGACCGTTGCGCGGTCAACCTTGCGCGGGTCGACCTCGATCGAATATTCGCCGCCATCGAGCAGCTTGAAATGCTTGCGCGTGGCGTCCATCAGTTGCCGCATCTCGTCGTGCGACAGGAAGGTCGGCGTACCGCCGCCCCAGTGCAACTGGATCACTTCGCGGTTACCGTCCAAGTATTCGCTCTGCAGCGCCACCTCCTTGGCCAGGTACTTCAGGTACTTGGCGCTACGCCCGTGATCCTTGGTGATGATCTTGTTGCAGGCGCAGTAATAGCAAATGGTGTTACAGAAAGGGATGTGGAAGTATAATGATAGCGGTCGGCTGATTCCGCCGATATTTCGTTTGCTCAGCCACAGCTTGGCCGCATCCGAGTCGAACGCCTCGACGAAGCGGTCGGCGGTTGGATAGGACGTGTATCGGGGGCCGTTGACGTCGAAACGGCGGATGATCTGGGGATCGAATACGAGGTTTTCAGTTGCAAAATTCATTAAACATACCACCAAGAGTAGGTCGGATTATGTTCGGATGCGGCGACTTTACGGTTGACTTGGATCAAGCTTACACGGGTTCCTGATGCCCCCCAATTCCGCTACCAACACAATCTCCCTCTCCGTCATCAAGACGGCCTGTTCGAACTGCAATCTGCGCGAGCTGTGCCTGCCTTTCGGGCTCAGCATCGAGGAACTCGAACGACTCGACGATCTGGTATCGACCCGGCGCCGCCTCAAGCGCGGCGAGCATCTTTACCGCTCCGGCGTGCCCTTCGACGCCATCTACGCGATCCGTAGCGGCTTCTTTAAAACCGATGTACTGCTGGAAGACGGACGCGAACAGGTTACCGGCTTCCAGATGGCCGGCGAACTGCTGGGCCTCGACGGCATCAGCAGTGAACACCATACCTGCAATGCCATCGCCCTCGAAGACAGCGAGATCTGCGCCATCCCGTTCTCGCGGCTGGAAAGCCTGTCGCGCGAAATTCACACCTTGCAGCACCATTTCCACAAGGTGATGAGCCGCGAGATCGTGCGCGACCACGGCGTCATGATGCTGCTCGGCACCATGCGCGCCGAAGAGCGCCTCGCCGCCTTCCTGCTCAACCTGTCGCAGCGTTTCACGGCGCGTGGCTTTTCGCACGCCGAGTTCTACCTGCGCATGACACGCGAGGAAATCGGCAGCTACCTCGGCCTCAAGCTGGAAACCGTCTCGCGTGCCTTCTCGCGCTTCCAGGAAGAAGGCTTCATCGCCGTCCAGCAAAAGCACATCCGCATCCTCGACGTCGCCGGCCTCAAGGCACTGATGAATCATCGCGCGTAAAGCAGCGGATTGCGCGTTAGCGCGACACCAACGATATAGGCGAACGCGGCCAGCGCCAGTATCAGGAACAGCAGCCGCTGGCGTGGCGTCTTGCCGCGCTTGAGGGCCATCGTACCGCACAGGATATAGACCACCAGGCCGCAGAGCTTCGCCGTCAGCCACCCCTGCGCAAACGGATATTGGCCGCTCTGCCAGGCCATGATCAATGCACTGCCGAGCAGCAAGGTATCGACGACATGCGGCACGACGCGGGTCAGACGCGCCCGCAACAGCGGCGATCCGCTCAGCATCCACCAGCCGCGCAGGGTAAAACCGAGGCCGCTGATCACGACGCAGGTGACGTGGAGATGCTTGAGGGCGAGATAACTCATGCGGGAACCACTTTCGCAAGGTGCCGGCGATAACGACCGACGGTACCCCACAGATTGAAGAACAACCAGCCACCGGCCAGCGCCAGCGCGGCGCCCGCCGGCCGTACCAGCCATTCGGGCCAGATTACAGCCACCAGCAAAAGCGCCACAGCCGCGGCATGCGCCCTCATCTGGCGTTGCATGGCGGCTTCGGGCAGCAATCGATTCATGTTTGGCGCCTGCCCGCCGCACATATTCTGCAGGTGCAGCCAGGCGAGGAAGGGCACGATCTTGTAGAGCATACCGACAATGAAGGACATGAAACCGCCGACCAGCAGCAGGATGCCAACCACCAGGCTGAATCCGGGCAATTCGGCGAGCGCCGGCCAGACGGTTGCGGTCAACAGTAAAAATAGGCCAAAAACCGCGCTGAGCAGCCCCAGTTGCCAGTAGCGATAGGTGGCATCCGCGCGCGCCCGGCGACGCTGGCCCTGCAAACGCAAGGTCAGCGCCGCGAAAGCGATGCCGGTCAGCGCCGTCAGCCCTTGCAGTAGCCGAATCGCCAACGGCCATTCAAGCAGCACCGCCAGCGTCCAGCCCAGCACCAGCCCGAGCATGACGCGCGGAAGCCACCAGCTGGGCCGCGCCGGGTAACCCGGCGTCAGCTGGAACATCGGCACCACGACATAGGCCATCGCTGCCAGCAGGATGCCGGCCCAGCCACCCAGCGCCCAGGCGGCATGGAGGTCGGTCAGCGCCAGCCACGGCACGGCCCAGCCACGGGCAAGCGCCAGCGCCAGTACGATGCCGAGTCCGACGGCGCCAGCCAGGCCGAAGAGGGCAAATTTAAGGCCACGGATGGTCGGGCTGGTCGACGGCACGCCCGATAGTGCCCGCCAGGTAACGACCAGGAACATCGCGATGCTCGCCCCGAGAACCAGCGCAGCCGCGGCCAGCAAGGTTGACTGGCCAAACAGGAAACCGGCGGCCAGCAAAAGCGCGCCACCCGACAGCCCGCCATGTAGCCAGCGCGCGACCACCAGGGGGTGGCGCAGGTTGGCGCCGGCCACCACGGGCAGGATCTGGATCAGCGCGCCGAGCATGACTTGCAGCATGAAGCCGACCGTGACGAGGTGGGTTGCCGCCAGCAGGCCCGGAGTCCAGCGCGAAGCGAACATGCCCTCACCTTCCACCAGAAGCAGCGCGCCGGCCAGCAGCGCAAACAAGGGGGCCGTCAGAAAAAAACGCAGCGGCGCCGCAAACAGGGGAGCCTTGTCGAAAGACAGCAACGCCTGCATGCGGTTGCCGGCTCAGCGCCAGATCAGGATTTCGAAGGTGCCGTCGGACACCAGCTCGGCTTCGTAGGTATATCCGTTCTGGCGCAACACCTTGTAAAGCGGGTGCGGCTCGCGAAAGAGCAGGAGGAGCATTTTTTCGCCGGGCTTCAGGGTATCGAGCATTTCCATGGTACGCACAAAGGGTTCGGGCGGCTCCATGTAACGGGCATCGACGACATGCGTGCTTTTCGGGTGGGTCATGCTTCGGTCAGTTCGCTTTCAAGGTGGGCCAGAAGTTCCGGTGCTTCGGCAGCCAGATGCTGGTCGCACATCGGATAGAGGATATTCTCTTCCTTCATGTTGTGCTGCTGCATCATGATCAGCAGGGTATCGGCCAGACCGAGGTAATCGTCGGAATCGCCCCGTTCAAGCGCGGCAAGGGCATCATCGAGCAGTGATCGCATCTGGCTGTGCTCCATGCGCATCACTTGGGTCGGCCCCATGCGCATGCCGGTCTTTGCTTCGAAGGTGGGAAACAACGTTTTTTCTTCGCAATCGAAATGCGCCAGGATGGCGCCGCGGAAATGCGCGAAGGCCGCCGTCGCTGCCGGCAGGTTTTTCTTGCCGAGCGCCTGCTCGGCTTCGGCGAAAAGATCGTCGCAGTGCCGATGATCGTCGGTCATGAAAGTGCGGATGGTGGTCATGGGCTAACTCGCAGCGTGGCAATGGAGCCCATTCTCGGGATGCGCGGCGGCCTACTCCTTGACCACCGTCAAAAAGCGCGTGAATAGCATCGGCAAGGCGTCGTGCCGATGCGAAGCAGCGAGCAGTCTATTTCTCCAGCACGTAGGTACCGGGCGCCTCGGCCAGCGCCGGATAGGCGCGGCTTGCCGCCGGATAGGCTTCGACCAGTTCGCCGCAACGCGCACCGAGCCACGCGGTCCAGTCTTCCCACCAGCTCCCCGGCTTGTGCTCGGCACGGTCGAACCAGTGTTCCCAGTGCTCGTTGCGCTCGGGCTCGCCGATCCAGTAAGAGCGCTTGGGCGGGTTGACCGGCGGATTGACGATGCCAAGGATGTGGCCCGAACTGGAGCGCACGAAGCGCACCGGGGCTTGCACGTTGATGTACTTGCGGATGCGATAGCACTGCTTCCACGGCGCGATATGGTCGTCCTCCGCAGTCACCACGTAAAGCGGCTGGACGATGCGGTCGAGGTCGATCGGCTCGCCGGCGATGGTCAGTTTGTCGCGCTTGATCAGGTTGTTGTTCAGGTACATCTCGTGCAGGTAGTAGGAATGCATGGCGCGCGGCATGCGCGTCGTATCCACGTTCCAGAACAGCACGTCGAACGGCGGCAGATCCTCGCCCATCAGGTAGCTGCTGACCCAATAATGCCAGATCAGGCTGTTCGAACGCAGCAGGCGGAACGAGGACGCCATTTCGCTGCCGTCCAGGTAACCCTTCTTGGCCATCGTTTCGTCGAGTGCACCGACACAGGCTTCGTCGATGAAGACATCGATGTCGCCGGGATGCGCGAAATCGGTCAGGGTCGTAAACAGCGTCCAGTGCGCGACCGGCACCTGGTCGTTGCCGAAACGCCGGTTGGCCCAGGCCATGTAGGTCGCCACCAGCGTGCCGCCGATGCAGTAACCGACCAGATGGACCTTGGACTGCTTGCAGAAATCGCAGGCCACGCGGACGGCCTCGTTCACGCCTTCAAGCAGGTAGTCGTCAAGACGAACCTCGGCCATGTCGGCATCCGGGTTTTTCCAGCTCGTGATGAAGATCGAGAAACCCTGGTCGGTCAGGTATTTGACCATGCTCTTCTTCGCCGTCAGGTCGAGGATGTAGAACTTGTTGATCCACGGCGTGACGATGACGATCGGCGTCGCGCGCACCTTTTCGGTGGTCGGCGCGTAGTGGATGAGCTCGACCAGTCGGTTACGGAAGACGACCTTGCCCGCCGTCGTCGCCAGATCCTTGCCGACGACGAAGGCATCCGGTTCGACCATCTGGATGTTCTTCGCCCGGGCATCGCGCAGGAAATTCTGGAATCCCTGCACGGCGCTTTGCCCGCGTGTGCGGATGAAGCGCTCCATGGCCACGGGGTTGAGCCAGAAGAAGTTGGTCGGCGCCACCATGTTCAGCCATTTGCGCGACCAGAATGCGGCGCGGCGGCGTTCCTTGTCCGACAGCCCGGGCGTTTCGAAATACATGTCCTGCAGGCGGTGGGTGAAGGCCAGATACCACTCCTTGATGATGTCCCACGTCGCCACCTGGGTCCATACCGGATCGGCGAAGCGGACATCGTCGGCGTGCGGCGCGATGACGTCGGCCGACGGCATGCCCATGGCGCGGCGCATCAGGTGCGCCTGCAGCGCGATCAGGTCGCCGGACAGCGCGCTCGCGGCCCGCATCAGCTCCTGTGGATGCATCATCCAGGCCGCCTGCGCATTGAGCAGCGAGGCGGTTACCCCGTACGGATCGGCGGCCTTGCTGACCGCCATGCCGGCGCTCTCGAGCGGGCTCATGCCATTGATGTCGATGCCATGATTTCTAGCGGAAGAATTCTCGGACATGTTCCTTGGCCTCATGCAAAAACAAGTTCTTTTATACCATGCCGAGGCGTATGTTTTTGGGTGCCGGCACCCACTTTTGCCGGGCCTTCCGGCGATTCGCCAGAGCCCTGTTTCACTTCATCGTGACTTGGCGTAGCATGACTTCAACAAGGCCGCCGTTGCGGCGCGACCCATAGAGGAGGAAACCCATGTTCAAGCACATTCTCGTACCCACCGACGGCTCGGAACTTTCGCAAGCTACCGCGAAGCGGGCCATTTCTTTCGCCAAGGAAGCCGGCGCCAGGGTCACGGTATTCTTCGCCAAGCCCGAATACCCGATTGCCTACTTCGGTGAAGGCGCGCTGATCGATCCGACGACCCCGGAAAAATTCGCCGAACTGGCCGACCAGCAGGCCGCCGAATATCTGGGCGAAGTCGCGAAGCAATGCGCCGACGCGGGCGTCGAATGCGCGACCATTGCAGCGACCAGCGACGTGCCTTACGAAGCGATCATCGAGGCCGCCGAAAAATCCGGCTGCGACCTGATCTTCATGGCCTCGCACGGACGGCGCGGCATCAGCGGCTTCCTGCTTGGCAGCGAGACCAACAAGGTACTGACCCACTCCAAGGTGCCGGTGCTGGTCTATCGCTGACCATCAACGCCCCAGGCAATCGTTACGCTCGCGGGTGATGGTGCATAGCGCGCTGCCGCTGTCCAGATCGATGAAGGACACTGATTCGAGCGTGCCGGTCAGGTAGCGTTTTTTCAGTGTGAAGTCGGTGGGCTTGCCGTAAGTCGCCTTCCAGAACGTCGTGCTCTCGCTGATCACCGGCGCGCCCAGCCGGGCGGTGGCGCGCATGCCGAGATGCGCAGCCGAGGCGACCGGCAAGTCGGCGACAAATCCGGCGTCGTCATCGACGCGGCGCGGGTAGAAATCGTAGAGATTGTCGAAGGCCAGAAAGTAGTCGTAGCGCCAGCTCACCTTCATTTGCTGCGGTACGCCAATCTTGTCTTCATGTTCGTAACTGCCGCGCTCGACCGCCACCGACTGCAGCGGCAGGAATTTATAGCGGTAATAATCGGCGACCGCAGGATCGGCCTGGGGCCGCCAGCTCCAGCCTTCTGCGACCTGGTTGAAGGCCATCCGGTAGCGCGCTTCGGCCCGTTCGCCGCGAACCTCGACATCGAACCCCGAACTGGCCGCGAGGTCGATATCTACCTCAACCATCTGCCCGGCCATCGCCTGGACGTCGGCATCCGGCAGGCGCGCCAGTACCTCGAACTGCCGCTCGGCGGTTTCGGCGGCCAGCCCCTGGCCAAAAAAGACGGCGGCCACAGCCGCCGCGAAGACTTGTCTGAGGAAAAACATGGCGAAATTGCGACGCCGCCAAAAGGGTGACGCGCTGGCCCGATTGTCGGCAGCGAGTCGCCAACTGCCCATGATGCGCATCAACAATTCCCGATGCGGCTCACACCTGGGTCTGCGTCACCGCCTTGCGGAAGCGCAGCAGCGC
>JAEUOH010000147.1 GCA_016790845.1 Dechloromonas sp.
AGCAGGGGTGTAGCTCAATTGGTAGAGCAACGGTTTCCAAAACCGTAGGTCGGGGGTTCGATTCCCTCCGCCCCTGCCACCCTCTTTAAAGATCGCGAACGTCATGGCTGACAAGATCAAGTTTGCGCTGGCGCTGGTAATTCTGGCGGCCGGCGTGGCTGGTTTCTACCTGCTCTCGGAGCAGGCGATGATTTTGCGCGTCCTGGCGGTGCTTGCCGGCGTGGGGCTCGCTGCTGCCGTTGCCTGGAAAACCGAGCCGGGCCAGCGCTTTTTTACCTTTGCCAACGAAGCGGTGGTTGAAGCGAAAAAGGTCGTTTGGCCGACGCGCAAGGAGACCATGCAAACCACAGGTGCGGTCTTTGCCTTTGTCGTTGTGATGGCGATTTTCCTCTATTTGACTGATAAGAGCCTCGAGTGGGTTCTTTATGATCTCGTGCTGGGTTGGAGGAAGTCATGAGCAAGCGCTGGTATGTGGTTCATGCCTACTCCGGGTTCGAGAAGAGCGTGATGCGCGCCATACAGGAGCGCATTGACCGCTTGGGCATGCAGGAAAAATTCGGTCGTATCCTGGTGCCGGTCGAAGAGGTTGTCGAGATGAAGGGGGGGCAGAAGGCCATCTCCGAGCGCAAGTTCTTCCCTGGCTATGTGCTGTGCGAAATGGAGATGGACGACGACTCGTGGCACTTGGTCAAGAATACGCCCAAGGTCACTGGTTTCGTAGGCGGTACTGCCACCAAGCCAACGCCGATTTCCCAGAAGGAAGTCGACAAGATCATGCAGCAGATGCAGGAGGGGGTCGAGAAGCCCCGTCCGAAGGTGTTGTTCGAGGTTGGCGAAGTGGTGCGCGTCAAGGAGGGTCCATTCACGGACTTTCATGGCTCCGTCGAGGATGTCAATTACGAAAAGAATCGTTTGCGCGTTTCGGTAACGATTTTCGGGCGTGCGACGCCAGTGGAGTTGGAATTTGCCCAGGTCGAGAAGGCTTGAGCATCAGGTGTTGTTTCAGGGGTTTGCCGACTACCCCAAAATAGTCAGGCAAGAGGAGCGCAAGTAGGCATGAAGCCAAAAGCGCGCTACCACTCATCAATAAAGGAGTAGTTATGGCCAAGAAGATTGTCGGCTACATCAAGCTGCAAGTGCCGGCCGGAAAGGCGAATCCTTCGCCGCCGATCGGTCCCGCGCTGGGTCAGCGCGGTTTGAACATCATGGAATTCTGCAAGGCGTTCAATGCCCAGACGCAGGGCGTCGAGCCAGGCCTGCCGATTCCGGTGGTGATTACCGCTTTTGCGGACAAGTCCTTCACTTTTGTGATGAAGACGCCGCCCGCGACCATCCTGATCAAGAAGGCTGCCGGTATCAAGTCTGGTTCGGCCAAGCCGCATACCGACAAGGTCGGCAAGATCACTCGCGCTCAAGCCGAAGAAATTGCCAAGACCAAAATGCCTGACCTGACTGCTGCCGACATGGAAGCAGCGGTTCGCACCATCGCTGGCTCCGCCCGTTCGATGGGTATCACGGTGGAGGGTTTGTAATCATGGCCAAGCTCACGAAAAAACAAAAGGCCCTTGCCAGCAAGGTCGTTCCCCAGAAGCTTTATCCGGTTCAGGAAGCCTTGGCGCTGGCCAAGGAAACCGCGATCGCCAAGTTTGACGAGTCGATCGACGTTGCGGTCAACCTCGGCGTTGATGCACGCAAATCGGATCAGGTCGTCCGCGGCTCGGTTGTTTTGCCGGCAGGTACTGGCAAGACTGTTCGTGTCGCTGTATTTGCACAGGGTGAAAAGGCTGAAGCTGCTAAAGCGGCTGGCGCCGAAGTCGTTGGTTTTGACGATCTGGCTGCCGAAGTCAAGGCGGGCAATCTGAACTTTGACATCGTGATCGCGACGCCGGATGCCATGAAGGTTGTCGGCCAGCTTGGCCAGATCCTCGGGCCGCGCGGATTGATGCCGAACCCGAAGGTTGGCACCGTCACGATGGACGTAACGACCGCAGTGAAGAACGCCAAGGCTGGTCAGGTTCAATACCGGACCGACAAGGCCGGGATCATCCATGCCACCATCGGTCGTGCTTCGTTCACGGTCGAGAGCCTGGAAAGCAACCTGAAGGCGCTGATTGACGCTCTGCAAAAGGCAAAGCCGGCATCCTCGAAGGGGCAATACGTGCGCAAGGTAGCCGTGGCCGCCACCATGGGTCCCGGTGTTCGCGTGGATCAAGCTTCGCTGGTTGGTTGATAAGTACTTTGGGCTGTCGGAGGTCGTCATGCGTCGACTTCCGGCAGATCGTCAAAGACCGCAGGCGCCCCTTTGACGGGGCTTAATCGCGAAAGCACCCTGCGCAGACGGTGTCCCAGAACAAGATTTTCTGTTGCTCGACATTGAGTGGCATAGCTTCTGGTTCAGGTCGCCGTGGGTGCGGCGGGAATTTCTCCCGTCGTGTTATGACTTGAAAGGAGGACGGACCTGTGGGTCTCAATCTGAACGACAAAAAAGCGGTTGTAGCTGAGGTGTCGGCACAAGTGGCCAACGCACAGACCATCGTGATTGCCGAGTATCGTGGCATTGAGGTTACCGACCTCACCGTGCTGCGCAAAAAGGCGCGCGAGTCTGGTGTGTATCTGCGTGTGTTGAAAAACACTTTGGTGCGCCGTGCGGTCGCGGACACTTCGTTCGCCGGCCTGGCTGACCACATGGTCGGACCGCTGATTTATAGCGTCTCCGCCGACCCCGTGGCGGCTGCGAAGGTCCTCAATGACTTCGCAAAAACCAACGACAAATTGGTGCTCAAGGCCGGTTCCTATGCCGGCAAGGTGCTCGACAAAGCTGGTGTGCAGGCGCTCGCCTCCGTACCGAGTCGCGAAGAGTTGCTCTCCAAGCTGCTGTACGTCATGCAGGCTCCGGTCGCCGGCTTCGTCCGTGCTCTGGATGCTTTGGCAAAGCAGCGCGAAGAAGCCGCCGCTTGATCCTTACCGCATACGAACTGAATTAGGAGTTTATTGAAATGGCAATTAGCAAAGAAGACATCCTGGAAGCCGTCGGCTCCCTGACCGTTATGGAACTGAATGACCTGGTCAAGGCATTCGAAGAGAAGTTCGGCGTTTCCGCCGCTGCCGTCGCCGTTGCCGGTCCCGCTGGCGGTGCCGGCGCTGCCGCTGCAGAAGAGCAGACTGAATTCACCGTTGTCCTGGCTGCTGCCGGCGACAAGAAGGTCGAAGTCATCAAGGTGGTGCGTGCGGTGACCGGCCTGGGCCTCAAGGAAGCCAAGGATCTGGTTGATGGCGCTCCGAAGCCGGTCAAGGAAGGTGTTTCCAAGGCCGACGCAGAAGCCCTCAAAAAGCAACTGGAAGACGCGGGCGCCAAGGTCGAAGTCAAGTAATCGACTCGCGATGTGCTGGCTGGCGGGCTTTCCCGTCAGCCATTTTCTGTTTTCATGACAGGTTTTTACTAGTCCAGAAGACGAACTTGAATTACGCCAACTGGCAAACGCAAACTGAGCTCTCCTCTGCCCTTCAAGGGAGGCGAGCCGGTTTGCGTTTGCCTGTTTCGACAGGTTCCCTGTTTGATCTTACCCTCACGGAGTTACCATGACTTACTCCTTCACCGAGAAGAAACGCATCCGCAAGAGCTTCGCCAAGCGCGCCAGCGTGCTCGACGTGCCGTATTTGCTTGCGACCCAGCTACAGTCTTTCAAAGACTTCCTGCAAGATGAGGTGCCGCCGGAGAAGCGCAAGAACGAGGGTTTGCAGGCAGCGTTTACCTCGATCTTCCCTATTGTTTCTCATTCGGGCAACGCGCGCCTGGAGTTCGTCAGCTACATGCTTGGCGAACCGGCATTCGATGTTACTGAGTGTCAGCAGCGTGGCCTGACATTCGCGTCGTCTTTGCGCGCCCGGGTGCGCCTCGTGATCATGGATCGCGAAGCGCCGGACACGGTCAAGGAAGTCAAGGAGCAAGAAGTCTATATGGGCGAAATTCCGCTCATGACGACCAATGGCTCCTTTGTCATTAACGGTACCGAACGGGTGATCGTTTCGCAACTCCATCGCTCCCCCGGTGTGTTTTTCGAGCATGACCGGGGCAAGACGCACAGTTCGGGCAAGTTGCTGTTTTCTGCAAGAGTGATTCCCTATCGCGGTTCGTGGCTGGATTTCGAATTTGATCCCAAGGACACACTCTTTTTCCGCGTCGACCGCCGTCGCAAGATGCCGGTTACCACGCTGCTTCGGGCGATTGGTATGTCGTCGGAAGAAATCCTTGCAGGCTTCTTCGAGTTTGATAACTTCGCGCTGACCAAGGACACCGTCGAATTCGCGCTGGTGCCCGAGCGTCTGCGGGGTGAAGTCGCCCGCTTCGATTTCGTCGCGCCCGACGGTAAGGTCATCGTGGCCAAGGACAAGCGGATCACCGCAAAGCATATTCGCGATATCGCAGCTGCTGGCTTGAAACAGATCGTGGTTCCGGAGGACTTTATTCTGGGGCGTGTCGTCGCAACTAATATTGTCGACAAGGAAACCGGCGAGGTCGTGGCCAACGCCAACGACGAGATTACAGAAACCTTGCTCGCCAAATTGCGCGAAGCCGGTATTTTGAGCCTTGAGACTCTGTACACCAACGAACTGGACCGTGGCGCCTTCATCTCGAATACGCTACGCGCCGACGAAACCGCAACGCGACAGGCAGCACGGATCGCGATTTATCGCATGATGCGTCCGGGCGAGCCGCCGACCGAAGAGGCGGTTGAGATTCTGTTTAACGGCCTGTTCTATTCGGACGAGCGTTACGATCTGTCTGGCGTTGGCCGAATGAAGTTCAATCGTCGCTTGGCGCGGATCGACGTGACCGAGTACAAGGTTCTGATCAAGGGCCTGGCCTCGCGTGCCGAGGCAGCCTTGAAGAATCTGGCTGAGGGTTCTGGCTTCCCGCTTCCGGTGATCCAGGATCTGGTGAGCCTGTTGCCGTATGGCGCCCGTTCGCTTGCCGAGAATATGACCAAGGCCGAAGCTGACGAACTGGCCGCCAAAATCAAGCCGCTCGGTGCCAATGTCGAAGTGCGCGAGCAATTGACGTTGTCTCCGCGTGACATCGTCGATGTCATCAAGATTCTAGTCGAGTTACGGAATGGCCGTGGCGAAATCGATGATATCGACCATCTTGGCAACCGTCGTGTCCGATCGGTTGGCGAACTGGCGGAGAACCAGTTCCGTGCCGGTCTGGTGCGTGTCGAGCGTGCCGTCAAGGAGCGCCTGAGCCAGGCCGAGTCCGACAACCTGATGCCGCACGATCTGATCAATGCAAAGCCGATCAGCGCCGCGATCAAGGAATTCTTCGGTTCGAGCCAGCTTTCGCAGTTCATGGATCAGACCAACCCGCTTTCCGAAATCACGCACAAGCGCCGTGTTTCCGCCCTTGGCCCAGGTGGTCTGACGCGTGAACGCGCTGGTTTTGAGGTCCGTGACGTGCATCCGACCCACTACGGACGCGTGTGCCCGATCGAAACGCCGGAAGGTCCGAACATCGGTTTGATCAACTCGCTGGCCTTGTATGCTCGCGTGAATGACTACGGCTTTATCGAAACTGCGTACCGCAAGGTTATCGATTCTCAGGTCACCAACGAAATTGAATACTTGTCTGCCATCGAAGAAGGCAACTATGTGGTCGCTCAGGCCAATGCCTCACTCGATGCGGCCGGTCGTTTGTCCGACGATCTGGTGACTTGCCGCGAAAAGGGTGAAACCATCCTGGCAGAACCGTCGCGTGTACAGTACATGGACGTGGCTCCCGGCCAAATCGTTTCCGTCGCCGCTTCGCT
Source organism: Dechloromonas sp. (assembly GCA_016790845.1). Classification (GTDB taxonomy): domain Bacteria; phylum Pseudomonadota; class Gammaproteobacteria; order Burkholderiales; family Rhodocyclaceae; genus Azonexus. Next base: position 5,805 of record JAEUOH010000147.1, read on the forward strand.
GATCCCCTTCCTGGAGCATGACGATGCGAACCGCGCGCTGATGGGCGCCAACATGCAGCGTCAGGCTGTGCCTTGCCTGCGTCCCGAGAAAGCGCTGGTTGGTACCGGCATCGAACGCACCGTTGCGGTCGACTCGGGCACGGCCGTCGTTGCACGTCGTGGCGGCCTTGTCGACTACGTCGATGCCGGCCGCGTTGTGGTTCGCGTCAATGACGATGAGACCGTGGCTGGTGAAGTCGGGGTCGACATCTACAACCTAGTCAAATACACCCGTTCGAACCAGAACACCAATATCAACCAGCGCCCGCTGGTTCGTGTTGGCGACAGGATCGCCCGCGGGGATGTGGTGGCGGATGGCGCTTCGACCGACAAGGGCGAACTGGCACTCGGACAGAACATGCTGATCGCGTTCATGCCGTGGAATGGTTACAACTTTGAGGACTCGATCCTGATCTCGGAACGTGTCGTCGCCGAAGACCGCTACACCTCGATCCACATCGAGGAACTCACGGTAGTGGCCCGCGATACAAAGCTCGGTCCAGAGGAAATTACTCGCGATATCGCTTCGCTCGGCGAAGTACAACTCTCCCGTCTTGATGACTCAGGTATCGTTTATATCGGTGCCGAAGTACAGGCCGCTGACGTGCTGGTCGGCAAGGTGACGCCGAAGGGTGAAACCCAGCTTACTCCAGAAGAGAAACTGTTGCGCGCCATCTTCGGTGAGAAGGCTTCTGACGTGAAGGACACCTCGTTGCGTGTACCCTCCGGCATCGCCGGCACGGTTATCGATGTTCAGGTGTTCACCCGCGAAGGTATCGAGCGCGACAAGCGTGCCCAGTCGATCATTGACGAGCACCTCCGCCATTACAAGCTGGATCTGGCCGACCAGATGCGCATCGTCGAGCGTGATGCGTTCGAGCGTGTCGGTCGCCTGATCGTGGGCAAAAAGGCCAATGGCGGTCCGAAAAAGCTGGCCAAAGGTTCGGTCATCGAGCAGTCCTATCTCGATGGCATGGATCCGCACCACTGGTTCGACATCCGCGTCGCTGACGAGGATGTGGCGCAGCAGCTGGAGCAGGTCAAGGACGGTCTGGAGCAGGCTCGCAAGGACTTCGACCTGGCTTTCGAAGCCAAGCGCAAGAAGCTGACTCAAGGCGACGAACTGCCGCCGGGTGTGCAAAAGATGGTCAAGGTTTATGTCGCGGTCAAGCGCCGTCTGCAACCTGGCGACAAGATGGCCGGCCGCCACGGCAACAAAGGTGTCGTATCGCGCATCCTGCCAGTCGAGGACATGCCATACATGGCTGATGGCAATCCGGTCGACATCGTTCTGAACCCGCTCGGCGTGCCGTCGCGGATGAACGTCGGACAGATTCTGGAAGTTCACCTTGGTCTTGCCGCCAAGGGTCTTGGTCACAAGATCGGTTCCATGCTGCGCGCCGAAGCCAATGCCAAGGAAGTGCGCGCTTTCCTCGATCAGGTCTATAACTCCAACGGCAAGTCGGAGAATCTGGCTGAGCTGAACGACGACGAAGTCATGGAAATGGCAGGCAACCTGACGTCCGGTGTGCCGTTCGCGACCCCGGTGTTCGACGGCGCCAAGGAAGAGGAAATCAAGGCCATGCTGGCACTCGCCGGCATGCCGTCCTCGGGCCAGATGACCCTGTTCGACGGCCGTACCGGCGAAGCATTCGAACGCCAGGTTACGGTCGGCTACATGCACTTCCTGAAGCTGCATCACTTGGTCGATGACAAGATGCACGCCCGTTCTACCGGCCCGTACTCGCTGGTGACCCAGCAGCCGCTGGGTGGTAAGGCGCAGTTCGGCGGCCAGCGCTTCGGCGAAATGGAAGTGTGGGCGCTGGAGGCCTATGGTGCTTCCTACGTACTACAGGAAATGCTGACCGTGAAGTCCGACGACGTGAATGGCCGTACCAAGGTCTACGAAAACATCGTCAAGGGCGAGCACAAGATCGATGCCGGCATGCCGGAATCCTTCAACGTGCTGGTCAAGGAAATCCGTTCGCTGGCGATCGACATCGATCTGGAACGTTACTGATTCAGGGCTTAGGAGTTAAACGATGAAAGCATTGCTCGATCTGTTCAAGCAGGTAACCGCCGAGGA
>JAEUOH010000167.1 GCA_016790845.1 Dechloromonas sp.
ACGGACGCGCCTTGGGATTAAACAACGCTGATATATCGAAGCCCACCAGACCCCCAAAAAGTCCTTACAAAATGCGATGTTAGGCAAACCAACCAATAATTTGCTTTAGATGCTAGCAACAACCACCCGGCATGTAAAGCGTTTTCACGGGGTGTTTTCGCAACAGCGTATAATCCGCGCAACGTCCATCCTACCGCTTTTTCTGCCTTGTCCTCATTCTCTTTAGCCGCCCGTATCGTTTTATCCCCGCTGATCATTCTGTTAGGACTCGTCGCGATCGGGATCGCCATGGTCCTGATAGTGCTCGCGCTTGCCTATCCCAATCTTCCGTCGCTGGAAGTACTCACGGATTATCGACCGAAGATTCCGCTACGTGTTTTCACAAGTGACGGTTACCTGATTGGCGAATTCGGTGAAGAGCGGCGTGCGGTCGTCAGCATCCAGGATGTTCCTCCAGTCATGAAGAACGCCATCCTTGCTGCCGAGGACGATCGTTTTTATCAGCATGGCGGCGTCGACTACATCGGCATCCTGCGTGCCGCCGCAGCCAATCTGGCGGGCGGTGGCAAGCGACAAGGGGCTTCGACGATAACCCAGCAGGTCGCCCGGAATTTCTTCCTATCCGGCGAGAAGACCTATACCCGGAAACTGTACGAAGCACTGCTGTCGTTCAAGATCGAAAACAACCTGACCAAGGACCAGATTCTCGAGCTTTACATCAACCAGATATTCCTCGGGCAGCGCGCCTACGGTTTTGCTGCCGCTTCACAGATATATTTCGGCAAGCCATTAAAGGATATTTCGATTGCCGAGGCGGCGATGCTGGCTGGACTCCCGAAAGCACCATCGGCCTACAACCCCATCGTCAACCCCAAGCGCGCCAAGATTCGCCAACAGTATGTTTTGCGCCGCATGCGGGAGCTCGGCTACATCACGGAGGTGCAGTTCGAATCGGCGCTCAAGGAGCCACTTATCGTCAAGCGCGAACTGGCGGACTACGCAGTCCATGCCGAGCACGCGGCGGAAATGGCTCGCCAGATCGCGGCGGAACGCTTTCCGGAGGACGTCTATTCTCGCGGGCTAAAGGTCTATACGACGCTGGTCAAAGCCGAACAGGAAGCAGCCTATCTCAGCTTGCGACGGGGCGTGATGGATTACGACCGCCGTCATGGCTACCGGGGAGCCGAATCCTATCTGGACCTGAAAGAAATCACCTCCGATCAGGACGAAGCCATCGATGAGGCATTGCAGGATATCGCAGATGCTGGCGATCTCATTCCTGCACTGGTTCTGGCTGCCGAAGCCAAGCAGATTCGCGCCTACCGCAAGGGGGGGGAGATCGTCACGCTCGGCGGCGACGCCATCAAGTTCGCGGCCAAGATGCTCGATGACAAGGCACCGCCCAACAAGCGCATCAAGCGCGGCGCAATCATCCGCCTGCAGAAGGACGACAAGGGCAACTGGCAGATCAGCCAGCTACCTGAGGTCGAATCCGCGTTCGTCGCGGTCGACCCGAAGGACGGCGCAATTCGCGCGCTGGTCGGCGGATTCGATTTCAACCGCAACAAGTTCAATCATGTCACCCAAGCGTGGCGGCAACCCGGCTCCAGCTTCAAGCCTTTCATTTATTCCGCGGCACTGGAGAAGGGCTTTCATCCGGGCAGCGTCATCAATGACGAACCCATCGTCATTTCTGCAAGCCAGACGGGGTCGCAAGCCTGGGAACCGCACAACTACGACGGCAAGTACGAAGGCCCGATGAGCATGCGGACGGCGCTGGCGAAATCGAAGAACATGGTGTCGATCCGCATCCTGCAGGCCATCGGCCCGCACTTTGCGCAGGACTACGCCAGCCGCTTCGGCTTCGATGCGGAAAAGCACCCTCCCTATCTGACCATGGCCCTCGGTGCCGGATCGGTAACCCCCTGGCAGATGGTGACCGCTTACTCGGTCTTCGCCAATGGCGGCTATCGCATCAAGCCGTTCGTCGTTCGTGAAATCCGCAACGAGGCCAATGAAGTCATCGCCCAATCGGCCCAGGTCCCGGCCGGAGAAGACTCGATCCGTGTCATCGACCCGCGCAATGCCTTCATGATGGACAGCATGCTGCGCGACGTCACCATCTACGGAACTGCCGCCAAGGCTTCGGTCGCCCTCAAGCGCCAGGATCTGGCCGGCAAGACGGGCACCACCAACGAATATGTGGACGCCTGGTTCTGCGGCTATCAGATGACGGTCAGCGCCTGTGCATGGGTCGGCTTCGATCAGCCGAAAAAGCTGGGCGACAAGGAAACCGGCGGTGCCGCGGCATTGCCAATCTGGATCGGCTACATGGGGCGCGCGCTGAAGGACGTTCCGGTACAGACACCGACAATGCCGGAGGGAATCACCACCTTCGGTAGCGGCCGCGAGCGCAGTTACATCTACACCGAAAACGCCGCCAAGGAACCGCCACCCGAAGAAGGATCAGCGGAAACTCCGCCAACGGTGGTCGACCCTGCGCACCTAGCCCACCCGTCCGACTGATCAAGCCAGATCGATCTTCTCGCCAGCCTGCTGGCTGGCGAGCGCCGACAACTTGTCCATCAAATCGACACCATCGCGCGTATCGCGCCATGCCCCGCCGTCCCAGCGAAAATGGAAGCCACCGGCACGCGCCGCAACCCAGATTTCACGGGCCACGCCATGACGATTGACAATAATCTTGCTGCCATCGGCAAACTCGATTTCCAGCACGCCGCCAGCCGCCAACTCAAAGTCGATATCGGCGTCGGATGCCTCCAGCGCCGCCTCGATGCGGGCCAGCGCAGCATCGGCCAAGGTGTTGAATTCCCGGTCTTCCATCGTGTGCTAACATCCTCTATTTACTGACTGGCCCGTCATTAATGACCCGAATAATCGCAGCCCTGTTGACTCTTGGCCTTGCCGCCTGCGGCATGAAAGGCCCGCTCGTATTACCACCCGGCCCACCGCCGCCGCCGCTAATCGACAGCCTGCTGCGCTCGCCGGCGCCACCAGCCCAACCCGCTCAGCCGGCCGATAGCGCGGCCGATGTTAGCACGGACCAGAAACCCAACACCCAATGAGCCAATTCACGATAAAGAACGGCAGCCTGCACGCAGAATCGGTCGCCCTGTCCGACATCGCGCAGCAATTCGGCACGCCTGCCTACGTCTATTCCCGCGCCGCGCTGGAAGCCGCCCTCCAAGAATTCCTCGACGTACTGAACGCCCACCCGTCTGGCGCCGACAGTCTTGTCTGCTACGCCGTCAAGGCCAATTCCAACCTCGCCATCCTCAACCTGTTCGCGCGCATGGGTGCCGGTTTCGACATCGTTTCCGGCGGCGAATTGCAGCGCGTGCTGACGGCTGGCGCCAACCCGCAGAAGATCGTTTTTTCAGGCGTCGGCAAGACGGCTGCTGAAATGAAGCAGGCGCTCGACGCCGGCATTCTTTGCTTCAACATCGAGTCTCCAGCGGAACTGGAACGCCTGAACGAAGTCGCCGGCCAATGCGGCAAGCGCGCACCGGTCAGCCTGCGCGTCAATCCGAACGTCGACCCCAAGACCCATCCCTACATTTCCACCGGCCTCAAGGAAGCCAAGTTCGGCGTCGCCTACGACGACGCGCTGGCCCTTTACCGCCGTGCCGCCGCGCTGCCCAACATCGAGGTGGCCGGCATCGACTGCCACATCGGCTCGCAACTGCTCGACCCGTCGCCCTTCGTCGAGGCACTTGAGCGCATTTTGGCCCTGGTAGACCAGTTGACCGCGGAAGGCATCCGCATTCACCACATCGACCTCGGCGGCGGCCTCGGCATCAAGTACAAGGACGACCAGGTGCAGCCGACGGTCGCTTCCTACCTGAACCCGCTGCTCGACCGGCTGGCCGGACGCGGCCTCAAGGTCGTCCTCGAACCCGGCCGCCGCCTGGTCGGCAATGCCGGCCTGCTGCTGACCCGCGTCGAATTCCTGAAACCCGGCGAGGGCAAGAATTTCGCCATCGTCGACGCGGCGATGAACGACCTCAAGCGGCCGGCGCTCTACGAAGCCTGGCACGACATCCTGCCGGTAACGCCGCATGCCGGCGAAACCCACGTCTACGACGTGGTCGGCCCAGTCTGCGAAACCGGCGACTTCCTCGGCCTGGCGCGCCCGCTGTGCCTCAAGGCGGGCGACCTGCTGGCGGTCATGTCAGCCGGTGCCTACGGCATGGCGATGGCATCCAATTACAACACGCGACCGCGCGCCGTAGAGGTCATGGTCGATGGCGATCAGGTACACCTGATCCGGCGCCGCGAAACGGTCGCCGAACTCTACGCCGGCGAACAGCTCCTGCCGGCATGAAGCGCGGCGCCCTGCTGCTCG
>JAEUOH010000241.1 GCA_016790845.1 Dechloromonas sp.
TTCCTGCTGCGATTTCTTGCGCAGGTTGCGCGGCAGGCAGTAACTGGAGATGCGCCGCACCGCCGGCATGTGTTCCCTGATCGCGGCGAGGATGGTCAGCAGGCGGCGGGTCGGCAGCACCGTCGCGTCGCCGTCGGCGAGAAAGACGCGGCGCACCTGGTCGCCGTAGCGCTGGCCGGTCAGGCGGATACTTTCGATCACCTCCGCTTCGTCGCGCGCGCGGAATTTCTTCTGCGGCGCGGTGTACATCTCGCAGAAGGTGCACTGGTTCCACGAACAGCCGTCGGTGACCGGCAGTATCAGCGATTCGGCCTCGCTCGGCGGGCGGAAGACCGGCTCGACGTAGCGGATGGGAATCATGCTCAGGTCGCGACCTTGGCAACGAAGGCGGCCGGCACCGCGGCAGGCTTGCGCGCCGCATAGTCGAAGAACATGATGCCGGTCTTGCCGCGCGCCACTTCGCGGCCGCTGGCCTTTTCGGTAATGCGCCAGACGAGATCGCAGCCGTACTTGTTGAAGTCGTCGGCTGCCATGTCGAAGACCAGCACTTCGCCGTGAAAGGCTTCGGAGCGGTACTGGACGGCGGCGTCGGCGACGATGATGCCCAAGCCCTCGACATCGAGTTCCGTGTAGCCGAAGGCCTTGAAAAAGCGCACGCGCGCCTCGGATACCAGCGACAGCAGCGCCGAGTTGTCGAGATGGTTGCCGTAGTTGATGTGGTTGATGTAGATGGGAATTTCAGTCGAAAAACTGAAACGCTCGGGAAGCGAAATCTGGATTCTGGCCAAGAGGGTCACCGCAAGAGAGACATGGAGGGCTGGCCGCGACACCGTGTCGCGGCCAGCCAAATTATAGCCACTCACCGACCGGCCCGCTCCCGTACCGCGAGCAGGGCCGCCAGCGATTCCCACTGGTGCACCGTCAGGCCGAGCAGGATCAGGGCCGTGCCCAGGCCGATGCGCAGGCCTATCGTTTCGCCGTTCAGCAGATTGCCCAGCAACAGCGCCAGCACCGGCGTCACCAGCGTGATCAGCGCTACCTTGGAGGCTTCCAGGTGTTTGATCACGTAGTAGTACAGCGCGAAACCGATCACCGAGCCGAAGACGCCGAGATATACGATGGCGGCGCCCGAACGTGGCGGCAGCGCGGTCGGCACCTGGCCATCGGTGAACAGCCAGACCAGCGCGAACAGCGGCAGCGAGACGGCCAGGGTGCCGACGGTGGTCGCCAGTGGCGGGCTGTCGTCGCCGATGCGCTTGAGCCAGACCAGACAGGCGGAATAGATGAATACCGCCAGCAGCAGGGCGGCCAGACCGGCCAGCGCATGCTCGCCGCCCAGGCTGTCGCCGTGAATGAAGATGACCGCCAGCCCACAGGCCCCGAGCAGCATGCCGCCGATCTTGAGCCGCGTCAGCGCCCGTTCGCCGAGCCACAGCGCCGCCAACACGCCGGCCATCAACGGCGACAGGCCGAAAAGCACGGACACCAGTCCGGAATGCACGTAACGCGCTCCCCAATAGGTCAGCGCCATCGCCCCGAACAGTCCGAGACCGCCGACCAGATAGGCGCGTCGCGCCCGTGCATGCAGCGGCAGGCCGATGCGCCATACGGCCAGCAGCAGCGCGGCGACGACGATGCCGATCAGCATGCGCGCGAGCACGGCGAAGGCGAAGCCGGTACCTTGGGTACTCCACTGGATGGCCAGTGGTGTGGTGGACCAGATGAGGACGATGCCGAGATAGGCAGCGGGAATGGACATGGCGAACTCCGGATCAACTTGCTTGTGGCGACGGCGGATGCAGGAGCGCGTGCGCCCCCCGCTCGGCTTCGATGAAGGCGGCGATCATCGCGCGCCAGGTGGCTGCGACGACCACGGGATCGGCCCCGGATTCCCGCGCCAGCGCGTCGACCCGCGCCAGCACCTGCGTCACCCGTTGCGGTGCGGGTACTTCTGCCGCCGTTTTCTTGAACCCTGCGGCCTGACGAACGAAATTGCCGCGCTCCGCGATGAGGGCGACCAGTTCGCGGTCTACGCGGTCGATCTGCTGGCGCACCTCATCGAGCGAGGCGCATTGGACAAAGCGGGGCATGGCATTTCCTTTCTGGGCGATACAAAAACAAAAAGGCCGCAGGATTTTCTCGCTGCGGCCTTGAAAAATTCGGTGAAAAACCTGCTAATCCACGCCCGGCCCCAGACAAGCGGAAACGCGCCATGCGCGCGGCAGGCGGCGCAGGTTCATTACGGTGATCGGGCAGGCGGCGGAAATCATGGGGCTATTCTGCAGGGCGAGCCCGCGACTGGTCAAGCGCCCGGGCGGAACGAATCGGCACCCGGTTGCGGTCGACTGGCAAAAACACCTAAAAATGACAACGCCACGCCTGAAGTGGCCCTCCACTGGGATCGTCTTCTGTCCAATGAAAAAACCGTATGCCTCATTTTTAGGCAGCGCAAGTGACATCCAATACTGGTGCCTTTTCGACGCCGCTGCCAACCGGCTGCCCACAGACTTATCCACAGAAACTGTGGAACTACTGGTTGCGCTGCAACATAGCCGAAACGAGTCCGCAACCCGACTTCGCAGGACTTTTCCGGAATCCGCTCCCCGCCGACCGGGCAAGCGGGGACAGGAACAGTGGCCTGACGACGCGGCTAAATCACCTCGCGCGCCTCGGCGAAGCGCAGGTTGGGGTATTTTTCCTTTACCATGTTCAGGTAGACGTTGTTCGGCGCCAGGTAAACCGGATCATCAGCCCCGTCGAGCGCGACGTTGGCACTGTAGCGGTCGGAAAGCTGGCGCAGTTCGGCCGGGTCGCCGTGAATCCAGCGCGCCGTCGAGCAGTTGTAGTTTTCGAAGATGACCTGCACGCCGTACTCGTTCTCCAACCGGCTGGCGACCACGTCGAACTGCAGCGTGCCGACTGCGCCGAGAATCAGGTCGGTGCCCGACAGAGGGCGGAAAAGCTGTGTCGCCCCTTCTTCAGCCAATTGCTGAAGTCCTTTCTGCAATTGTTTGATTTTAAGCGGATTGGCAATGCGCGCGAGGCGAAAATGTTCGGGCGCGAAGGACGGGATGCCAGTGAAGCGCAGGTCCTCGCCCTCGGTAAAGGTTTCGCCCAAGCGGATCGTGCCGTGGTTGGGAATGCCGATGATGTCGCCGGGGAAGGCTTCGTCAGTGGTGCTGCGGTCGCGCGCCATGAAGGTGATCGCGTTATTGACCGCCAGCAGCTTGCCACCGGCGCCCTGGCGGACTTTCATACCGCGCTCGAAGCGGCCGGAACAGACACGCAGGAAGGCGATGCGGTCACGGTGCTTGGGGTCCATGTTAGCCTGGATCTTGAACACGAAACCGGAGAATTTCGCCTCGTTCGGCTCGACCTTGCGCGTCACGGCCGGGCGGGCGATGGGTGCCGGCGACAACTCGACCACGGCATCGAGGAGGCTTTGTACGCCGAAGTTATTGACTGCCGAGCCAAAGAACACCGGGCACTGTTTGCCGCTCAGGTAGGCATCGGCGTCGAATGGGTGCGAGGCACCGCGCACCAGTTCAATATCGCCGCGCAATTCGTCGGCCTGACTACCGATCAGCTCGTCGAGACGCGGGTTGTCCAGCCCCTGAATGATTTCCGCCGTGCCCTTTTCGGCCTGCGGGTCGAAGAAGGCGATGGTGTCGTCGTAAAGGTGATAGACGCCGCGGAAACGCTTGCCCATGCCGATCGGCCAGGTCATCGGCGCGCACTGGATGCCGAGCACCGACTCGATTTCGTCGAGCAGGTCGATCGGCTCCTTGCCCTCGCGGTCGAGCTTGTTGATGAAGGTGAGGATCGGCGTGTCGCGCATGCGGCAGACGTTCAGCAGCTTGATCGTCTGCGCTTCGACACCATTCACCGAGTCGATGACCATGACCGCCGAGTCGACCGCCGTCAGCGTGCGGTAGGTATCTTCCGAGAAATCCTCGTGGCCCGGCGTGTCGAGCAGGTTGACCATGCATTCGCGGTAAGGAAACTGCATCACCGACGAGGTCACCGAAATGCCGCGCTGCTTTTCCAACTCCATCCAGTCCGATGTCGCATGGCGCGATGCCTTGCGCGCCCGCACCTCGCCGGCGACCTGGATGGCGCCGCCGAACCACAGCAGCTTTTCGGTCAGCGTCGTCTTGCCGGCGTCTGGGTGGGAGATGATCGCGAAGGTGCGGCGGCGGGCTATTTCGTTGTCGAGGGCGGTCACGGCAATGGGCAAAAAGCGGAAAGTCCGCGATTATACCGTTGCTGCGATGCAACGAAGATTCAACCCGGCGGCAAGACCCGGCGATACAAGGCTCGACTGGCGTAAGCCAGCCACGGCAAAGTCAGTGGCAAGAGCGGGAGTAGCAAGATACTGGCGATGGTTGCGGTCGACAGCAAGAAAGCCCACGAAATGGCCGGCCCGAAGTTACCCAGCACGACGCGCACGCTGATCACCACCGCATCGACCAGCCCGGCCCGCCGCTCGCACAGTAGCGGCACCGAAAAGGCCGAAATGCAGTAGAGCAGCAGCGCAACGATCCACCCCGAGATTGCCGCCCATTTGACGAAACCAACCACGCCAGCCGCTGCGGGGAGCAGATCGCCCAGCCAGACCGGCGCCCCGCCGACCATGTAGGCATAGAGAATTGCGGCGTCGGTGATGAAGATCATGAACAGCAGGCCACACACCAGCGCCAGCGCCCAGAGCGCCGGCGCGGCGGCGGCGAAACCGGCGGCCACGCTGCCGAGCCCGGGCCGACCGCCCGTCTCGTGGCTGTGCGCGATGCCGAAAAAACCCGCCAGGATGGCCGGCCCGAGCAGCATGAAGGCACCCACCGCGGCGATCACGAAAGGTGCCCTGCCCAGTGCCAGCAACCCACCCATGATCGCCAGCCCGCCGGCAACGAACAGCAGTGAATACGCGATGCTGACCGCCCGCGTGGCATTGGCGAGACGCCAGGCATCGATCAGGGCAAGGCGCACGGTGGCGAAGGTGAAGGCGTGAATTTGCATGGTGTTGGCGCTGACGGTCGTTCGGTAGCTGCCGAGCCTAGCTAAAAGCTTTTCCCCAGACGCCAATCCAGATCAAAGAATTCGCATGAGATTCCAAAGCTTTCGCGTCCAAACCGTGGCAAATTTCATACCGGCATCGACATCAACGCCCCTAATCTGCGGCCATGTCCGATTGCACGCACGCTTCCTCCGCCTTTCGCTCCGCTTCGCGCCCGACCGTCGCGACGTGGC
>JAEUOH010000266.1 GCA_016790845.1 Dechloromonas sp.
CTGCAGGTTGGGCAGGCCTTCGAGGAAGAGGACGCGCTCGATGATCTCGTCGGCTTCCTTCATGACGCGGATCGACTGCTTGTACTGGTAGTCGTTGAGCTTTTCCAGGCCCCAGTTGCGGAACATGCGGGCATGCAGGAAGTACTGGTTGATCGAAGTCAGTTCGTTCTTCAGCACCTGGTTGAGCGCGGTAATGACTTTCTTGTCGCCTTTCATCGCCTCTGCTCCTTAAGCCGGATTGCCCGAGCCCATCTGGCTCTGCTGGTAGTTGGCCAGGCCGACCAGTTCGATCAGACCGATCTGCTTTTCGAGGTAGTAGGCATGGTCCATTTCGGTGTCTTCGAGCTGCACGCCGAGCATGTCGCGCGTCACGTAATCCTGCGCCTGTTCGCAGGCAGCCATGGCTTTCTTCAGTTCGCCGACGACCTTGTATTCGACCGCGAGGTCGGCCTTCAGCATGTCAGGCACGTTCTTGCCGACCTTGAGCGCCTCGCGCTTGGCCAGGTTAGGTTTGCCTTCGAGGAACAGGATGCGCTGGATCAGCGCGCGCGCGTGCTGTCGCTCGTGGTCCGATTCATGCAGCGCCTTCTCGGCGAGATGCTTGAAACCCATGTCGGCATACATTTCGCCGTGAATCAGGTATTGATCGACCGCGGTCAGTTCGCCGGCCAGCAGATCGTTGAGGATGTCGATGATTTTCTTGTCGCCCTTCATGGCTTTCTCCGGATGTTCATTGAGGGAGCGGGCTGGCTGGCGACCTCGGCTGGCTTACCCTTGGCGCTATTGTAGCCGCCGCTCATTACCTTTGAAGAGCGAAAATGGAAAAAGTTCTTTAATTACAACTAATTACGAACCGTTCTCATTATCCTTTCGCGTGACCCAGATATGTCGCGCGATGCCATGCTCGAGCGCAAGTTCCACTTCGTCGGCGAGGATCACCGTCATCGGTTTTTGCTGCAAGACCTTGAGCGGCCGGGATTCGGCCAGGCCATAGGCGGTGAGCTGCTCCCGTTGCAGCGGGTCGATCTCTTCGCCGAAAGCGGCAAGGCAGACTTCGCTGCCGGGGGAAATGAAGGCGAGGGGCAGGCGGGCTTCGTGTTTCGGGCTCATGGGCTCACCAGACGGCGCGCAGGATCAGGTTGAACAGGCCGCCGATGAAAAAGGCGAAGGGCACGATCAGGCCGAGCATGGCCAGGGCTGTTTTGGTGCCTTGTTCCTTGACCATCATCATCAGGCTGGCGAAACAGGGAATGAACAGCGTGATGGTGATCATGCCGACCACAGCCTGGATCGGCGACAGGTCGTGTGCCATGGCGAACAGGCCGGTGGCGCCGAAGTCGCGGCGCAGGAAGCCCATCACGAAAGCCGCGGAGGCTTCCTTCGGCAGGCCGAGCCAGCCGGTGACCAGCGGCTCGCCGGCCTCGATGATGGCGGGCAGGGCGCCGAGTTTGTCGAGGGCGAACATGATAAAGGTGCCGAGCAGGAAGAGCGGGATCACTTCGATCAGATACCACTTCAGTCGTCCGCCGGTCTTCTTGAGTACGTTGCCCAGGATGGGCAGGCGCATCGGCGGCAGCTCGGTGACCAGCGGGATGCGCCGGCCGGGAATTAGCTTGGCGGCGAGAAAGCCGGCGAGCAGCAGAATGCCGACCATGGCCAGCACCCAGATCAGTACGGCGGTGAAGGAAACGCCGCCGAGCATGCCGAGCACGACGCCGAGTTGCGCCGAACAGGGAATGGCGAGCGCCAGCAGGAAGGTGGTGATCAGGCGTTCGCGCGGGCTGTGCAGGATGCGCGTGGTCAGCGTCGCCATGGTCACGCAGCCCAGGCCGAGCACCATCGGCAGCACGGCGCGACCGTTGAGGCCGATGGTGGCGAAAAGGCGGTTGGCGATCACCGTCAGGCGCGGCAGATAGCCGGAATCCTCAAGGACGCCGAAGGCGATGAAGAAGGTGGTGACAATGGGCAGGATCAAGGCCAGCGCGTAAGTCATGCCCATCGTCCACAGGCCGTACTGACCAACGAGCATTTCCTGCACCCAGGAGACGTCGACCGCAGCAGACACGAAATGGGTGAAAGCCGGGTTGAGCAGGCCCTCGAAGAGGTCTTCTTCAAGCAGCCCGACCAAGGTTGTGGCCGCGAAAACGCCGACGAACTCATAGATGGCGAACAGCACCCCGAGCAGGATGGGAATGCCCCAGACTGGGTGAACGACTGCCTGCCCGACGCGTTGCGAGAGGAGAGGCGTGCTCCTGACGGCGCGCTGGATGACGCTGGCGGCCAGCGCGTCGGCGGCTTCGGTACGTTCGCGGGCCAGCAGTGTTGGCAAGTCCGCATCGCTGCGCCGCAGAGCATCGGTTCTGAGCATGTCGAGTCGGCCGAACCCGTCGCCAGCCTGCCCGGCCAGCCAGTTTGCGACTTCGACGTCGCCACCCAAGTAAAGAATGGCGAGGCCGCGCGATGCGAGGCGGGGATGGGGGGCGCAGTCATGGATGGCGGCGGCGACACGGGCGATCTCCGTTTCGATCTCGTCGTCGTAACGGAGCAGGGCTTCGGGCGCCCGGGCCTGGTTCAGGCTGTGGGTCAGTTCACCGATGCCTTCGCCGCCGGTGGCGACGGTAGCGAGCACCGGAACGCCGAGTTCGCCGGCCAACGCCGGGATGTCGACGGTGACGCCGCGCGCCGCCGCTTCGTCATGCATGTTGAGCGCCAGCACCATTGGCACGCCAAGTTCGGCCAGCAGCGCGGTCAGTGTCAGGGTACGGCGCAGGTTCTTGGCGTCGCCGACTTGGACGAGGCAGCGCGTCGATTCATTGAGCAGCGCGCGCATGGTGGCGCGTTCGTCGTCGCTGCGCGAAGGCAGGGCCAGGACGCCGGGTGTGTCGAGCAGTGTCAGTGCGCTGTCGAAACGGGTGCTGGCGCGGGTGACTTCGACGGTGGTGCCCGGGTAGTTGGAAACGTTGACGTAGGCGCCGGTCAGGCGATGGAACAGAACCGACTTGCCGACATTGGGGTGGCCGACGAGGGCGATGATCGAGGGGGAAGTGTTGTTCAAGGCAAAGAGAGCCTGGGCGACGAAGGGTTCCCGGTCGGATTGGCCGGGCAGACACCAACTCTATTCTAACGCAAGGCCCGCCGCCGGATTTAGCCGTGCAGCCCGACGGTTTCGGTTCGAAATTGCAGCGGCCATTTCAGGTCGCGGCCATCGATGGTCAGCAGGATCGTCATTTGCCAGGTGGTGCGGTTGGTAGTGCAGAAAGGCAGTCTGAGCGATGTCCGGTAAGTGTCGCTGCCGGCGCCGGAAAAAGCGCTTGGCGGGGTGCCGACGTCGACATCGATGCCATGCACCTCCGCTGCCACCAGGCGAACTGCGCTGTCGGCAACGTGGGCTTCGATGGTGAAAGGCTGGTTTGGGGAGATCGGCCGTTCGAGGATGTGCAGGTCGATGCGGGTAGTGTCTCCCAGCGTCAACTGACAGGTTTCGCGTTGCAGGTCGCAAGCGGCCACGGGCAGGGTGGCGACCGGCGTTGTCGAGCGGGGCACTGCCAGCTTCCAGGCAATGACCAGCGCCAGCAGCGTCAGCAGGAAACCGAGCAGATCGCCCAGGCCGGCGCCTGGGGCGCGTGTCGGTGCAATCGATGCCGGCGCTTTCACCAGTAGAAAAATACCAGGCTCCAGACGATGCACATCAGGGATACCGGCCACAGCATGGCCAGGGCGGCAATGGCCTTGCGCGATGCCGGGGCTGTGCCGCGGGCGAGCAGTTTCACAGAGAGCGTGACGGCGCCCAGTGCTCCGGCAGCCAGCAGCAGCCCACGAAAATAGGGAAGCCAGCCGAGCCAGAAGCCTTCAGCCTTGAGGTGGGTGACGGTCAGCATGGTGAGCCCGAGGATGATGCTGGCCGCCGCCATCGGCGAGAGGCTCAGGGCAAAGCGCTGCCAGCTGTGGAACGGTGTCCGGATCGCCCGGGCGGCAGCCAGCGGGCCGAGGAGCAGCAGGCTGCCCAGCAGGAAGCCGCCGCCGATCAGGTAGGCGAGGATCAGGCTGCCGTCGAGCCAGGTGAACACGTCGCTGGCTTCCGGGTAATGGGTCATCAGCCACCACGGGGCATCGTCTGCCAGCAGGGCGAAATGGTCGTGGTCGACCAGCCATTCGGCGAGGAAGAGCTTGACGCGCAACAGCCACGGACTGACCGTCCACTGGAAGGCGGCGGTGGCGACACCGAGCACGCCGAACAGCAGGGTTACGGCGTCGGCCGTCTTGGCGGGGTTTTCCGGGTCCAGGACTTCGGCGAACGGCGAGCGCCAGGTGAGGCGGATGGCGTCACGCTGGCCTGCGCAGCGCCCGCAGGCATGGCATTCGCTGGCGCTGGTCATGCGCCGGATGTCGACCAGCGGCGCGCAATTGACAGGCTCGAAATCGCCTTCGTGGCGATCCCAGGCGGCGCGGTCGACCTTGTAGTGGAACGGGGCGATCTTGGCCAGCACGGCGAAAACGCCGGAGGCCGGGCACAGGTAACGGCACCAGATGCGCTTCTCGCGGCCATACAGGAGGCCAATGCCGATTGCGGCGATGGTGGAGCCGCCAAGTACCAGCAAGGCTGCCTGAGGGTATTCATAAACGCTGATCAGCTGGCCGTAGACCGTGGTGCAGACGAAGGCCAGGAAAGGCCAGCCTGACCATTTCAGCCAGCGCGGCAGCGCCTTGCCGCGACCGTAGGCGCTGACCCGTTCGGAGATGAATCCTTCGGGACAGAAAATGCCGCACCAGACGCGGCCGAGCGTGACGGTGGCGATCATCACGCCGGGCCACCAGACGCCCCAGAAGATGAACTGAGCGAACAGGCGGAGGTTGTTCCAGATATGAGCCTGCTCTGGCGGCAGCGGCAGGAAGGCGGGAACGACCACGAGCACGCTATAGACGGCGACGATCAGCCATTGCAGGGCGATGATTGGGCCGCGGTGACGGCGCAGAAAAAGGCCGATTTTTTCCAGTCGACCGCGACTGCCCGGGGGGTGGAATACCAGCGTCTGTTCGCTCATGGCCGGGTTCTCCGGTAGCCGATGACGACCAGTGTCCAGTAGGCGGCCCAGGCGAGCAGGGTGGTCAGCGCCGGGCGTGCGCGGTAGCCGGAGAAGTCGGCGACCAGCTTGCCGGCTTTCGTCGTGTCGTCGATCAGCAGCGAGGTATCCCAGACCGGATCGAGCATCGGCGGCAGCCAGCCGGCGCCGATCAGGCGATCGATGGCGGCAACGAACAGGGCCGAGGCGAGTACCAGCAGCAGGATCGAGGAAAGGCGCAGCAACAGGGCAATGTTGAGGCGGGCCAGGCTTTTGGCGGCCAGCCAGGCGGTGGCGCCGGCAGCGGCGAAGCCGGCCAGCGCACCGCCGATCAGGGCGCTGTAGTCGCCTTCCTGCGACATGCCGTAGAGGAAGATCACCGTTTCCGCGCCTTCGCGGGCGACGGCCAGCGCGGCGACGACGGCGACACCGACGAAGCCGGATTTCTCGGCGGCTGCGGAAAGATCGGCATGCAGCCGGGCCTTCATCTGCCGCCCGTTTTTGCGCATCCACAGCACCATCTGGGTAATCAGCCCGGCGGCGACCAGCAAGGTGCCGATCTGGAAGGCTTCGAGCGCGTTGCCTGTCAGTTCGTCCTGCACTGTCAGCAGCGCCCAGCCGAGCAGCAGGGCGAGGCCCGCACCGGCGGCGAGGCCGGCGTACAGTGCGTGCTTGCCGCGGCCGCTGCTGTCGTTGCCCTGCAACCAGGCGTAGAGAATGCCGGCGATCAGGAAGGCCTCGAGGCTTTCACGCCAGACTACGAAAAATGCGTTACCCATGCTGTGCTCCGTGCTTGCTGGCTGTTGTTACGATTTGGCTGGCTGGCGGTTCATTTGGCGACCTATTTGGCAACAATGCGGCCTTGTCCGGTTTCCGGATGAAAGTCGTCGAAGAACTTGTAGGTGCCCGGCTTCATCGGGAAGAAGACGAGGCTGCGCGTGACGCCGGGGGCGAGCACCAGTTCC
Organism: Dechloromonas sp.; assembly: GCA_016790845.1. Taxonomy (GTDB): domain Bacteria; phylum Pseudomonadota; class Gammaproteobacteria; order Burkholderiales; family Rhodocyclaceae; genus Azonexus. Next base: position 6,026 of record JAEUOH010000266.1, read on the forward strand.
TTTTTCAGTTCGAGGCTCTCGAATTCCGCAGCACCCGGCCCCTCGTTCCTCACCTCCAACCGGAAGCGTGTACCGGCAGGCACTTCCAGAATTTCGGGAACGATCCGGCCATCCTTCATCAACAGCTTGTAGGTGGGCAGATCGTCGGCGATGGCAGCGGTCGACGCCAGAAAAAGACCGAAAACCACGGAATGGAGACCTTGTTTCATGAGTTTTCCTCAATAGACGATGTTGGCGCGCAGGCCGAGTACCGTGACGTCCTTGGCAGCCGCATTGCCGCCGCCTTGGGTCAGCCACTGGAAGTCGGGACTGAGCTCGAATTGCGGCGAAAGGCGGTAGCGGTAATAGAGCTCGGTGATCGTCTCGGCGCCGCCCGGCACGAAGTTGAGCGGGGTGCCGTTCCAGTCGTAGGTGGCATTCTTGTAACCGCTGCCGGTTTGCAGCCAGCTGAAGCCGATGCCGAAGGAATCGGCGCCCCGATCCCAGTAGCTGCCACTGAACTGGGCACCGACGGCGACGGCCTGGTTAAAGGGCAATTCACCCTTGACCAGATTGCCGTAACGGCCGAATACCGTGATGCCGTCGCCGATGCGCTGGTCGACCGACACGCCGACGCCGGTGTGCTGGGTCGTCTGCTGGGTGGCCCAGTAGTCGAAGTCCTCTCCGGAAGCGCGGTTCCAGGCGTAGATCCGGTAATTGCCGGTGAGGCCGCCGAACAGCTTGAGTTGGGTCTCGGCCTGCGCGAAGAGCAGCGGCTGGGTCAGGCTGGCTTCGTAGTTGGAACCACGTGGGCCGGTGCCGAAGACACCCATCGACAGGCGCCAGGGCTGGGTCTTGTCGACGCGGTTGGTGTAACCGACGATGAATCCCGGCAGAAAGCCGTTGGCATCGACGCCGACTTCGCGCCCGGCGTCGAGTAGTGGGTTATGAACGAACACCGAGTTGAGGAACTGTTTCGTTTCGTCGCCGGCCGCCGCGTTCTGGTCGAAGAAGCTGAAAATGTCCATCTTGCCGAAGGTGATGTCCATCGTTTCCCGCGAGTAGGGCTTGAAACCGCCAAAGGGCAACGGGATCGTGGCCTGGTAATAGGCCTGACCAAGGATCACCACCGAGTCGTCGGGGCTGGCGCCACTGGCGCGGAAAGCCAGCGCGTTGGGCGCGCTGGCGTAGTAGCCGAGTGCCGAAAAAGCACTGTTGAGGCCCTGGCCCTGGCCCATGCGGAAGCCGCCGAACAGCTTGTGCTCGATGTCGCCGATCGGCTGTAACGGCAGCTCGACCGTGACGTCCGCACGGTAGTTGAGCTGGGTGCCCGAATCCGGCGTACCCGACGGCAGACCGTTGGCTCCCTGGACGACAGTGGCGAGCGCGGCGGTCGCCTTGATGCCTTCCAGCGACTCGACGACCTTGGACGATTTTTTCATTTCGAGCACGTCCTTTTCGGTCGCCTTCAGGCGCACCGTCAGTTCCGGCTCGCTTTCCGAGAGGCGCGGGCTGTCGAGGCCCTTGGCGACTTCGGCGCTTTCGTTCTTGAGCGCCTTCACTTCCTTTTCCAACTCGGCGTTGCGCGCTTCCAGCCTCTCCATGCGCTCCATCAGCTTTTGCAAGGTGGCCGCGTCAGACGAGGCGGCGCTGGCGGGCAGCGCCAGCCCCGCCGCGACGAGCGCGGCGGTCAGCTTGGTGAGTTTCATGGCTTAGTACCCGCCCTTTTTGCCGATGCCGACGTATGTGAATTCGTATTCGACTTCGAAGGGCTTGAACCACGGGCGAACGCCGGTGGCACGGTCGGTATGGCGGCCGAAATGCGAATGCGGGTTGGCCGACGGCGGCAGGATGGTGTATTTCACCTTGTATTTGCCGGGGCCGGCCAGCTTGATGTTCTCGCCATAGTGGGGGCCGTCGTTGGCGACCATCGGCATGAAATCACCGGCTACCTTGTAATCGCCGCCGATCTTGGAAACCTCGTACTTGACGACCAGGTAAGGCACCCAGGCGCCTTCCTCGAAACCGTTCGGATTGTTGGCCAGTGCGTGGATGTCGGCCTCGATGTGGATGTCGGACTCGGACACCTTGCGCATCATGCCTTCCGGTTCCATCTCGATCGGTTGCAGATAGACGGCGGCGACTTCCATGCCGGCACGCTGCTGCGGCACGCCGATCGGGTATTCGATGGCGAGGACGGGGCTGGCCAGCGCGGCGGAAAAGGCCAGTGCGGAAACAAGTTTCTTGGTAAACGACATGGTAAGGCTCCCTGGTTTCTCTGGCTGGCTGGCCGAGACGCGGCCGGCTGGCTTGAGGGTCATTAATGCAGATAGTGTTTAGTTGGGTTGGGTAACGAAGCCGATCTTCGACAGGCCGGCACGGCGCGCAGCGCTCATCGTTTCGGCAACCGATTCGTAGCGCGTGCCGCGATCGGCCTTGAGGTGGAGTTCGACATTGGGATCGCGGGCGACCGCTTCGCGGAAGCGGGTTTCCAGGCTGTCGCTGTCGACCGCCTCGGAACCGACAAAAACGCGGTTGTCGGCGTTGATGCTGACCTGCAGGGTCTGCGGCTTGTCATTGGTCGGCGTGCTGGCGGCGCGCGGCAGTTCCACCCTGACCGAGTGCGTCAGCAGCGGAGCGGTGATGATGAAGATGATCAGCAATACCAGCATCACATCGACCAGCGGCGTCGTGTTGATCTCCGCCATCGGCGCCTGAGTGTTTTGGGAATTGAAACTGCCGATCGCCATTTACGCAGCTCCCGTGGCGGCGCGGGCGCGCATCGGGTGGATCTGCGCGCTGTTTGCGACGAAGGGCTTGCCGACCGTGAAGAAGGCGTGCAGATCGTGGGCGAAGGCATCGAGATCGGCCAGCAACACGCGGTTGGCGCGGGTGAACGCGTTGTAGGCGAAGACGGCGGGCAGCGCCACGGCAAGACCGGCGGCGGTCATGATCAGTGCTTCACCGACTGGCCCGGCCACCTTTTCGAGTGCCGCCTGCCCGGAAAGACCGATGGCCACCAAGGCGTGATAGATGCCCCAGACCGTGCCGAACAAGCCGACGAAGGGCGCGGTGGCGCCCGTCGTGGCGAGGAAGGTCAGGCCGTTTTCCATGCTTGCCTGGGTGCCGGTGAGCTGCTGGCGCAGGGCGCGTTCCATTTGCTCCGAGGGATCGAAGCGGGCGGCCAGGCGGCCGGCGGCGGTTTCGCAGTCGGTATTGCAAATGCTGGCCTGGGTCGCCAGTTGGGTGTAAGGGCTGTCGCTGCCGGCCTGGCGCAGGCGCTCGAGACCTTCGGCAACACTGCTTGCCGACCAGAAAGCGGTCACGGCACGGGCAGAACGACGCATCTGCCACCAGTCCCAGGCCTTGGCGAGGATCAGGTACCAGCTGGCGATCGACATGATTGCCAGCACGATGACAACGGCGTGCGAAACGGCATCGCCGCCAGCCAGCAGATGGACGAAGCCGAAAGCGTTTTCCTGCATGATTACTGCTCCAGTTTGAAAATGATGGGCACCAGCACCCAGCTCTGGACGGCGGCTTCGCCGCGCTTGGCCGGGATGAATTTCCAGTGGTGAACCGTCTTGCGAGCCGACTCGTCGAGGCGGGGGCTGCCGGACGAGGTCTTGATCTCGACGCTGTCGGCATTCCCGTGAGGATTGACCGAGACGCGCAGGACCACCTTGCCCTCTTCGCCCATGCGCCGGGATAGCGTGGGGTAGGGCGGGGCGGGATTGCGCAGGTAGTCGGCATCGAAGCGTGCCTGGGTGAGCGTTTCGCTCACCTGCGTGGACGTGGAAGGTTTGCTTTCCGCCGGCACGGCGACTGGGGCTGCATCTGCAGGCACCGTACTGCTGGTGGTTTCGAGTGTCGGTACCGGGGTCTTGGGCGTCGGCACCGCCTTCTGACGTTGAGGTTGTGGGCGGATCACCGGCAGCGGTTTGGCTTCGGGCTCTTTCTCGGATTCCGGAGGCTGTATCAGATCGACGATCAAAGGGGCGGCCATGATCTGCGGCGCGACTGCCCTGGCGGTGACGATCAACGCCAGCAGGCCCAGGTGCAGGGCGACGACGATGCCCAGCAAACCGCTGCGCTGGACTGAGGGAGGGCGCGCTAGAACGTAACTCATTGGGTCTTTTCCGGCTGTGCCGGGCACCGGGGAAAAAACCTTTGGCTTGCTGGCTTCATGCTCGCTGGCTACAGGGAAGGAGAGATGGACAACGGAGGTGAAAAAGAGGGGGTTATTTGGTCAGGATCAACTTGTTTTCGCGGGTGACGCGCAGCAGATAGAGCTGGCCACCGTGATCGATTTCGAGCGTGGCGGCACCTTGCAGCAACGACTCGCTATCGACTCGGGGGCGCGGGCTGGCGGGCAGCGGGGTGACGGGTTGAAGCGGGGCTGGCGGTGCGTGCTGTTTCATTTGGATGCGAATACAAACGAGAATGGATCGCATTTTGTTGTTAATGAGAATCGATGTCAACGAGATTCAGGTCTTCGAAGCGAAAAATGTTGCATCTGCACAATGAGCTGGAGTGCATGCCAGGTGGTGAAGTTGAGAGGGTGCCTGGAATATTCGTGTTGCCGGCGGGTGAGCGCGCTGCTCCAGGAAAGTTGCCAGTGACTTTGTGCAAAACCTCATCTATTACTAAAGTAAAGGTGGTGGCTTTGGATATCGTCTGATCTTGAGTATCCTGATGGGGCTCAACGCTGGAATGCAGCGAAGCCAGACTTAGAAACAAAACAATGACACAGCAAAAGGACGACCCCACATTCGCGCAGGTGGACTCGAAAAAGGTTCGCCGCGTAGCTGCCATCGCGTTGGCCGCTCTCACGGCCGCTGCGTGGATCGCCTTTCGCTGGCAAGCTGTGCCGAGCGAAGCGCCGCTTGAAGAACGGCTGTTGTCCATCTCACAGGAGGCGGGAGGGCGCCCCGGCGAACCCATCCTCCCGCTGCGCCGGGCCGAAGGGCTGGATCCGGCCAAGGTCGCGCTTGGCCGCCAGTTGTTCCGCGATCCGCGGCTTTCGGCGGACGACAGCATTTCCTGCGCGACCTGTCACCCGCTGGAGCGGGGCGGCGCCGACGGGCTGCCGGTATCGCCTGGCGTCGGCGGCGCACAAGGCAATATCAACGCCCCGAGCGTGCTCACTGCCGCCCACAACTTTCGCCAGTTCTGGGACGGCCGTGCGGCGACGCTCGAGGAGCAGGCCGGCGGGCCGATCACCAACCCGATTGAAATGGCATCGACCTGGGAGCAGGTGCTGGCCAAGTTGCGCGCCGATGGCGATCTCGCGCGCAATTTTGCCCAGGCCTACCCGGCCGGCCTCACTCCCGACACCATCCGCCATGCGCTCGCGGAATTCGAGCGCTCGCTGCCCGCGCCGTCCCGCTTCGATCGCTGGCTGCTCGGCGACGACGGGGCGCTGGCAATAAACGAACTGGCCGGCTATCGTCTGTTCAAGAAGCATGGCTGCAGCGGCTGCCACCAGGGGCGCAACGTCGGCGGTAACCTTTTCCAGCGTTTCGGCGTGATGACCGCCTATTTTGCCGGGAAGACGCCAAGCAAGGCCGACCTCGGCCGCTTCAACGTGACCGGCCGGGACGAAGACCGCCATGTGTTCAAGGTGCCCAGCCTGCGCAATGTGGCACGCACTGCCCCATATTTTCACGATGCGTCGGCCACGCGCCTGGAAGATGCAGTGCGCGTGATGGGCCGCCACCAACTCGGTATGGAATTGCCCGACAGCGACATCACGCAGATTGTCGCTTTCCTGCGTACCCTGGACAGCGAGAGCGCACCATGAAGATCGCCGTTCCAGGAATGAAGACCCTTTGGATTTTCGGCGGACTGTCGCTGATGCTGCTTGTCGCACTTGTGTACCTCGGGCGCGAGGCCGATCCTCACGGTCGTAACCGCGTCGATCTGGCGGTCAACGAAACGATCGCCCTCGATCTTGCGCTCAACCTCGAAGTGCTCAAGCTCAGCCAGGGGCGGAGCCTGAACTACGATGGGTTGGTCGCCATCGGCCGCGCCATTGATGGCAGCCTTCGAGAGCTGGAGGGTGAGTTCGCCAGACTCGGCATCGAAGGCGAGCTGGCCCCAGTGGCAAGCAGTTGGGCCGAAAAGCAAGTGCAGATTGAGCGCTTCAAGCGCGTGAATTCGATTTTCAACACGTCACAGCGCCATTTCGCCAACCTTGCAGAGGAACTTACCCAGAGCCAGGAAAGCGCACGTCTGGCTGTTGTGGCGCAGCAAGTGATGTCGTTCCTGATGCGCGGCGGCAACGACCCTTTGCCGCCGCTGATCGGGGCCATGGATCTGCTCGACAAGGAAATCCCGCACTGGAACCCAGCCAATCAGGAGCCGGGCCGGCTCCTGGTCCAGCACGGTAATTTGCTGCTTGCCAACATCCGGGATGTGCAGGCGATCTCCGCCGCCATTCTCGATTCGCCGATCGAGCTGCAGGTGCGCCGTGCGCACCACCGCTATGCCGAAGCCCACGCCGCGCAGGCTCGTATCGCCGGCCATTATCGCTGGGCGCTGGCGGCCTTTGCGCTGCTTCTGGCAGCTACGGTTATCCTGGTCCTTGCCCGGCTGCGCCTTGCCCTCTCGCACCTGCGCAGCAGCCACGCGGTGCTCGACAACATCGCCGACAACCTCGGCGAGGGAATCGTCGCCTTCGATGCCGGGCAGCGGTTGCGCTTCATCAACCGGCGTGCCGAGGAAATGCTTGGGCGGCGAAGCGCGGCATTGTTCGGGCTGGCGCCCGGCGATGTGTTGTTCGGTGGCCGTGACGAGGAGAGTTCGCCACCGCTGGCGCCGGCCATTGCCAATCGCCAGCATTTCATCGGCGAAGCCCGCCTGGCCGGCGAGCCGCCGCTGCCTGTCGCCATGCTCGGTGCGCCGTTGCCCGACGGCCATGGCGCGGTCGCCGGCGGCTACGTCCTGTCGCTGCGCGACCTGTCGCAGGCGCGTCAGGCCGAGGCACGTTTGTTCCTTGCCGCCCACGTCTTCGACAGCCTGGCCGAAGCGATGGTCATCACCGGCGCCGACGGCCGCATTCAGTCGGTCAATCCGGCGTTTACAAAGATAACCGGCTTTGCCGAGAACGAGGCGCGCGGGCAGAAACCCGGCGAACTGCTGCGCTCAGGGCAGCATGATCGGGAATTCTACAGCGCCATGTGGAAGTCGCTCGCCGAGCAGGGCAGCTGGCAGGGCGAAGTCACGAACCGGCGAAAAAACGGGGAATCGTACACCGAATGGCTGTCGATCTCCGCCGTGCGCGATGGTGACGGCCGGGTCGTCCAGTATGTCGGCCTGTTCAGCGACATTTCGGAACGCAAGGAGGCCGAGGAGTTCATTTACCACCTGGCCTACCATGATCCCTTGACCGGGTTGGCCAACCGCGTGCTGCTCCGCGACCGCCTCGACATGGCATTGCGCCAGGCGCAGCGCAGGAACCGCACGCTCGCCGTCATGATCTTCGACCTTGACCGCTTCAAGGTAGTCAACGATACCCTCGGACATGCCGCCGGCGACCAGTTGCTCAAATTGGTCGCCCAGCGCCTGCAATCGATGACCCGCGACGCCGATACGCTGGCCCGTCTCGGCGGCGACGAATTCGCCTTGCTCGTTCCCGAAATCGCCAATGCATTGGATGCCGAAAATATCGGGCGCAAGCTGCTCGGCGCGATGAAGCCGGCTTTCACCGTCGTCGGGCGCGACCTGTTCGCGACCACCAGCATCGGCATCGCTGTTTTCCCGCAGCACGGGCGGACCAGCGAGGACCTGTTGCGCAACGCCGATGTCGCGCTGTATGCCGCCAAGCATGCCGGGCGCAATACCCTCAGTCTGTTCAATCCGAGTGCGGTCGACGGCCGGGACGATCTCGAAATCGAGACCGGCCTGCGTAACGCGCTGATCCGCAACGAACTGATCCTCCATTACCAGCCGCAGTTCGCGGCGGGCGGCAACCGAATCACCGGCGTCGAGGCACTGGTGCGCTGGCAGAATCCGGCTCTCGGCCTGGTGCCGCCGGAACGCTTCATCCCGCTTGCCGAGCAGACCGGCCTGATCGAGGAAATTGGCGAATGGTGCCTCGACGAAGCCTGTCGCCAGCTTGCGCAATGGCAGGCGGATGGCATTGCCATTCCCCGCGTCGCGGTCAACGTTTCGGCTCGCCAGTTACGTCTCCCGGGGTTCACCGAGCGTGTCGTGAGCACGGTGCGCCGCCACAGGCTGCAACCGCATGAGCTTGAACTCGAACTTACCGAAAGCCTGCTCACCGAGGACACCGAGCGCACCTTCGCGATCTTCGCTGAATTGCGCAGGGAAGGCATTCGCATCGCGATCGACGATTTCGGAACAGGCTATTCGTCGCTCAAATACCTGGCCGACCTGCCGGTGGATGTGCTCAAGATCGACCAGAGCTTCGTTGCCCGCCTCCATGAGCAATCCGAAAGCCTGTACGTCACCCAGGCGATCATCATGCTCGCCCAGTCGATGAACATCCAGACCATTGCCGAGGGCGTCGAAACGGAAGAGCAGCGCTCGCAGCTGCTGGCGCTCGGCGCCGAGGAAGTACAAGGTTACCTGATGGCCCATCCGCAGTGCGCCGACGAGGTGGCGCGCCTTGTTACGGAACTTGGCGGGGATTGACAGGAACCTTCCTGTTCTGCGGACAACCGGGTTAGGCGGCGCCTTGCCAGTGCTGATACGATGCGCTGGCGAATATGGCGAAGGCGTTCAAGTCTACGATGGCGCGCGGCGCGGTCGGTCGAAGCTGGACGGGGTTGCCCAAGGCGGCGCAGATGCGCAAGGCGGCGGGGTGGCCGGTGGCCAGATGGATGTGGTCAACGCCGCGTTGTCGGGCAAGGACGAAGCCGGCGGCGAAAAGTCGGCGTGCCAGCCCCCGGCGGCGGCACTCGGGCAGGACGCTGGCGCCGATCTCACCTGTCGGGGTGTGGATGGCGAGATGGAGAAAGCCGAGAAGTTGCCGATCCTCGCTGACGATGCCGAAGCCGGCATCGCGCTCGAATTGCAGGCGCGCGACGTAGCCGGCAATGGCATGGTCGGAATGGGCGCTGGCGAAGCGTCCGTAACGGTCGTCGCGGTTCAACGCCAGCAGGTGGTCGAGGATGGCCGCTCGATCTGCGGCGGCGAGCTGGCGGATGGCTAGCGTCGCCGCTGTTTCGATCACTCCCACGCCAGCGCGCCACCGGTCTGGTATTCGGTGACCCGGGTCTCGAAGAAGTTCTTCTCCTTGCGCAGATTGGCCTGCTCGTCTAGCCAGGGCAGCACGTTCTCGGCGCCGGGGAAGGGTTCCTCGACGCCGACCTGTCTGGCCCGGCGGTTGGCGATGAAGCGGAATTGCTGGACGTGCAGTTCGGCGTTGTAGCCGAGAATCGGTTCGCGCAGGATGTAGCCGGCGTAGGCGCGCTCGGCGGCTTCGGCTTCGTCCCAGAGCGTACGCAGGGCCTGCGGGTCGAGTTCCAGGTTTTCTTCCTTGAGCAGTTCGCGCACGACGCGGATGCCGAAGGCGCAGTGCAGCACCTCGTCGCGCATGATGTACTGCAACTGCTCGGCCGTGCCCTTCATCAGGCCGCGCCGCTGCAGCGCGAAGATGGGCGTGAAGCCGTTGTAGAACCAGCAGCCTTCGAAAATCACCGCGAAGAAGAAATAGGACAGTGCGAATTCGTGCAAGTTGGCGCGGTCGGTCAGGTCGAAATCGGAACGCAGCACCTTTTCCAGCTGGCGGTTGGCGAGCGCGATCTTGCCGTGGATCTGCGGCACGACGCGGTAGCGGTTGTAGATTTCCTGCTGGTCGAGGCCGATGCTTTCGATGCAATGCTGGTAGGTCCAGGTGTGCAGCGCTTCTTCGTAAACCTGGCGGGCCTGGTAGATCTGCAATTCCGGTGCGCTCATCTTTTCCATGACGGCGAGGCCGATGTTGCGCATGGCGAGAATGTCGGAGGTGGTGAGGTAGGCGAGCACATTTTCGAAGACGTGGCGCTCGGCTGGGCTGAGCTTGTGGTGGTAGTCGTGCACGTCCTGCGCCATGCCGATTTCCAGCGGCGTCCAGTGGTTGCGGTTGGCTTTCAGGAAAAACTCCCAGGCCCACGGGTACTTGAAGGGGGCGAGTTGGTTGATGTCGCCCTTGCCGTTGACGATGCGCTTGTCGGCGGCGTTGATCGGGGCGAGCATCGCCGGCCTGTTGCGGTCGACCTCGATTTTTGCCTGTTTTTCGGCGTTGACCGCAACAGGTGTCGGTGCGGGGGTATCCCAGTCGTCGAAACGAAATGCGGCGTTCATTGGCAGGCCTCGCACTCGGGGTTGTCGATGGAACAGAATTTCGGCGTTTCCTCCGTTTTCCCGGCATCGTCGCGCCCGCCGGCTTTCTCGGCCTGGCTGGCGCCCAGGGTGCGCAGGTAGTAGGTGGTTTTGAGGCCGCGCTTCCAGGCCAGCTTGTAGATTTCGTCGAGCTTCTTGCCGGAGGGTAGGGCAAGGTAGAGGTTCAACGATTGCGCCTGGTCGATCCATTTCTGGCGGCGGGCGGTGGCTTCGATCAGCCACACCGGGTCGATCTCGAAGGCGGTGGCGTAGCGCGCCTTGAGTTCGTCCGGCACGCGGTCGATGCGGGCCAGCGAGCCGTCGAAGTACTTGAGGTCGGCGACCATCACCTCGTCCCACAGATCGAGCGCCTTGAGGTCGCGCACCAGCGCTTCGTTGACCACGGTGAATTCGCCGGAGAGGTTGGATTTGACGTAAAGGTTCTGGTACGCCGGTTCGATGCTGGCCGAAACGCCGACGATGTTGGAAATGGTGGCGGTGGGGGCGATGGCGACGCAGTTGGAATTGCGCATGCCGTAGAGGGCGATGCGTTGCTTGAGCGCAGCCCAATCGAGCCGCGCGCTGCGGTCGGTTTCCAGCTGGCCGCCACGCGCCGCGGCGAGCAGATCGAGCGAATCCTGCGGCAGGATGCCGCGCGCCCACAGGCTGCCGGCGAAGCTGGAATAGGCACCGCGCTCGCGTGCGAGTTCGGTCGATGCCCAGTAGGCCTGGTAGCAGACGGCTTCCATGCTGCGGTCGGCGAATTCGACAGCCTCCGGGGTGGCGTAGGGCAGGCCGAGGGCATGCAGGCAGTCGGCAAAGCCCATGATGCCCAGCCCGACCGGGCGGTGGCGCAGGTTGGCGCTGCGCGCCTTGGGCGTCGCGTAGAAGTTGATGTCGACGACGTTGTCGAGCATGCGCATGGCGGTGCCGACGGTGCGGGCGAGCTTGTCCTGGTCGATCTCCAGGCCGTGTTCGTCGGCCTTGAGGTGGGCGAGCAGATTGACCGAGCCGAGGTTGCACACCGCCGTTTCGGAATCCGAGGTGTTCAGCGTGATCTCGGTGCACAGGTTGCTCGAATGCACGACGCCCACATGCTGCTGCGGCGAGCGCAGGTTGCAGGCATCCTTGAAGGTGATCCACGGGTGCCCGGTCTCGAACAGCATGGTCAACATCTTGCGCCAGAGCTGCACGGCGGGAATCTTCTTGTGCAACTTGAGCCGGCCGGCATCGGCCTGCGCTTCGTAAGCCGTGTAGGCGGCGGCGAATTCCGTGCCGAACTTTTCATGCAGATCGGGCACATCGACCGGCGAAAACAGCGTCCATTCGGCGTTGTCCATCACCCGCTGCATGAACAGGTCGGGAATCCAGTTGGCGGTGTTCATGTCGTGCGTGCGGCGCCGCTCGTCGCCGGTGTTCTTGCGCAGTTCGAGGAACTCCTCGATGTCGAGGTGCCAGGTTTCGAGGTAGGCGCAGACGGCGCCTTTGCGCTTGCCGCCCTGATTCACCGCCACGGCAGTGTCATTGACCACCTTGAGGAAAGGAATCACGCCCTGGCTCTGGCCGTTGGTGCCCTTGATGCGGCTGCCCAGCGCGCGCACCGGCGTCCAGTCGTTGCCCAGGCCGCCGGCGTATTTCTGCAGCAAGGCGTTTTCCTTGATGCTCTGGTAGATGCCGTCGAGATCGTCGGCGACGGTGGTCAGGTAGCACGATGACAATTGCGAATGCAGCGTGCCGCTGTTGAACAGCGTCGGCGTCGAGCACATGAAATCGAAGCTGGAAATCAGGTCGTAGAACTCAATGGCGCGGGCTTCGCGGTCGATCTCGTTGAGCGCCAGGCCCATCGCGACGCGCATGAAGAAAATCTGCGGCAGCTCGATGCGGCGCCCTTCGATGTGCAGGAAATAGCGGTCGTACAGCGTTTGCAGCCCGAGATAGCCGAACAAATGGTCGCGTTCTGGCTTGAGCGCGGCGGCCAGGCGGGCGAGGTCGAATTCGGCCAGGCGCGGGTCGAGCAGTTCGGCGGCGATGCCGCGCTGGATGAAAATCGGCAAATATTCGGCGTTGACCGCAACCGGTGCTTCCGGCGCGGCGGAGCGGCCCAAAACTTCATCTTGCAGGCTGGCCAGCAGCAAGCGGGCGGTCGCGAAGTTGTAACCCGGCTCGCGCTCGATCAGCGTGCGCGCGGCGAGCACCAGCGCCTGCTGCACATCGGCCAGTGTCACGCCGTCGTAGAGGTTTTTCAGGGCGTGGTCGAGGATGGTGCGCGGCGAAACCGCCTCGCCCAGCCCGGCGCAGGCGTTCTCGCAAGTTTGGAGCAGCGCAGCCACGTCGAGCGGGCGGCGTTCGCCGTCGACGCGGACGTGCAGCGTCGGGCTGCCATCCGCCACGGCCAGCGCCGCGCGTTCGGCGGCCCGCCGTTCGCGGTAGAGCACATAGGCGCGGGCCACATCGTGTTCGCCGGCGCGCATCAAGGCGAGTTCGACCTGATCCTGAATGTCTTCGATATGCACCCGGCCGCCGTCGGGCAGGCGGCGGGTCAGGGAACGGACGACGGTGTCGGTCAGGCGCGCGACGACTTCGCGGACGCGCGACGACACCGCGCTCTGGCTGCCCTCGACGGCGAGGAAAGCCTTGGTCAGCGCGACCGAGATTTTCTCGGCATGGAATTCGACGACGGCGCCGTTGCGGCGGATGACCTGCAAGGCCGCCACGCTATGGGCGGAAAGCGCTAATACATTCGAGGACACGAGGATTCTCCGGCGTGGGGGGCGGAGAATCGGAGGCGCGCGCCGGGCGCGATGCGGCGCTGCCCGGCATGCGCCGGTTGCGGTCGACATTCACGAACGGATGAAAACACTGCCACGCACAGACCTTTCAGGGACACCCCGCCCCATCGTTGGTTGGAAGGACGTTGCGGCAGGTCTCCTGGCTCTCGGCTCAACGCGCTCCATCCGCCTTCCCGGTAAGAACCAGTGGCCAGAGTGGTGGAATGCTTGCCGATTACAGTTGCGGGGGCAGCCCCGGAGTTCAGGTTTGAATCAGCTTCAAACCCGGCACCGGATTCCCGTTTTAATCCCCGGATGGGGAACCATCAACGAGCCGGAGTCTAGGCGCCGGTGGGCGGGTGTGTCAAGCGTGTTGCTACTAAATGTAGTGCCATACCACTAATTTTTCACTACCGGTAGTGGTTTTGCCGCTTCATCTCGTTCTCCCGGGTCGATCAGGCGGGACAGCCCGGAGACGCCCCCGCGCTTCATGAAGATGCACGGCTTGCCGGTGCGCTTGCATTGTTCCTTGACCCGCCAGTAAGCGTTGTGACTGATGCAGCCGGATTGGCAGATCACCAGGTCGGCAGCGGCCAGAGCGCCGTCGATGCGGTGCAGGCTTTCTTCCAGACCACCGTCGTGGTGCAGGAAACGGCCGCCGCGCTGCTCGATCGCTGCGCGGAAGGCATCGACGGCGCCCGAACGGCCGCCGACGCAAAGCACGCACTTGCCGGCGATATTGACCGGCCTGTTGCGGTCAACGTCCAAAAAGTGCCCATTTTCATCGTCGGCCGGCGCCGCTGGTGGCGAGTTCTGGTCGAGTGCGTGCTTGAGGCGGGAAACCTCTTCCTCTTGTGTGGCGGCATGCGCGGCCAGGGCACTGGCCCGCGCCTCGGCATCGTTGGCGCGACGCGCCAGCGCCTGCCGATCCTTGAGGTCGGGCAGGGTTTCGCGCAGCAGGTCGAGCTGCGCGCTCAGGCTGGCGCAGCGGACTTCCTTGCCGGCCAGGTCGGCGCGCAGGTCGACAATGCGCTGGCCCAGAGCCCGGGTTTCGCGCGATTTCTCGGCGCGCAGGCTTTCGTTGTCGTGGCGGGCCGCATCGAGCTGGCGACGCAGTTGCTCGTTCTCGGCGCGCAGGTTCTTCAGCGTCGCCAGGTCGGCCCGGGATCCGCTGCCAACCTGATGCTGGATCATGTGAATGTCGCCGTAGATCTGCTGTTCCAGCCGGGCATCGCACGCCGGGTGCGTCCAGGATGCCCAGAGCGCGGCCGGAATCTCGGCGCCGCGACGCGCTTCGTCATTCCACAGGGCGGCCAAGGCATGACTGTCGCGGGCGGCGGCAAAACGGCGAATGGTCAGCGCAAAACGCCTTTCCAGATGCTTGTGCAGGATGTTCGCCAACTGGCTGCGCTCTTCGCAGGCACCCACCGCCGTCGTGTGCAGCACGAAGTCGCTGGTGTCGCGCGGGAAGTGCATGACCTTGCCCATCATGGCGCGCAACTCGTCGACATCGAAACAGACGCCGATTACCGGGCAGTGGAACTTGTGGGGAATCTCCCACAGCTTGCGGCGGCGCGAGCCTTTGACGACGCTAGGCGGCTCGGCCGCATGATGGCGCGCATTGCCGGCGAATATTTCGACCGGCTGCGGCTGCGTCGGAAAGCTGCCGCCGACGACATGGAAAGGGTGAGCGGTCATGCATGGACTCCTCGAAGGCAAGTCGCTGGCTGGCCGGAGACCCGGGTGGCTGGCAGGGCTGGGTTAATTGCAATATTTCTGGGCGCGGCGGGAATCGCTGGCCAGGTGCAGGATGGCCTGATCGCGCTCGTGGGCAAGCCGGGCGCATTCTTCGTGCGCGGCGCACAGGGTCTTGTCGAGAACCCAAACGCGCTGGGCAGCGTCGGTCAGCTGCGCGTTGGCTTCGCTCAGCAGCATCAAGCGCTGGCCAAGTTCGATGATGGCCTGACCGGATTCCAGCACTTCGACCCGCTGTCGGGCAGCGCGGTGCAGCGTTTCAAGGCGGCTGACTTCATTGCTCAGGGCGACGATCTGGCGGGCGGCGAGGGTGGCGCTGCGCTTCTGGGCCTGGCGCGATTGGCGCAGGGCAGTGCGCAGCGCCAGATTTGCCGATTCCAGTTGCGCTACGCGTTCCTCCAGCGAAAGCGTCGGTTCGCGTTCGATCAGCAAGCGGTTCTTAAGCGGTGCCAACATGCGAACTTTCCTTCCGTGGGTTCTGACTGAGTCGTTTGCTGGCGCGCTCGCACAAGTCGCGGGTTGCGTCGTCGAGATCCGCTGCGTCGCTCAGACGATCAAGCAGACGCGCTGCATTCAATGCGGAATGAGGGCAGCCGCTTTCGCCATGAATCAGCAGCAGGCTGAGGGCTCCGGCCCAGAGTTCGGCGCTGGGCATGGCTAGGCTGGTGCGGCAAGCAGCAGGCACCAGAGCAGGATGCCGGCAAGCGAGATATTCAGAAACAGGCTGCGCATAACCATTCCTCATTGATGAGAACAGTTCGCATCTTAGGGGTTGGCCTTCGGTTTGTAAATAGGAATAATTCGTATTTGTTTGCTGGGCACAAAAAAGCCACGGACTGGCCGTGGCTTTATCGTGGGGCGCGTGCCTGTCAGGCAGGCTTTTTCTTGAACTTGCGTTCGCCGTCGAACTTGCGCTCGCCACCGGCATAATCCGGGCGGCCTTCGTCCGGGCGCAGGTTGATTGGTACGCCGCGCACGCGGGTGCGTTTCAGCGCATTGGCGGCTTCGGCGGGCATGCCGGCCGGCAGTTCGATGGTGCTCGACTCGTCGTAGAGGCCGATGCGGCCGATGAAGCGGCTTTCGATGCCGGCTTCGTTGGCGATGGCGCCGACGATGTCCTTGACCTGGACACCATGGTCGCGACCCACATCGATGCGGTAGCGCACCATGTCGCCGGTCGGCGCCGAGCGGGTCGGGCGGTCTTCACGACGCGGACGCTCGCCCCGGCTTTCGAAGCTGGGCTTGTCACCGCTGCGTTCGTTGAAACGCGGCTTGCGCTCGTCGCGCTCGCCGAAACTGGCCGGGCGGCGGCTGTCGAAGGCGGCGGCCGGTGCCGGACGCGGGTCTTCACCGGCAATCTGCAGCGGTTTGCCTTCCTGCGCCATCATCGCCAGCGCGGCGGCGACTTCCTCGGCCCCGACATTCTGTTCTTCGGCAATCTGCGAGACGATGTTGGCGAAGAAGTCGAGGCCTTCGGCATTTAGCACTTCGGCAACCTTGCCCTTGAAGTCGGCGACCCGCTTGTTGGTCACGTCGGCGCGGCTGGGTAAGGTCAGCGGCGAGATCGGCTGGCGGGTGGCGCGCTCGATGGTGCGCAGCATGCGGATTTCGCGCGGGGCGACGAAGAGGATGGCGTTGCCGGCGCGGCCGGCGCGGCCGGTGCGGCCGATGCGGTGCACGTAGGCTTCGGTGTCGTAGGGAATGTCGTAGTTGACGACGTGGCTGACGCGCGGCACGTCGATGCCGCGGGCTGCAACGTCGGTGGCGATGACGATGTCGAGGGCGCCGGACTTGAGTTGCTCGATGACGCGCTCGCGCATTTGCTGGTTGAGGTCGCCGTTCAGTGCGGCGGCGGCATAGCCACGGGCGGACAACTTGTCGGCCAGTTCGACGGTGGCAGTCTTGGTGCGCACGAAGATGATGGCGGCGTCGAAATCTTCCTCGACTTCGAGGATGCGGGTCAGCGCATCCAGCTTGTGCATGCCGGATACCTGCCAGTAAACCTGGCGGATGGCGGCGACGGTGGCGGTAGCCGACTTGATCTTGATCTCGCGCGGCTCGACCAGATACTTTTGCGCGACGCGGCGGATCTGCTCCGGCATGGTGGCCGAGAACAACGCGGTCTGGTGCTGTTCCGGCGTGCGTTCGAGAATCCACTCGACATCGTCGATGAAGCCCATGCGCAGCATTTCGTCGGCTTCGTCGAGGACGAGGGTTTTCAGGTGGTCGAGGTTGAGCGTCTTGCGCTCCAGGTGGTCCATGACGCGGCCCGGCGTACCGACGATGACATGGGCGCCACGGGCGAGTTGCTTGAGCTGAATGGTGTAGCTCTGGCCGCCATAGATCGGCAGCACATGGAAGCCGGGCATGCCGTGGGCGTAGCTTTGCAGCGCCTCGGCGACCTGGATGGCGAGTTCGCGCGTCGGCGTCAGGATCAGGGCCTGCGGCTTGGCGACCTTGACGTCAATCTGTTCCATCAGCGGCAGGGCGAAGGCGGCGGTCTTGCCGGTGCCGGTCTGGGCCATGCCGATGATGTCGCGGCCATCGAGCAGGACGGGGATGCACGCGGCCTGGATCGGCGACGGGGATTCGTAACCGATTTCGGTGAGGGTCTTGAGAAGTGAATCGCTTAAGCCGAGATCGGCAAAGGTCGCGGCGGTTGAAGCCTCGGTTGAAGACATGCTGTTCCTTTCATCGTCGCTATTGGGCGTTGTTATGGCTGGCGACGGATTGGCCCGAAGGTCGGGCGGCCTGAGTTCCCCGATGCAGCCATGCCGGGGGCGAATCAATGAGGTGAACCTGCAAAACAAGAACGACGTGGGCTGCTTCGGAGACCTGCGGGCATTGCTTCAACGCATTGATATTAATAGTTTACTCTATTTTTGGTCGGCTGGATATGGCCGAGTTGCCGTGGCACCAGCAGAATGACCGAAACAGCGTCGAATTTCTTTACGTTTTCGTGAAATGTCATTGGCAAGTCACTGTTATAAATGGATAAATCGATATGGTTTAAATCTTGCTGGAAAAAACGACTGCCTTGTTCGGGCGGTTGTTATTCAAGGGTTCTTGCGAGCAGGTGAGTTTGGCAGCCGGATAAGGTTCGCTACATCAAATAAATATCGGAAACGCTGGTTTCCGAAAAATGGAGACGAAGACAATGAAGAAGAAAGTTCTCGGCGCGCTTGCGCTCGTTGCGACCATGGGTCTGTCTGCATCGGCCAATGCGTCGCTACAGTCACTGTCTGACATGTTCGTATTTGGTGACAGTCTGTCGGATGGAGGAAATAGCGGAATAGTCAGTCGGGCCGCTACCGGAGGTACCGTCACTTTCCCGCCGGCGCCGTATTACAACGGCCAGTATTCCAATGGCCCAGTTGCGGTCGAGTACCTGTGGCAAAGCTATAACGGTGGCGCCAGCTTTGCTCCCTCGCTGGCAGGCGGAACCAACTATGCGATCGGCGGAGCGACGAGCGGGCTGGAGAATTACAACGCGTTCAGCGCAAGTACCGGTCCTCTGGCGCCCGCATATAACCAATTGGGCAATAACTGGCAGCTCAACACTTTTGCCGCACAGGTCGCTGGTGGTCGGACATTCGATCCCGCCACCTCGCTTTTCGTTGTGTGGCTGTTTCCCAACGACGTATTTTTGGCCAATTCAAACAATATATTGCCAGGAACTGCCTGGGGCGGGCTTGGTGGGCCGCTTCCCTATCCTGGCGGTTTGAGCAATCTGAACAATGTGTCGGCGCTCATCACCAACGGCGTGACGAATATCGCCTACACCGTAAGCGCACTCGCGCAAATGGGTGCGCAGCATTTCCTGGTTCCCAACATGCCCGACCTCGGAAAGACGCCGGACATGCTGGGAACACCCGCTGCGGCCGGTTTGTCTCTGCTGAGCCAGACGTTCAATTTCTACCTGGCGCAGGCGATGAGCCAGCTTGATGCGGCGCTGACTTCTGCCGAGATCGTTCAGTTCGACACCATGGGTACATTCAACGATGTGATCGGAAATCCTGGTGCCTATGGCATCAAGAATGTCACCCAACAGTGCATTCAGAACTACGTTGCCTGCGCGGCAGACAACTTTCAATGGTTGTTCTGGGACAGTGTGCATCCAACGACCTACGCCCACCGCTTCCTGGGTGCCGAGTTCCGGGCGGCGATTCCCGAGCCTGAAACCATCTTCCTGTTGGCCGTCGGTATGCTGGGTATATTCGTGACCCGACGCAAGCGGGCGGCCTGAATTCGGAATCTTTCGTCGAACCCCGCTACGGCGGGGTTTTCGTTTGGGGAATTTCTTCAGTCCGGGTGAGCCAGCGCAGCCAGTTCGGCCGCGCTGAACCCGGCAGCACGGCGGGCGGCTTCGTTGAATGGCGCCTGTGGCCACGGGGCGCCGTATGTCGTGATGAGTTCGCGATAGGTGGGTTCGGCTTCCTGCCCGCGTTCTCTGCACAGCCTGCGGAACCACGCATCGCCGATGCCGACGTGGCCGATTTCGTCGTGCAGTATGATGTCCAGCAGGCGGGCGGACTCTTCATCGCCGGCCTGCGCCAGTTTGGCGCGAATCGGCGGCGTCGCGTCGAGGCCGCGCGCTTCCAGCAGGCGGGGCACCAGTGCCATGCGCACCATCACGTCGTCCTGGGTCTTTTCCGCCATTTCCCACAGGCCGCCGTGTGCGGCGAAATCGCCATAGTCGTAGCCAAGTGCTTGCAGGCGTTGGCGCAGCAGGGTGAAGTGATAGGCCTCTTCGACGGCGACGCCGATCCAGTCGGCGTAGTACTGCTCGGGCATGCCATGAAAGCGCGCGGCATGATCGAGGGCCAGGTTGATGGCGGAAAATTCGATATGGACGATGGCGTGCAGCAGGCGGGCGCGCCCTTCCTGGGTTTTTGCACCGCGCTGCGGCACCAGCCGGTGCGGGACGAGTTCGGGCCGCGGCGGGCGGCCGCAGACGAGCGCGACGGCTGGCCAGCCCTGCCAGTCCAGTTCGCCCGCCTGCCACTCGGCGGCGATGGTTGCGGTCAACCCCAGTTTTTGGTCAATTTCCGTGGCGGCGAGCGCTTCGGCGAGCGCCGCGAACAGCGAACGGCTCATGGTGCAGGGTTGGTGTAGCGCAGGTGGATGGCGTCGATTTCGGCGAGCAAGTCGGCGGAGATCGGCGTTTGGGTGGCCGGAAGCGTTTCCTTCAACTGGGTCAGCGACGAGGCGCCGATGATGGTGCTGCTGACGAACCAGCGCGAGCGCACGAAGCCGAGCGCCAGTTGCACCGGCGTCAAGCCGTGTTTGGCGGCAAGCGCGACGTAGGCGGCGCTGGCGGGCATCACGTTGGGTTTCGAGTAACGCTGGCCGAAGGCCGGCCAGCGGCTGATGCGGCCTTCGGTGTCTTGGCCGCTCAGATATTTGCCGGTGAGGTGCCCGAAAGCCAGCGGCGAGTAGGCGAGCAGGCCGACCTGTTCGCGGTGGCAGACTTCGGCGAGCGAGGTTTCGAAGGTCCGGGTCAGCAGGTTGTAGGCGTTTTGGGTGCATAGCACCCGCGGCAGGCCGAGCTCCTCCGCCAGGCGCAGGAAGGTCATGACGCCCCAGGCGTGTTCGTTGGACAGGCCGATGGCGCGCACCTTGCCCTCGCGCACCAGCTCGGCCAGGGCTTCGAGCTGTTCGCGGATCGGCGTGCAGTCGCGTTCCTTGAGCGGATCGTATTGCCATTGGCCGAACATCGGCTGGTTGCGTTCCGGCCAGTGCAGTTGGTAGAGATCGACGTAGTCGGTCTGCAGGCGTTGCAGCGAGCCGTCGATGGCGGCCCGGATGTTGGCGCGGTTTAGCGCCGGCGGCCCGCCGCGAATCCAGTCGAGATTGCGCGAGGGGCCGGCTACCTTGGTCGCGATCAGGACGTTCTCGCGTTGCTGGCGCTTGAGCCAGCGCCCGACGATGGCTTCCGAGGCGCCGCAGGTTTCGGGGCGCGAGGGTACGGCGTACATCTCGGCGGTATCGATGAAATTGACGCCGCTGGCCAGCGCGAAGTCGAGCTGGGCGTGGGCGTCCGGCTCGCTGGTCTGCTCGCCGAAGGTCATCGTGCCGAGGCAGACGTCGGGAACGTTGAGTTCGCTGCGGCCGAGCGGGCGGGGATTGAGTTGGGTGAGCATCGGGGCTTCTCCGGAAATGGGCGGTTTTTCAGGGTTGACCGCAGAGCACGCCATAAATCAGCACGTGCCGTTGCAAGACGTCGTCGAACCCGGCGGGGACGATGGCGAGCCGATGGTCCTGCGGCGCTTCACAGTGCACCTCCACCCAGTCGCGGGCGGCATCGAAAGCGTCGTCGAAGGTCGCGAACAGTCCATCCAGTTCGGAGGCCCGAACCGGCAGGAAATTGCCCGAGCGGCGGTCGAGCAGGGTGTCGGTATCGAGCATCTGCACTGCGTAGCCGCGCGCCGGACGGGGCAGCGGCAGGTCGCCAAGGACGAAGCGGTCGCCAAAGGCGTCCGCGCTATAGCTGAAGCGGGTCATGCGACATTTTATCCGCAAGCGAGGTCAGCGACGTCGCGTGCTAGAATGACATGCGTAACAAAAAATTCACAGGACTGTCATGTTCGGAAAATTGATGCCCAGGGAGGGCAAGTATTTTGACCTGTTCAATGCTCACGGTGAGCTGATTGTCCAGGGGGGCAGGGAACTATCCAACCTGATCGGTGCGCTGGTCGACGCTCCCGCGGACGCCGCGAAGTATGCCGATGCGATCGACGACATCGAGCGCCAGGCCGACAAGATCACGCACGATACGCTGGCCCAGCTCCATACTTCGTTCATCACGCCCTTCGACCGCGACGAGATCCATCAACTGATCAACAGCATGGACGACATTCTGGACATCATCCAGGACGTCGCCGAGTCGATGTCGCTCTACGACATCCATCATGTGCCGCCCGAAGCCAAGGCACTGGCCAATGTGACGGAGCAGTCCTGCATCCGTGTCCTCGCGCTGGTCAAGCTGCTGCACAACATGGAA
Organism: Dechloromonas sp.; assembly: GCA_016790845.1. GTDB lineage: Bacteria > Pseudomonadota > Gammaproteobacteria > Burkholderiales > Rhodocyclaceae > Azonexus. The sequence continues at coordinate 27,860 of JAEUOH010000266.1, forward strand.
AATGCGCCGGCCATTCTCAAGCTGTGCCATGAGATCGACGAGCTGGAATCCGACGCCGACCGCATGCTGCGCGAAGCGATGTCCAAGGTCTTCCGCGAAGAACCGGACGTGCGGCAGGTGATCAAGCTCAAGGAGATGTACGAACTGCTGGAATCGGTCACCGATCGCTGCAAGGATGTCGCCGGAACGGTCGAAGCCATCGTTCTCGAAAATTCCTGAGCGGGTTTTTCAGCATGGACAACCTGCAAATCAGCTTCGGGGTCGTCGTCACCCTGGTGGTCGTCGCTTTCGTGTTCGACTTCATGAACGGCTTCCACGATGCTGCGAACTCGATTGCCACCATCGTCTCGACCCGCGTGCTCAAGCCGTTCCAGGCGGTGGTCTGGGCCGCTTCGTTCAACTTCCTGGCCTACTTCCTGTTTCACCTGACGGTCGCCAAGACCATCGGCAAGGGCACCATCGACCCCGGCATCGTCGATTACTACATCATCTTCGGGGCGCTGATCGGCGCCATCCTGTGGAACGTCATCACCTGGTATTACGGCATTCCTTCGTCGTCATCGCACGCCCTGATCGGCGGTCTGGTCGGTGCGGCGCTGGCCAAGGTCGGCTTCAGCGGCTTGATCATGGCCGGTGTGCTGAAAATCATCGCCTTCATTTTCATCGCGCCGCTGCTCGGCTTCCTGATCGGCGGTACGCTGATGGTGATCGTCTCGTGGATCTGCCGGAACATGGCACCGCGCAAGGTCGACAAATACTTCCGTCGTCTGCAACTGCTGTCGGCCGCCGCCTACAGCCTCGGCCACGGCGGCAACGATGCCCAGAAGACCGTCGGCATCATCTGGATGCTGCTGATCGCTGCCGGCATCTCGCACACCGGCGATGCCGCGCCGCCGGGCTGGGTGGTGCTCGGCTGCTATTCCGCGATGGGTCTAGGCACCATGTTCGGCGGCTGGCGTATCGTCAAGACCATGGGCAACCGCATCACCAAGCTCAACCAGGCGCGCGGCTTCTGCGCCAACAGCGGCGGTGCGATCACGCTGTTCATGGCGACCGCGCTCGGCATTCCGGTATCGACCACGCACACGATCACCGGCGCCATCGCCGGCGTCGGATCGACGCGCGGTGCGCGCCGGGTGCGCTGGGGCGTCGCCGGCGGCATCGTCTGGGCGTGGATTCTCACCATCCCGTGTAGCGCAGCGATGGCGGCCCTGGCCTGGTACGTCGGGCGTCTGGTTCTCTGATTTGAAGGTACTGCGCTTCCTGCTCCTGCTGGCCTTGCTGGCAGGCGTGGTCTGGCAGTTTCCGGTTCTGTGGGAACTGGCGGTCGTTGCCGCCATCGGTGCTGTCTACTGGATATTCTTCCGCATTCCGCCCGCGCAGGATTAGGCCGGAATATCCGGCACCAGCATCGCCTCGAGCAGCATGATCTTGTCCTTGAGCGCCAGCTTGCGCTTTTTCAGGCGGCGAACCAGCAACTCATCGGGCGGCGGATTGTCGGTCAGGTGGGAAATTACCTGGTCGAGATCGCGATGCTCGATCTGCAGTTCGTGCAAATGATGGCGAATATCGGCGATTTCCGCATCGTTCAGCATCTCGGTAGTCATGGTCTATCCCTTGCAAACAGCGATGTTTTGCTAGAATAACCCGAACAGTTTTCGGGAGGAGAGACAAATGCAACATCACGTGATCGTGGCATTCGGCCGGGACAAGGAATTCGAATTCAAACTGATCGGCGGCGCTGCGGCCGACGAAGCGCGCAAATGGTTCGACCATGAATTCACAGTGCTGGAATGCGATGTGGCGACGCCGACCGGCAAGATTCTCGCCGTCGACCGCATCCTAAGCGTTGCCAAGTATGCCGGCGAAGGCCGCTTCCGCGAGCAGCGCACGTGGGCCGAGCAATTTGCCAAATACACGGCGGCCCTGCTCGGGCGCGAGTTGATCCGCGTCGACGTCGAGCATTACAGCATCGGCTACTGAGCGGATGAACAAGGCGTTTGTCAGGGAAAGCGACAGCGAGGATGACGAAGAGCTTGAACCCTCGCTGAAGCTCCCGGCGGGAACGCGTAACTACATCACGCCGGCCGGCCATGCCCGGCTCAAGAGCGAGCTCGAAGAACTCGTCAAGCGCGAACGCCCCAAGGTGGTCGAAGTCGTCGCCTGGGCCGCGTCCAACGGGGATCGCTCGGAAAACGGCGACTACATCTACGGCAAGCGCCGCCTGCGCGAGATTGACCGCCGCATCCGTTTCCTGACCAAGCGCCTGGACATCGCCGAGATCGTCGACCCGCTGCGCCAGGGCGACAACGACCAGGTTTTCTTCGGCGCCCGCGTCACCGTGGCAGACGCCGACGGCAACGAAAACACCTACACCATTGTCGGCGTCGACGAAGCCGATGTCGTCCGTGGTCGCATCAGCTGGATTTCCCCTTTGGCCCGTGCGCTGATCAAGGCGCGCGAAGGCGATTCAATCCGCTTCCAGAGCCCGGTCGGGGTTCGGGAGATCGATATTGTTGGGGTAGTTTACGAGAGGATCGAGTAGGGCGCAGGATTGCGCAGGCTACCTAAATGCGACCGCGACTGGTTGCTTACCTGCCCTCAAAGTCGAATTTTCGTGGGGCTTATCCAACCCTAAACCAGTAAAGATGATCTGCAAGAGAGTCTGATCTCTGTCACGCTGCTCAACAATTTGGTGGCTTTCCCAACTCCTGTGCCACTGATTTGCAGCTATGGCTCCTGACATTGCTGCCATTGCTCATTCTGCCGATACACTGACCAATCAGGATGCCAACTGGAATCGATACGAAAATCCAGGCAAACAGAATTTCAATCATTGCCCCCTCCGATTGCAGGCTCATAACTCGTTAGCAGTTAAGCATGCACCTCGATATGCGTCCAATGCATTAATTGTATCAATGCAATAATTTTGGCGCATGATGACTGCGTTCCTTGGGTGTTATTACCGAATGAGCGGCTTACTCCGATACCTGCCGGTGGACCCGCGAAGCAACGAATGGCAGCAAAGGGTTGCCGGAGAGTCGTCACGAGTTGGTAATGTTTTCGATGAAAATGACCCCTTAACCCGGAAAGCCAATGCTCCAAGCCATCAAAAACCTCCCGCGTACCGTCTGGTTGATCGGCCTCATCAGTTTGGTCAATGACAGCGCCAGCGAGATGCTTTATCCGCTGATTCCGCTGTATCTGGCTTCGGTATTGATGGCGGGGCCGCGGGCATTGGGGGTCATCGAGGGGATTGCCGAGGCGACGGCGAGTCTGCTCAAGCTGTTTTCGGGCGTCATTGTTGACCGGACGCGGCGCGCCAAGCCGTGGATCGTGTTCGGCTACGGGCTGGCCGGGCTGGGGCGGCCGTTGATTGCTTTTGTCGGCAGTTGGCCGTGGTTGCTGGTGATTCGTTTTGCGGATCGCGTGGGCAAGGGGCTGCGTTCGTCGCCGCGCGATGCGCTGCTGGCGGCGAGCGTGCCGGCGGAACGGCGCGGGCTGGCGTTCGGCCTGCATCGGGCGATGGATAACGCCGGTGCGGTGATCGGGCCGCTGATGGCCGCGTTGTTGCTGGCGGCGCATGTGCCTTTGCACGATATTTTCCTGTGGTCGGTCGTCCCCGCCGTCTTGTGTCTGGTGCTGGCGCTCGCCATCCGCGAACCGGTTGCCGAGGTGGCCGCCGCGCCCAGCCCCTTCGACTGGCGACTGCGCGACATGCCGCCGTTGTTCAAGCGCTATCTGGCGGTGGTGGCGCTATTCACGCTGGGCAATTCGTCCAATATGTTCCTGTTGCTGCGCGCCCGCGAACTGGGCGTTGCCGAGGCGACGATTCCCTTGTTGTGGGCGGCTGTGGCGCTGGTGGCGACGGTGTTTTCGACGCCGTTGTCGGCGCTCTCCGACCGCTTTGGGCGCCTGCACCTGCTGGTCGGCGGCTATGTGGCGTATGGGGTGTTCTACCTTTTGCTCGGTGGCCTGGCGCCCGAAGGCCCGCTGCTGTTCGCGCTTTTCGGGTTCTACGGGCTGTTCATGGCGGCGACCGAGGGGGTCGAGAAGGCGCTGGTGGCCGACCTCGCGCCTGCCGAGCGGCGCGGCACGGCGTTCGGCTGGTTCAATTTGACGGCGGGCGTGATGCTGTTGCCGGCGTCACTGGTTTTCGGCTGGCTTTGGCAGGGCATCTCGTCATGGGCGGCCTTCGGATTTTCGGGTGTCTGTGCGCTGCTGGCGGGCGCTTTGTTGCGGTTTTGGGTGTTTTGCGAGGGTCGACCGCAACAGGGCACTTGAATTCCCCGCACCTGCCCCCATCTCCCATCCCACCTTTTGGTTTGATAGGGAGTTTCAAGCATGTCCGAGTCCGCCACCGCGAACGCCAACCGCGAAACCCTGGGTTTCCAGGCTGAAGTAAAGCAACTGCTGCAACTGATGATTCACTCCTTGTACAGCAACAAGGAAATTTTTCTGCGCGAACTGATTTCCAATGCCTCTGATGCTTGCGACAAGCTGCGCTTCGAGGCGCTGAACAACAGCGCCCTGTATGGTGACGACAGCGATCTGAAGATTCGCGTCTCGTTCGACAAGGCGGCGCGCACCGTCACGATTTCCGACAACGGCATCGGTCTCTCGCGTGACGAGGCGGTCGAGCACCTGGGCACCATCGCCAAGTCCGGCACCAAGGAATTCTTTTCGGCATTGACCGGCGACCAGGCCAAGGATGCCCACCTGATCGGTCAGTTCGGCGTCGGTTTCTATTCTTCCTTCATCGTCGCCGACAAGGTCACGGTGGTTTCTCGCCGCGCGGGCGTCGAGGCCGGCCAGGCCGTCAAGTGGGAATCCGGCGGCGAGGGCGATTACACGGTCGAGATGGTCGAGAAGGCGGCGCGCGGCACCGATGTCACGCTGCATCTGCGCGAAGGCGAGGACGAACTGCTCGGTGGCTGGAAGCTGAAATCGATCATCCGCAAGTATTCCGACCACATCACGCTGCCCATCGTGATGAAGAAGGAAGAGTGGGACAAGGACAAGGGCGAGCAGGTGACGACCGACGAGGACGAGACGGTCAACCAGGCCAACGCGCTGTGGGTGCGCGGCAAGTCGGATATTACCGACGAGCAGTACAAGGAGTTCTACAAGCACGTCGCCCACGATTTCGAAGACCCGCTGGCGTGGACCCATGCCCGCGTCGAGGGCAAGCAGGAATACACGCAGCTACTGTACATCCCCGCCCGCGCGCCGTTCGATTTGTGGGACCGCAATGCCCGCCACGGCATCAAGCTCTACGTTCGCCGCGTCTTCATCATGGACGATGCCGAACAGCTGATGCCGCTCTACCTGCGCTTCGTGCGCGGGGTGGTCGATTCTTCCGACTTGCCGCTCAACGTGTCGCGCGAGATCCTGCAGGAGTCGAAGGACATCGACAACATCCGCTCCGGCTGCACGCGCAAGGTGCTGGCCATGCTCGAAGGCATGGCCAACAGCGACGACGCGGCGGAGAAGGAAAAGTACGCAAAGTTCTGGGAAGCCTTCGGCGCCGTGCTCAAGGAAGGCGTCGGTGAAGACCACGCCAACAAGGAAAAGATCGCCGGCCTGATCCGCTTCGCTTCGACGCACAACGACACGGCGGACGAGACCGTCTCTCTGGCCGACTACATCGGCCGCATGAAGGAAGGCCAGGAAAAGATCTACTACGTCACCGCCGAGACCTTCAACGCCGCCAAGAACAGCCCGCACCTCGAAATCTTCCGCAAGAAGGGCATCGAAGTGCTGCTGCTCTCCGACCGCGTCGATGAATGGGTGGTCGGCCATCTGACCGAGTTCGACGGCAAGCAGTTGCAGTCCGTCGCCAAGGGCGGCCTCGACCTCGGCAAGCTGGAAGACGAAGCCGAGAAAAAGGAAGCCGAGAAGGCGGCCGACGAATACAAGGAATTGATCGACAAGGTCAAGACCTCGCTCGGCGACAAGGTCAAGGATGTGCGCGTCACTTACCGCCTGACCGATTCGCCGTCCTGCCTGGTGTCCGACGAGCATGACCCGTCCGGCAACCTGGCGCGCCTGATGAAGGCGGCCGGCCAGCCGATGCCGTCGACCAAGCCCATCCTCGAAATCAACCCGCAGCACCCGGCGGTGATGCGCCTGAAGTACGAGGAAGCCCGTTTCGACGACTGGGCGGCGCTGCTCTTCGAGCAGGCGACCCTGGCCGAAGGCGGCCAGCTCGACGACCCGGCCGGCTTCGTCAAGCGCATCAACGACCTGATGATGGCCTTGTCCGGCAAGTAAGCCGGAATTGCCCTGTGGGACCGTTTGCTGCGGTCGACTGGTCCCGCAGTGCAAAAATCAAATTTGTCTTCCTGAGTTGCCGAAAGGAAAGTGCATGACCGACTTGTTCTCCCCGTTGCGCCTCGGCGCCATCGAATTGCCCAACCGGGTTGTCATGTCGTCGCTGACGCGCAATCGGGCCGGCGAAGGCAACGTGCCGACCGACCTGATGGTCGAGTATTACCGCCAGCGCGCTTCCGCCGGCCTGATCCTGACTGAGGCCTCGCCGGTCTGCGCGGAAGGCCATGGCTACCCGCGCACGCCGGGCATCCACACGGCTGAGCAGATCGCCGGCTGGAGGAAGGTGACCGACGCCGTGCATGCGGCGGGCGGCCGCATCGCCATCCAGCTCTGGCATGTCGGGCGGATCTCGCACCCGGACCTGCAGCCCGACGGTGCGGCGCCGGTGGCGCCTTCGGCATTGCGCCCGGCCGGCCAGGCGGTGACGTTTACGGGCATGCAGGATTACGTGACGCCGCGCGCGCTGGAAACGGCTGAAATCCCGGGCGTGATTGCAGCCTTCGCACAGGCGGCGAAAAATGCCATGGCTGCCGGTTTTGACGGCGTCGAAATACATGGGGGCAATGGTTATCTGGTCGACCAGTTCCTGCGCTCGTCGACCAACCAGCGCAGCGATGCCTACGGCGGCAGCAAGGAAAACCGGGCGCGCCTGCTGCTCGAAATCATTGCGGCGGTGACTGCGGCCATCTGCAACGACCGGGTCGGCCTGCGCCTGTCGCCGGTGACGCCGTTCAACGACATCAGCGACACCAATCCGCAGGCAACCTTCGACTACGTGGTCGGCGAACTCAACCGCTTCGACCTCGCCTTTCTCGACATCCTGCAGGGCACCGGCGGGTCGCCGCAGGAGCAGTGGCTGCCCTTCGACTATGCCCGTCTGCGCGCCATCTACAAGGGCAATCTGATCCTCAACAACGGCTACGATTTCGCCAGCGCGCAGCAGGCCATCGCCAGCGGTGCCGCCGCTGCCATCGCCTTCGGCCGCGCGCTGCTGGCCAATCCCGACCTGGTCGAGCGCTTCCGCCGCGGGGCGCCGCTCAACCAGCCCGACTACGAAAGACTCTACGTCGGCGAGGAAAAGGGCTACACCGACTATCCCTTCCTGCCGGCGTGACACCGGATGGAATGCCCGGGGCCGAGCAACTGCAGTTGCTGGTGACCCGGGTCATGCCCTTCGGCAAACACAAGGGCACGCTCATCGCCGACCTGCCCGGCAACTACCTCAACTGGTTCGCCCGTGAAGGCTTGCCGCCCGGCGAGCGCGGCCGCCTGCTGGCACTGATGCAGGAACTCGACCACAACGGCCTGGCCGGTCAGCTGAAGCCCTTGCGGCGGGGCGA
>JAEUOH010000173.1 GCA_016790845.1 Dechloromonas sp.
GGCTATCGATCAGGCGGAGAGCCGGGAAAGATCGGCGACCTGGTTCATCGCCGCGTGCAGCTTGGCGAGCAGGCCGAGACGGTTGGCGCGCAGCGCCGGGTCTTCGGCATTGACCATCACGTGGTCGAAGAAGGCATCGACTGGCGCACGCAAGGCAGCCAGCGCGGTAAGCGACTCGGTGTAGTCGCCAGTGACGAAAGCTGCATCGGCCAGCGGCACGACATCGACCAAGGCGTCGTGCAGGGCGATTTCTGCGGCTTCCTTGAGCAGGGCGTTGTCGACCACGGCTTCGACCGGGTTCTCGACCTTCTTGAGGATGTTGCCGACGCGCTTGTTGGCCGCAGCCAGGGCGGCGGCTTCGGGCAGCGCCGAGAAGGCGCGCACGGCGGCCAGGCGCTTGGGAATGTCGCCCAGGCGCTGCGGCCGCTGGCTGACCACGGCGTCTACTTCCTGGGCGCTGTAACCCTGCTCGCGCAGGTTGCCAGCCAGGCGGTCGTAGATGAAATCGGCGAGCGCGGATTCTGCCGGTTTGAAGCCGTCGACCGTAACAAAGGCCCCGGCGGCGACATTGAGCAGTTCGTTCAAGGGCAGATCGAGATTGCCCTCGGCCAACATACGAATCACGCCCAGCGCATGGCGGCGCAGCGCGAACGGGTCCTTGTCGCCGGTCGGGATCTGGCCGATGCCGAACATGCCGACCAGCGTTTCCAGCTTGTCGGCCAGCGCGACGACGGTGCCAACCTTGCCGCGCGGCAGGCTGTCGCCGGCGAAGCGCGGCTTGTAGTGATCTTCGATGGCGTCGGCCACGTCGGCCGGCAGGCCGTCGTGCTGGGCGTAGTAGCGGCCCATGATACCTTGCAGTTCCGGGAATTCGCCGACCATGTCGGTGAGCAGGTCGGCCTTGGCCAGCACCGCCGCCTGTTCGGCATGCAGCGCCAGCGCCGAATTTTCCACATGAGCACCCAACTGCTGGCCGATGGCGCGGGCAATCGCCGCAACGCGCTGCATGCGCTCGCCCTGCGTGCCCAGCTTGTTGTGATAGACGACCTTGGCCAGCCCCGCAACGCGCGATTCCAGAGATTTCTTGCGATCCTGATCGAAGAAGAACTTGGCATCGGCCAGACGCGGACGCACGACGCGCTCATTGCCGCCGATGACCGCGCTCGGGTCTTCCGGGCGGATGTTGCTGACGACGAGGAACTTGTTGGTCAGCTTGCCCGCGGCGTCGAGCAGCGGGAAATACTTCTGGTTGGCCTTCATGGTCAGAATCAGGCATTCCTGCGGCACGGCGAGGAATTCTTCTTCAAACTGACCAATCAGCACATTCGGACGCTCGACCAGCGCGGTCACTTCGTCGAGCAGGGCGTCGTCCTCAATCGGTTTGAGGTTGGCGCCGGCCTGGGCGGCAGAGGCTTCGAGCTGGCGGGCGATTTCGGCGCGGCGCTCGGCAAAGGAGGCAATGACCGAGCCATCCTTGAGCAGGGTCGCGGCGTAGCTGTCGGCATCGGCGATCACCACCGGATCGACAGCGGCTTCAAAGCGATGGCCCTTGGTGGCCTTGCCGGAAGTCAGGCCGAGCACGGAAACCGGGACGATCTCGTTGCCGTGCAGCGCCACCAGCGCATGCGCCGGACGCACGAAATTGACGCTGCTCCAGCCATCGGCGAGCTGGTAGGTCATGACCTTGGGAATCGGCAGCGCGGCCAGTGCGGCTTCGACGGCCTTTTGCAGGCCTTCAGCCAGCGTCGCGCCCTTGGCCAGGCTGTCGTAAAAGAGGATGTCGGCCTTGCCGTCATTTTCGCGGCGCAGGCTGGCAACGCAGGAAGCATCGGCGCCCAGCGCGGCCAGCTTCTTGAGCAGGGCCGGCGTGGCATTGCCATTGGCATCGAGACCGACGGCGACCGGCATCAGCTTCTGCACCACCGGCTTGTCGGCGCCCACAGCGGCCACGTCGGTGATGTGTGCGGCGAGGCGGCGTGGGGAGGCATAGGCGGTGACAGTTGCGGTCGCCCCCGCCAAACCGGCATTTTTCAACGAGCTGGCAAGTGCGGCGGCAAAGGCTTCGCCCAGCTTCTTGAGCGCTTTGGGCGGCAGTTCTTCAACGAAGAGTTCAACGAGCAGATTCTTGGACGACATATCAGGCAGCTTTCTTGGCGTTCTGTTCTTCGAGCTTGGCCAGCACGTCGTTGGCCCATTCACGCGGGGCCATCGGGAAGCCGAGGCGGGCGCGGGAGTCGAGGTAGGCTTGGGCGACGGCGCGGGCGAGATTGCGGATGCGGCCGATGTAGGCGGCGCGCTCGGTGACGGAAATCGCGCCACGGGCGTCGAGCAGGTTGAAGGTGTGCGCGGCCTTGAGCACTTGCTCGTAGGCCGGCAGCGCCAGTTGCGCGCCCATCAGGTGCTGCGCCTGCTTTTCGTGCGCACCGAAGGCGGTGAACAGGAAATCGGCGTCGGAGTGCTCGAAGTTGTAGGTGGATTGCTCGACTTCGTTCTGGTGATAGACGTCGCCGTAGGTCAGACCTTCCGTCCAGGTCAGGTCATAGACGTTTTCGACGCCTTGCAGGTACATGGCGAGGCGTTCCAGACCGTAGGTGATTTCGCCGGTGATCGGCTTGCAGTCGATACCGCCGACCTGCTGGAAGTAGGTGAACTGCGTGACTTCCATGCCGTTCATCCAGACTTCCCAGCCCAGACCCCAGGCACCCAGGGTCGGGTTTTCCCAGTCGTCTTCGACGAAACGCACGTCGTTTTTCTTGAGATCGAAACCGAGGGCTTCGAGCGAGCCGAGGTAAAGCTCGAGGATGTTGTCAGGCGCCGGCTTCAGAACCACCTGATACTGGTAGTAGTGCTGCATGCGGTTCGGGTTCTCGCCATAGCGGCCGTCCTTGGGGCGGCGCGAAGGCTGCACGTAGGCGGCTTTCCACGGCTCGGGGCCGATGGCGCGCAGGAAGGTGGCGGTGTGGCTGGTGCCGGCGCCGACTTCCATGTCGTACGGCTGGAGCAGGGCGCAGCCTTGTTTGTCCCAATAGTCCTGCAGGCGCAGGATGATTTCTTGAAACGTCGGTTTTTTGCTGGTGCTCATCGGGTGCAGTCGAAATGACGGAAGACCTTGAATTTTACAAGCTTTTGGCCGTATCCGGCAGGTCTCTGGCGACCGCCAATGGCCCCGGATATGGGGGGCGCCGCAGGGGAATCGAGCCGCCTGTTGGGGGCAAACCTCCCGGCTTTTGTTGTTGCCGCGCAACAGTCGTTGTAGTGCCAGGTGCCTGTTGGTTTGACGAAATTCAATTAAATCAATACACTGCATTTCATGTTGCGGTGCAACATCGGTTTTCCCGGGCTCAAAGCACGCAGCCACGAAGGATTCGGGGGCATCTTCCGTCTTGTCCCGCCGGTGTCGTACCCCCGGTAACCGTTCGCCGATGATGAGGTTTTTCGCGGCGGCACAGTGAAGGAGGTCGCATGTCCACTACGACTATTCTCCCCCCCGCCATGTTGCGGGTTTCATCCGTCGTTTATGCCCTGGCTCAGAAGTTCCTGATGGTCGCCGGGCTGGTTTTCATAATGGGTCTCATCGGCCTGCAGGCAGGGCACGCCGGCCTGATCGATAGCGTCAAGGCGCTGGTATTTCCTGCGGAGGGTGTCGTCGCCGAGGAAGAGGTGTCTGTGGCGCCGGTTGAGGAAGTGACTGTGTCGCTCAACCCGCGCATGCGCGGCGCGCTCGATTACGTTTCGCGGCGCTACCACGTCTCCACCGATGCCCTGCAGCCGATTTTCGCGACGGCGCAGGCGGTCGGGCGCGATTTGCACATCGATCCCTTGCTGATCATCGCGGTGATCGGCGTCGAGTCGGGCTTCAACCCCTTTTCCCAGAGCGTCGTTGGCGCCCAGGGCTTGATGCAGGTGATGCCCGGCATTCACAAGGACAAGTTGCCCGATGAGGCCGATCAACTGGCGTTTCTCGATCCGGTGACCAACGTCCAGGTCGGCGCCAAGGTGCTGAAGGAATCGATTCGTCGCAACGGCGGCGTTGAGGGTGGCCTGCAGCAGTTCGCTGGGGCGGCCAACGATCCGGACCGTCGTTACGCTTCCAAGGTGCTGGCCGAAAAGCAGCGCATGGAACAGGCGGCATTGCGCCTGCGGGCCGGTTGATTCAACGCGCCCTGGGTTTGCGCGGCCACTGGCTGGCGAGCAGGACGAGCGCGAGCAGCACCAGGAAACCCAGGTTGCCGTAGCGGGCGTAGGGCGTCATGCCCTGGTAGCCGCGGACTTCGGTTTCCAGCACACCTTGGGTGAAGGGCGGCAGCGCGGCTTGTAGCGAACCGTCGGCGGAGATGGCGGCGGTCATGCCGGTATTGGTGGCGCGCAGCATTGGGCGTCCGGTCTCGACGGCGCGCATGCGGGCGATCTGCAGGTGCTGCGGTTGCGCCAGGGAGCGGCCGAACCATGCGGTGTTGGAGAGGTTGACGAGGATGCCGGCCTGCGGCAGCGCGCGAATGATCTCCTCGCCGAAAACGTCCTCGTAGCAGATGTTGACCGCAACCTGCTGTCCGCCGAGCGCCAGGGGCGGCTGGGCATCCGGTCCGCGCGAAAAGCCGGACATCGGAATGTTGGCATAAGCCATGAACCAGGCGAAGCCGGGGGGAATGAATTCGCCGAAAGGCACCAGGTGGCGCTTGCTGTAGGTCTGCGTCGGCGAACTGCCAAGGCTGACCGCGCTATTCCAGTAAGCGTCATGGTCGCCGGTCAGGGCGCCGGTGATTAGGTTGCCGCCGTGGGCGCGCACTGCGTCGTTCAGGGCTTCCAGGTAGGCCGGCGGCAGTTGGTCGAAGAAAATCGGCAGCGAGGTTTCGGGCAGGATGGTCAGTTGTGCCGGGTGCCGCTCGATCAGTTCCAGATAGAGATTGAGCGTGCGGATGAAGGCTTCCGGACGAAACTTCATTTCCTGCGGGATGTTGCCCTGGATCAGCGCCACGCTGACCGGCTCGCCGACGGGTTGCGTCCAGAGAATCTGGCGCAGCCCGAAGCCGCTGGCGGCGAGCAGTCCGACGATGATCAGACCGCTGCGCCAGCGTGCCAGCGCGGCACCGGCCAGCGCGACCAGCAGCGACAGGCCATGCACGCCGAGCAGCGGCGCGAAGCCGGCCAGGGGGCTGGTCGGTGCCTGCGAATAGCCGACGGCCAGCCACGGAAAGCCCGTGAAAATCCAGCTTCTGAGCCAGTCGACCGCAGCAATCAGGGCGGCGAAATACAACACCTGGCGCCAGAAGGTTTCAGGTTGCCAGCGCTTGAACAGGGCGCCGGCCAGCATCGGGAACACCGCCATGACGGCGCAGAACAGGAAGGCGGCGATGCCGGCCAGCCACCAGGGCATGCCGCCGAAGACCGAGAGGCTGACATAGACCCACGAAACGCCTGTTAAAAAGAAGCCGAGGCCGAAGGCCAGCCCGCAGAGTGCCGCCTGGCGCACCGAACCGGCAGCGCGCAAGAGCTGAAACAAGCCGAGCCAGATTGCGGGCGCCAGCCAGAAGAAGCCGAACGGGGCGAAGCAGAGAACGCCAACGGCGCCGATGACGGCAGCGAAGCCAAGGCGCGCTGCCGGCTTGCCAGACGCGCTAATCGGCACCGGCAACGGGTTTGGGCGGGGGCGTCACGAGCAGCGTGTAGAGGCGGCGGCTGTCGGCGCGCAGCACCTGGAAGCGGATGCCGTCGATGTCGATGTTTTCGTTCCGCTTGGGCACGCGACCAAGATGGCGCAGTATCAGGCCGCCAACCGTGTCGAACTCTTCGTCCGAAAATTCTGTCGAGAAGGCGGTGTTGAAATCCTCGATCTCGGTGCGCGCCTTGACCCGGTAGCGGCCGGTGGAATCGAGGCGGATGTTGTCGTGCGCTTCGTCGAAGTCGTACTCGTCCTCGATGTCGCCGACGATCTGTTCCAGCACGTCCTCGATGGTGACCAGCCCGGCGACGCCGCCGTATTCATTGACGACGATGGCCATGTGGTTGCGCGAAACGCGGAATTCGCGCAACAGCACGTTGAGTCGCTTGGATTCCGGGATGAAGACGGCCGGGCGCAGCCAGTCGCGCAGGTCGAAACTCTCTTCGGTATGGATGCGTAGCAAGTCCTTGGCGAGCAGAATGCCCAGCACGTTGTCGCGATCGCCGTCGACCACCGGGAAGCGGGAGTGGGCAGCTTCAATGACCACCGGGACGATTTCCTTGATCGGATCGTCGACGTCGATGACGTCCATCTGCGCGCGGGGAATCATCACGTCGGTGACGCGGGTGTCGGAAGCGGCCAGCGCCCCTTCGATGATGGTCAGCGCATCGGCATCCATCAGGTTGCGCTCGTAGGCGCCGTGCAGGATTTCGAGCAGTTGCTCGCGATCCTCGGGTTCGCGCAGCAGCAGCGAAGTCAGGCGTTCGATAAAGCCGGGTTTACTGTCACTGTCCATAGTGTTTAGGTCGCGTAGGGATCAGGGAACCCAAGTGCGGCGAGAATCTTCCTTTCTTCGTCTTCCATGGCCTGGGCATCATCGTCATTGTCATGATCCAAGCCCTGCAAATGCAGCATACCATGCACCGTCAGATGCGCGTAATGGGCGGCCAGCGGCTTGTTCTGCTCGCCAGCCTCGCGGGCCACGACGTTCGGGCAGATGACCAGATCGCCGATCACACGCGGCGTCGTTTCGTAGGGAAACGACAACACGTTGGTCGCGTAGTCCTTGCCGCGATAGTCGCGGTTGAGCGTCTGGCCCTCGTCGGCATCGACCAGGCGGATGGTGACCACGCCGCCACCGGCCAGTGCCGCGCGCGCCCAGCGCACGAAATCAGTTCGCAAGGGTAGTCCCTCGCGGTTACAGGCGTATTGCACCGAAAGATCAAGACGTCTGCTTGGTGTGGGATTCATAGGCGGCGACGATGCGGGCGACCAGCGGGTGGCGCACGACATCTTCTTTCAGGAATTCAGTAAAGGCCAGGCCGCGCACGTCCTTGAGGATGTCGCGCGCTTCGCGCAGGCCGCTCTTTTGCCCCTTGGGCAGGTCGACCTGGGTCAGGTCGCCGGTGACGACGGCCTTGGCGCCAATGCCGATACGCGTCAGGAACATCTTCATCTGCTCCGGCGTCGTGTTCTGCGCCTCGTCGAGGATGATGAAGGCGTGGTTCAGCGTGCGCCCGCGCATGAAGGCGAGCGGTGCGATCTCGATGGCGTTCTTTTCGTAGAGCCGGCTGGCGCGTTCGTGGCCCATCAGGTCGTACAGCGCGTCGTAAAGCGGGCGCAGGTAGGGGTCGATTTTCTGCGTCAGGTCGCCGGGCAGGAAGCCGAGCCGCTCGCCGGCCTCGACTGCCGGCCGGGTCAGGATGATGCGCTCGACCATGTCGCGCTCCAGCGCGTCGACAGCCGAGGCGACGGCGAGATAGGTCTTGCCGGTGCCGGCCGGGCCAATGCCGAAGGTGATGTCGTGCTCCTGGATCGCTTTCAGGTAAGCCACCTGACGTGGCGTGCGGCCGTGCAGGTCGGTCTTGCGCGTGAGCAGTTGCGGGCCGTCCACCGGGCCATCGGCGGCGCGGGAAATGCGGCGTACCGGGGCATTGAGAAACTCGATCAGGCCGAGCTGGATTTCATCGATCGACAGCGGCTTGCGTGCCATCGCGTAGAAATGGCGCAGGGCATCTGCGGTCAACGCCGATTTTTCGCCCAAAATGGAAAACCGCTCGGCGCGCCGCTTGATGGCGACATCGAAACCGGTTTCGATCTGCCGGATGTTTTCGTCAAGCGGGCCGCACAGGTTGGCCAGCAGAACATTGTCCACCGGCGACAGGGCGACCTGCACCGGCTTGCTCTTGGGGGCCGTCTTAGTCTTCTCGGATGACAATTTCGCCCCTCAGGCTGTGCGACAGTGCCGACGTGATGCGCACATCGACGAAAGTATTGATGAGACGCGGGTTGCCAGCGAAATTGACGATGCGGTTGTTGTCCGTACGCCCGGCCAGCTCGGTGGCGTCCTTCTTCGAGGTGCCCTCGACCAGCACGCGCTGAGCGCAGCCGACCATGGCTTTGCTGACAACCTGCGCCAGTTCGTCAATACGCTTCTGCAGGCGGCTCAGACGTGCCGACTTGACCTCGGCCGGCGTGCTGTCCTCCAGTTCCAGCGCTGGCGTGCCGGGGCGTGGGCTGTAGATAAAGGAGAAGGAAGCGTCGAACTCGACGTCGTCGATCAGCTTCATGGTCTTTTCGAAGTCTTCGTCCGTTTCGCCGGGGAAGCCGACGATGAAATCGGTGGAAAGCGATATGTCCGGGCGCGCGGCGCGCAGTTTGCGGACGATGGACTTGTATTCGAGCGTGGTGTAGCCGCGTTTCATTGCCGCCAGCACGCGGTCCGAACCGGCCTGCACAGGCAGGTGCAAATGCGATACCAGCTTGGGTACCGTCGCGTAGGTGTCGATCAGCCGTTGCGACATTTCGCGCGGATGCGAGGTGGTGTAGCGAATACGCTCGATTCCCGGCACTTCGGCGATGTACTCGATCAACATGGCCAGATCGGCTTTTTCCTCGCTGCCTTCCATATCGCCACGGTAAGCATTGACGTTCTGGCCGAGCAGGGTGACCTCCTTGACGCCATGCGCGGCCAGATCGGCCACTTCGGTCAGCACATCGTCGAACGGGCGCGAGACCTCGCCACCGCGGGTGTAGGGCACGATGCAGAAGGTACAAAACTTCGAACAGCCTTCCATGATCGACACGAACGCCGAGGCGCCCTTGATTTCCGCAGGCGGCATCGCGTCGAATTTCTCGATTTCCGGGAACGACACATCGACCGCCGCCTTGCCCTTGGTTTTGCGTTCAGCAATCAGTTGCGGCAGCCGGTGCAGCGTCTGCGGACCGAAGACGACATCGACGTAGGGTGCGCGGGCGACGATGGCATCGCCTTCCTGACTGGCGACGCAGCCGCCGACGCCAATGACCAGATTCGGATTGAGTTGCTTCAAGTGGCGCACCCTGCCGAGATCGTGGAACACCTTTTCCTGCGCCTTTTCGCGCACCGAACAGGTATTGAACAGGATGATGTCGGCGTCTTCAGGATTGTCGGTCTTGACGATACCTTCGGCGGCATTGAGCACATCGGCCATCTTGTCCGAATCGTACTCATTCATCTGGCACCCGAAAGTGCGGATGAATAATTTCTTTGGCATGGATAAACTACTTTGCAGAATCAGGGGGTGCCGGAGAGGCAAAAATCGGAAGGTGCAACTTGTCGCAGATTATAACCGACCGGAAAACTCATTGACCGAAGAAGTCCCGGCAAACTATAATCCACGCCCTTAAAGCGTGGTGATGTAGCTCAGACGGTTAGAGCGATGGATTCATAACCCATAGGTCGGCAGTTCGATTCTGCCCATCACCACCAGCAATACCGAGGCCCGCAGCGATGCGGGCCTTTCCCGTTTACCGGCCGGCGTGACGCGGGGTTATCATCTACATCCATGGATCATCAAGGTCGCCAGTGCTGGAGATGGGCATGTTGAGCAAAAACGAATTGTTTCGACGATTGAATGCGCGCTTCCCGGATGTGGTCGAGCGCCTCATCGTTTTGTGGGGTAGCCAGGAGTTGGGGGGCTACATCAACGAAATGATGTCTGGTGGGCGTGCAGATGCCGCAGACAAGGATGACTTCCGGTTCGTTTTGTCGAGCCTGAAGGCGGAACACGAAAAGGAGTTTCCGAAGTACGCGACGGCGTCTGTCGAAACCAACGAGAGCGTGCTCGCCAACAATAAAGAATTTAGCAGCATCAATTCGAGGTTCCCGCGCATCGGTCAAAAAATTCTGGTGACTTGGGGTAGTTCCGCCTTTTGCGAATACACGAACGAGCTGATGAACGACAAGCGCGATGGACACCGCCAGGGGTTTCCCGAGGATGTCGTGGTGGCGCTATTCAGACTGATGCAGGAGCACGACAAGCAGTTTCCGCAGTTTGTCCTCAAGATCACCGACATCTGGTCACTGACCAACAAGATGTAGGCAACTGCCGAGTTGTGGCAACTTGCTCCCGACACTGTTCATGAGCTGGCGACACAAAAAGATACAAGTCGTTGCAAAAAGCGTGCTGGCAAACGCATCGTTCTTCGCGAAGATGGGTGCTGTGCTTTTTGCGGAGGAGCAGCCCATGCCGAATCCAAGCTACCGGCAGAGCGATGTTGTCAAAGATTTTCTTCGGATTTCAAGAAGGTATTTCGATCTTGCTCCCGAACGCCCGGACTTGCCTCGCCTGAAACGGGCTGGCCGGGTTGTGCTGCAATCCTTGCTGATTGCCGGCAGCTTGGGAGGTACGCTTGGCGGTGTCGCACACGCAGATTACCCGGCGGATGAAACGCCAGAGGTGCGTGCGGAAATAGGGGCGCTTGGGACCGAGCAGCCGACGAATGATACGGGTAAGCGGTGACTTGCCAAAGTCATGCCCAAAGGCTTTCTTGGGTGTCGATTTCTGTGACTGCGTGAAACAACTCACATGTGGCAACCGATTCCGGGAGGAGAATGGTTGCCATGAAGTCACTGCGGACCGCCTCTTTAGTACTGGCAGCCTTGGTCGTTCCAGGCGGTATCGTGTTGCTCGCGCCGATGGCGATTCGTGCCTATCGCAGTTGGCGCCGTTTGCCGTAGTTGACTGCCACCGCGAACGGACAGGCCGGGCGACAATTATTCCTGAGGCTTGACACCGGGTTTGCGGCCCGGGGCGGCAGATGGCATGTAGCCGGAAACGCGGCAGAACATCCCCTCGATGGGCGTCCCATTTTTGAAGACGGTCATGCTGCACATCGAAATGGCTTTTTGCGCGGACAGTTCTAGCAGCGAGTTGCGAACGTCGGACAAGGCGATGCCGGTGCCCTTGGCGATATCCGCATCGAGCAATTGGCCGTGTTTTTTCAGGTGCAAGAGGATGGAATCGGTGTGCATGTCGTGAGCTTTCAGGAGTGATGCCGGTAAAAACTTGTCACCCCGATTGGCCGGAGCGGCTGTCGAGGCATGGGGATGATTATTGAACGGCGCCGGGCCAATCCTTGAAGATTGGCCCGAACACTTGGATTGCTGGTGGGCCCGCAGGGACTTGAACCCTGGACCAAAGGATTATGAGTC
>JAEUOH010000041.1 GCA_016790845.1 Dechloromonas sp.
GCGCTACAGCTTCAATCTGTGCCCCAAGGAAGTGAAGCACCTGAAGCCGGACCCGATGACGCTGATCAACGGCAGCGAAAAACTGATCCTCAAGTTCGACTGCAAGGCCTGCGAGATGCATGTGGTCGGCAAGATGAAGAAGGGTGTCAAGTTGAACCTCGGGGCAATCCGGGCGGTCTGAAAGGCAGTCATCCCGGCGCCCATCCGCATGCCGACGGTTTGGATTGGTATCCGATGCGAATTGTGCTTGAATGGCATTGGAATTTCCAAACACAGTGAATCCTGACCGTTCCGCCTGACGATGGAGGCAGCAATCATGAGAACCCTGCAACTTGTTTTGGACGGCGCGCTGATGACGGGTGACGATGTCGCCGCGCTGCAACGGGCACTAGCTGACCGTGGCTTCCCTCCCGGCAAGATCGACGGCATTTTCGGTGTAGGCACGGATGCCGCGGTGCGCGCCTTCCAGCAAAGCGAAGGCGACCTGCTGATCGACGGCCTGGCCGGCCCGCGCACGCAGGCGCGCCTGGGGCTGACGCCCGATGCCTCGCTGCCTGCGGTGTCCGGGAACATCACCACCGCAATCGCAGCGCGCATGCTGCCCGGCGCCCGGCTGACGGACATCGAGGCCAACCTGCCGCCGCTCGTGGCCGGGCTGACGCACTTCGGCCTCACGGACAAGCAGATGGTGCTGATGGCGCTCGGCACCATCGCCGCCGAGACGGCGGGCTTCAAACCGATCGACGAATATGTCTCGCGCTACAACACTTCGCCGCGCGGCCACCCCTTCGACCTCTACGACAACCGTCGCGACCTGGGCAACCGGGGCAAACCGGATGGCGCCAGTTACAAGGGACGCGGCTACATCCAGTTGACCGGCCGCGACAACTACCGGCGAATCGGCGCGCAAATCGGCGTCGACCTCGAGAACCATCCCGACAAGGCCAACGACGCATCGACTGCCGGCCTGATTCTGGCCTGCTTCCTGAAGAACAAGGAGCTCAAGATCAAGGCCGCGCTGCTCGAACGCGACTTCGCCACCGCCAGAAAGCTGGTCAATGGCGGCCGACATGGCTTGGCCGAATTCACGTCGGCCTTCCTGCGCGGGGAAAAACTGCTCTGAAGAATTTCGCGCTCCCGCACGCCCTCCTCGGCGCCGCACTACTGGCGATTCTGCTTGCGGCCCCGAAAACCGGGCTGGCCGAGTCGCTCTGCCAGCCCGATGAGAAGACCGTCTTCGCCTGCCCGGTCGGCACCAAAGTCGTATCGCTGTGCGAAGCAACCCGGCCCAGCGGTGGATCGGCGGCTTTGCAATACCGCTTCGGGCGGCCCGGCAAACCACCCGAACTCAATTACCCGGCGGCGGGCGAAACCCCGGCCTTCCGCGCCGGGAGCAGCGCACTGGCCGGCGGCGGCGGCGCCTGGATCGAATTCGAGCGCGGCTTGTACCGCTACAACGTTTATTCTTTCTGGATCAAAGGCGAAGGCGAAGTCGCCGGTGTCGCTGTCGACAGGGACGGCAAGCGGCGGGCGACGCTGCGCTGCCGTGGCCAGGCCATTTCGGAACTGGGGCCGGATTTCTTCACGGCTGCTGGCATCCCGCCGTCCGACAGCGACTTTCTTCCCTAAAGGACTCGCTCAAGCCGCTTGAGCCTACGTCAGGCAGGTTTGCGCAGCAAATCCACCCGTTGCGGATTAAGGAAGGTGGCCCCCTCGGGCGTCAGGTAGGACTCGAATTTCTCCTGCACCCGCCGATACAGGTCGGGGGCGAGTTGATGGCTGGTGTGCGTCACCTGGATCATTCTCCGGTCGAACTGATCGAAATTCTCGAAAAAGCTGCGGGTATTGAAGAACAGCTGCTTTTCGAGGCCAAGTCGGCCATCGTCCACGGCCTTGCGGATGGCGGCGAAGGCGGCTTCGCGGACCGCCTTTTCATCGTGAAACAAGCGAAAGACTTCGTTCAACTCACCGGCGAAAACCGGTTCTGAAATCCACGCCAGACCACCCGGCTTGAGGACGCGGGCGATCTCGCCCAGTGCAGCGTCCATGTGCTCTGTCGGAACATGATGCAGTGACTTGAACATCAGCACGATGTCGACGCTGTTGTCGGCCATTGGAATGGCTTCGGCGCCGCCGTGGCTGAAATGAACGTTCGGCAGGTCGTCGATCTGCAGGTTGCGCTGGTGCTGGATATCATCGACTTCGAGTGCCACGATCTCCTTCACACGGCCGGTTTCGGCCAGCAGGCGCGTCTTTTCGGCCTTGCCGCAGCCCAGTTCGAGCACCTCGGCCCCATCGAAAGGCAGTTCGGCGAGCATCAGCTTGATTTCGTTGACCAGCATCTCCTGGGCAGGATCGGCAATTTCCACGGCGGCACTTCCTGAATGGCGAAACGTTGAATATTAACCGATGATGATATGGCTATCGCTTCCGCCAGCTTTTGATTTTCGCCCCTTTTTTCACGTCGACCGCAACAGGCGGCCGGGCACTTGCAATAGCCCGAATGATTGCCGACTGCGGGCTGCGTTATAGTTTCGCCTCAGCCTTTCGTTCCCCGATTCCCTGCCCCCAGTGCCTTCCCGATGAAACCGACACCCTGCCCTTCCTGCCGGAAAATCATGGTCAAGCAGCGCCTTGAGCGGCTGCACCACGGCGAGGTCGTGCTCGATCTCTGCTTCGACTGTCAGGCCATCTGGTTCGACGATTTCGAGAGCGTGCAGATCACGCCGGGCGGCATCATCGAGCTGTTCAAGCTGATCCACGAACACCGCGATGCCCAGCACCAACCCCTGCGCGACCCGCTGCATTGCCCGCGCTGTAACGACAGGCTGCTGGCCGGGCTGGATGTCGCCAAGCACGGCGGCAAATTCAATTACCACCGCTGCCTGCAAAAACACGGGCGCTTCACGACCTTTGCCCAGTTCATGATCGAAAAGGGCTTCGTCCGCCAACTTTCCGCCGCCGAGATCAGCGAACTGGCGGCCAAGGTCGGCACCATCCGCTGCAGCGGCTGCGGTGCGCCGGTCGACATCCGCAAGGATCACGCCTGCACCCATTGCCGCGCACCGATCGCCATCCTCGACCCGGCCGCCGTCGAACAGGCGCTGAGCCGTTATCAGCACGCCGAGGTCCGCCGGACAACGCGCGATGTCGAACTGCTCGGCGACGCCATCGTGATGCGCGAACGCGACAAATCCCGCTATCAGCGCGAAAAACGACAAGGGCGCATTGAGGATATCGACGTCGGCGACCTGGTCGCCTCCGGTGCTGAACTGATCTGGAACCTGATCCGCCGCGCCAAATGAAAAAAGCGGGCCGCAGCCCGCTTTTGAATGGTCGCAGCGCCTTTACTGGACGCGCACTTCGACCCGCCGTCCCTCTTCCGGGCTGCCGCTGCCTACCGTCGATTCCGGCTTGCGCAGCTTGACGCGCGCCGGTTCGACACCCGCCGCGACCAGCGCATCGCGCACGGCAAGTGCACGGGCCTTGGCCAGTTCGGCATTGTGCGCGGCGTCGCCGGACGGATCGTGGAAGCCGGAGAGCAGCACGATGGCCTTGGGCTGAAGCTTGAGCACCTCGACCGTCTTGACGACCACACCCTGGCTGTCGACCACTTCCAGCGTCGCCGAATCCACCGCGAAAAACACCTTGACCAGCGCCTCGCCGACCGGCGCGATTTCGGGCTCTTCAGCCGCCTGCACGGCAACTGGCGCCGCCTTCGGCTTGACAGCCTTGCCGGCGCTACCAGCGTAGACCACCGCTAACACGGCCAGCGCAATCCCGGCCAATACGCCAACGACTACCGCTGTCGATTCGTCATCATCATTTGCAGCCATACCCACCTCACGAAATAAATATCGGTCTTGAACCCGGAGAATCCAGGCGGCATTCTAAGCCGAATCCGGCGCCAGCAGAATCCTTGGTGCGATTTCCAGGTGCTGGCTGTCGCTTCCCAGCCAGACCACGCCGTCCTGCACCGTGCATTGCAGGCGCATGCCGCGCTCCGCCAGGCCGGCCAGCGCCTTGCCTTCATCGACCGTCAGCGACAGGACGCGCAGGTTTTTCTGGTTCGCCAGTTTGCCGGCATTCTGCTGCCACCAGATTTCCGCCGCACGGCCGCCATAGCTCAGCACAACCACATGGCGCGCGCGGTTGCAGGCACGGCGAACGGCTTTTTCGTCGGGCAGTCCGACGTCGATCCAGCGTTCGATGCTGCCGGTGGCATCGATGTCCCAGAGGTCGGCCTCGTCTTCGGTCGACAGCCCGCGTCCGAAAACCAGGGTTTCCGAAGCATTCAGCAGGAAAGCCAGCAGGCGGATCATCATCCGCTCGTCGGTTTCCGACGGGTGGCGCGCCAGCGTCAGCGAATAATCGCCAAAATGCTGGCGATCGAGATCGGCCAACTGTACCTCGGCCTTGAAAACGGTGGATTTCAGCGCCATCTGGGGAACTCTAAAAAGTTCGGATTATCCCAGAGAAGGAAAGTCATTTAGCCGACTGGCTATAATCAGCAAACACTTATTCAGGAGACCGCCATGCGTAAATTTTTGCTTTCCTACTGCCTCGCCCTCTCGGCGCTGGCCGCACAGGCCGAGGTCATCGACATCGACAATGCCCAACTGGCGCAGTTGATGAAAAGCGGCGTCACCGTCATCGACATTCGCACCAAACCGGAGTGGGAAGAGACCGGCATCCTCCCCGACAGCAAACTGCTCACCTTCTTCGACGAACGCGGCAAGGCCGATCCGGCCGCCTGGCTGGACAAGGTCAAGCCGCTAGCCAAGCCGGGCGATCCGGTCGTCGTCATCTGCCGTTCCGGCAACCGCACCAAGCCGGTCAGCCAGTTCCTCTCGCAGCAAGCAGGCTACGCCAAGGTCTATAACGTCAAGAGCGGCATCAAGGGCTGGATTGCCGACAAGGGTGCCATCGTGCCCGCCACGCAAAGCATCTCCGCCTGCCAGGCCGCGAAAACTTGCTGACCCAGGCCGTCGACCGCAAGCGCTGCGCCAGTTGCGAACGCTGGCAGGGCGAGCGCCAGCCTGGTACGACGCCGGATGTCGTGTTGATCGACTCGGAGACGGCGACCGGCCTCTGCATCGGTGGCGGTTGGGATAATTCCGAGCGCCGCGCCCGCTCCGCCTGCGGCCACTGGAAACGGTGGGCTGCTCTCGAACCGGCGGAGCCCGACGCAAACCGGTAGAATGGCGGCCTACACGGCTTTCCGGCGATCGCACGCTGATCGCTGCAACCACTCCGTGAAAGCACCCATGCCATCCCAGCAACTGACCGACCTCCTGCAAACCGCCTTCGACGCCCGCCATCCGCTCATCGAGCGTCTGCATTCCGAAGATACCAACGCGTACCGCCTGTTCAACGGCAGTACTGAAAACTGCCCCGGTTTGACCGTCGACCGCTACGGCGACCTGCTGCTGATCCAGACTTTCCACGCGCCGCTCGACAGCCATGACCGGGTCGCCATCGAACGCTTCTTCGCCGATACCCTGCCCGGCCTGGTCGCCATCTACAACGACCGCAGCGGTGCCAATTCGCGCGTCGCCAACCCGCTGCCGTCCGAGGTGCTGGCCGAGGCACAGAAGCCACGCGAATTCCGCGAAATGGGCATCCGCTACCTGGTGCAGGGCCGCCACGCCGGCCAGGACCCGTGGCTCTTTCTCGACCTGCGCGCCGGCCGCCGCCGCGTCATGCAGGAGGCCGCCGGCAAGTCCTTGCTCAACCTGTTCGCCTACACTTGCGGCGTCGGCATCGCGGCCGCCAAGGGCGGGGCAGCCCATGTGGTGAACGTCGATTTCGCCGAATCCAGCCTCAAGATCGGCAAGGACAACGCCCGCCTCAACGACCTGCCGATCCGGCTGCGCTTCGTGCACAGCGATGCCTTCGCCGCTATGCGCCAACTGGCCGGCATCGCCCAGCCGGGCATGGTGCGCGGCAAGAAGATGCCGGCCTTCCCCAAGCTCGAAAAACGCGCCTTCGACCTCGTTTTCCTCGATCCGCCGCGCTATGCCAAGAGCCCGTTCGGCGTCGTCGATATCGTCAACGATTATGCCGCGCTGATGAAACCGGCGCTGTTATGCACCGCCGAGGGCGGCACGCTGATCTGCTGCAACAACGCCGCCCAGATCAGCCGCGAGGTCTGGGCCGATCAGCTTCAACGCTGTGCGGCCAAGGCCGGGCGGACGATTCGCGAAATCGAATGGATCGCTCCGGAAGACGACTTCCCCAGCCATGACGGACAGGCGCCGCTGAAAATCGCGCTGCTTCGCGTATAAGGCGGACAGGCACAAGCAAGGCATGACGCCATGAAGCCGCAACATTGGCGGGCCGCCGACGGTACCCGGATGACCCTGCGCCCGATGCTGAAGAGCGATGCCCCACTGCTCAAGGAATCGCTCGGCCAGCTCTCCAGAGAATCGCGACGCAATCGCTTTTTCAGCGCGGCCAGGGAAGTTTCCGACGAAATGGTGCATCGCCTGACCCATTTCGACTCCGCGACCGAGTTCGCGCTGGTCGTCGTGCGCAAGGAAAAGGGCAAGGAAATCCCGCTGGCCGGCGGCCGATTCGTGCACGAAAGCGACGGTCGGCGCTGCGAATTTTCGCTGCTGATCGGCGACGCCTGGCAAGGCCAGCGCATCGGCCACCGGATTCTTCGCGTTCTGATCCGCGAAGCCGCGCGGCGCGGGCTGCGCGAAATGGAGGGCTACGTTCTCGCCGACAACCAGGCCATGCTCAGGCTGGCACGCACCATGGGTTTCCTGATCGACGACACCGACGAACCCGGCGTCAAACTCGTGCGGCTTGCGCTGCCCAGCCCGAAACCGCCCCGCGTCTGGCGGCGGCTCTTTCGCAAACTGCTCAGATTCGGCCGGAAATAGCTGATTGGCCGGCCTCGCCGGCCATCGTTAAGGAAACATTAATCTGGGCAAAATAGACTCGCCCGCTGCACCTACGCGAGTCGCGCCATGTTCCAAGCCATTTCCCGATCGTCCCGCCTGTCCGCGCTGCTGGTCGTCCTATTTACCGGCCCGGCGGTGGCCGGCGAAGCGCTCATGCTGCAAGCCGCCCAGATACGCGCGCTGGGCGTCGAAACCGCCGTCGTCGGCCAGGCCGACCAAGGGCGCCAGGGCGTCTATCCGGCCCGCGTGCTGGTGCCGAATGAACAGATGCGCGTCGTTGCCGCGCCGGTCGGCGGCATGCTCGAAATGCTCGCCGTTTCGCCCGGCGCTTCCGTCAAAAAAGGCCAGGTGCTGGCCCGCCTCGCCAGTCCGCAGGCGCTGGAACTGCAGCGCGATGCCTTACAGGCGGGCAGCCAGTCCGCTCTGCTGCGCCAGAGCCTGAAACGCGACGAACAGCTTTTCGCCGAAGGCCTGATCGCCGAATCCCGCCTGCAAGCCACCCGTGCCGCTGCCAACCAGGCCGCCGCGCAAGCCAGCGAACGCCAGCAAGGGCTGGCGCTGGCCGGCATCGCGCCGGGCAAATTAGGCCCTTTTTTGGCGTTGACCGCACCCATCGACGGCGTCGTGCTCGAACAAGGCGGGCAACTCGGCCAGCGCGTTGAAGCGGCGACGCTGATCTACCGCATCGCCAAACTCACGCCGCTGTGGCTGGAAATTCAGGTGCCGCTGGCAGTCGCCGCCATGCTCAAGGAAGGCATGCCGATCAAGTTGGCCGACCGCGACATCAGCGGCAAACTGATCGCCATCGGCCGCGCGGTCGACCCGGCCAGCCAGACGGCTTTGCTGCGCGCCGAAGTCACCAAGGGCGCCGAAGCCCTGAGCGCCGGCCAGGTGCTGGAAGTCGAAATCGCCAGCCCGGCAGGCAAGCAGCAACAACGCCTGCCGGCCGCCGCGCTGGTACGCCATGACGGCAAAACCTGGGCCTTCGTGCAGACCGCCAGCGACGACAAAGGCGTGAGCTTCGCCGCCCGTCCCGTGCGCATCGTCAGCCAGGGCGGCGACAGCGTGCTGGTCGACGGCATGCAGGCCGGCGAGCGTGTTGCAGTCAAGGGCGTTTCCGGGCTCAAGGCCATGCTGACCGGCGTCGGCAGCGAATAATGCTGGCCGCGCTGATCCGCTTTTCGCTGACCCAGCGGCTATTGCTGCTGGTGCTGACCGCCATGTTGGTCGGCGCCGGCATTCAGGCCTTTCGCGGCTTGCCGATCGACGCCTTCCCCGATGTGTCGACGACGCAGGTCAAGATCATCCTGAAGGCGCCGGGCATGACGCCGGAGGAAGTCGAAACCCGCCTCGCCGTGCCGGTCGAGCAGGAAATGCTCGGCATCCCCAAGCAGCGCCTGCTGCGCTCGACTTCCAAATACGCGCTGACCGACATCACCATCGATTTCGAGGATGGCACCGACATCTACTGGGCGCGCCAGCAGGTCGGCGAACGCCTGGCCGCCGCGCAGGGCAACCTGCCGCCCGGCGCCACCGGCGGCATGGCGCCGATCACCACGCCGCTCGGCGAAATGTTCATGTTCACCATCGAGGGCGACCTGCCGCTGGCCGAAAAGCGCGCCCTGCTCGACTGGGTGATCCGCCCGCAGTTGCGCACCATTCCCGGCGTTGCCGACGTCAATAGTCTGGGCGGCGAGGTGCGCACCTTTGAAGTCGTTCCGCAACCGCAAAGCCTGGCCGCACGCGGGCTGGCGCTGAAAGACCTGCAAATGGTGCTGGAAAGCAACAACCGCAACGACGGTGCCGGCCGCCTGAACGACGGCGAGGAAGCGCTGCTGGTGCGCGCCGAAGGGGCAATCCGCACGGTCGACGACGTCAAAGCCATCGTTTTGCAGGCAAACGACGGCAAGGTAGTGCGCGTCGGCGATGTTGCCGAAGTGCGTTTCGGCGCCCTCACCCGCTACGGCGCGGTGACCCGCAATGGGCAGGGCGAAGCGGTGCAGGGGCTGGTGCTCGGGCTGCGCGGCGCCAATGCGCAGAGCGTCGTGGCCGGCGTCAAGGCGCGGCTGGCCGAGATCGCGCCGACGCTGCCTCAAGGCGTCACCATCGAACCCTTCTACGACCGCAGCAATCTGGTCGGGCGCGCTGTCGGCACCGTCGCCAAGGCGCTGCTCGAAGCCATCGTGCTGGTCGTCCTGCTGCTCCTCGCCTTCCTCGGCAACCTGCGCGCGGCGCTGGTCGTCGCGTTGATGTTGCCGCTGTCGGCCCTCGCCACCTTCATTTTGATGCGCATGTACGGCCTTTCGGCCAATCTGATGAGCCTCGGCGGCCTCGCCATCGCCATCGGCATGCTGGTCGATGCGGCGGTGGTCGTCGTCGAAAACGTCGAAAGCCAACTCGCCGAAGCCCAGGAAAACCTGCCGACGCTGCACCTGATCTTCCGCGCTGCCAGCGAAGTCGCCGCGCCGGTCACCTCGGGCATCGTCATCATCATCATCGTCTTCCTGCCGCTGCTCACCTTGCAGGGGCTGGAAGGCAAGATGTTCGGGCCGGTCGCGCTGACCATCGTCTTCGCGCTGGCTTCGTCGCTGCTGCTGTCGCTGACCGTGGTGCCGGTGCTCGCCTCCTACCTCATCAAGCGCGGCGCACACCATGAGCCGTGGCTGGTGAAAAAGCTGGCCGCCGCCTACGACCGCGTGCTGACTTCGGCCCTGACTCACAGCCGGACTTACATGATCGGCGCCCTGATCGCACTGGCCGCCGCTGCCGGCGCCTTCCTGCTGCTCGGCAAGAGCTTCATGCCGACGATGGACGAAGGCGACCTCATCATGCAACTGGAAAAACTGCCGTCCATCGGCCTCGACCAGACCATCGCCATCGACAGCCGCGTGCAGCAGGCGATTCTGGCCCAAGTGCCGGAAGTGAAGGCCATCGTCGCCCGCGCCGGCGCCGACGAACTCGGCCTCGACCCGATGGGCCTCAACCAGACCGATACCTTCATGGTGCTGCAACCGCGCGACACCTGGCGCAAGCCAGACCCGGCCTGGCTGGCCGACCAGATGCGCGCCGTGATGGCCGATTTCCCCGGCATTGGTTTCTCGTTCACACAACCCATCGACATGCGCGTGTCGGAAATGCTGACCGGCGTGCGCGGCGATCTGGCGATCAAGGTTTACGGCCCCGACCTGGCGACCTTGAACCATCTGGCCGGCGAAATCGTCACGACGGTTAAGAAAGTGCCCGGTGCCGAAGACACTTTCACGCTCAAGAACGACGGCGTGCAATACCTGAAGGTTGCGGTCGACCGCCTCGCAGCAGGCAGATTCGGCCTCAATGTCGACGACATCCAGAACGACCTCAAAGCCCTGCTCGAAGGCCGCAATGTAGGTATCGTCATCGACCAGGGGCGGCGCGTGCCGGTCGTCCTGCGCGGCCCGCAAAGTCTGCTCAATTCGCCGGCCGATTTCGAGGCCTTGCGCCTCTCCGTGCCGGGCGGTGGCAGCGTACCGCTGGCCAGCGTCGCCCGAATCGAGCGCGTCGACGGCCCGGTCAAGGTCGACCGCGAGAACGCCCAGCGCTATGTCGTCATCCAGTCCAACGTCCGCGACCGCGATCTGGTCGGCTTCGTCGAGGACGCCAAAGCCGCCGTCGCCCGCGACGTCAAGCTGCCGGCGGGCTACCGGCTGGCCTGGGGCGGCCAGTTCGAGAACCAGCAGCGGGCGGCAGCGCGGCTGATGGTCGTCGTACCGGTGGCCCTGCTGCTGATCTTTTTCCTGTTGTTCTCGACTTTCGGCTCGGTGCGCCAGGCGTTGCTGGTGCTCTCCAACATCCCGTTCGCCATGATCGGCGGTATCTTCGGCCTGCTGATTTCCGGCGAATATCTGTCGGTGCCGGCCTCGGTCGGCTTCATCGCCCTGCTCGGCATCGCCGTGCTCAACGGCGTGGTGATGGTGACCTATTTCAACCAGTTGCTGGCGCGTGGCATGGCGGTCGGCGAAGTCGTCGTCGAAGGCGCCAAACGCCGGCTGCGACCGGTGCTGATGACGGCCAGCATCGCCGCCTTCGGCCTGGTGCCGATGCTCTTCGCCAGCGGCCCCGGCTCGGAAGTGCAGCGCCCGCTGGCCATCGTGGTGATTGGCGGCTTGCTGACGTCGACCGCACTGACCCTTGTGCTGCTGCCCATCCTGTTCCGCCGTTTCGGGGTCAAATCCACCGTCAGTTTCAACGAGGAACGCCATGGCTGATGT